>JBBSLA010000109.1:0-8614 GCA_038255665.1 Lysobacterales bacterium | reverse complement strand
GTGGCTCGGCGGGCGGCAGCCCGGCGAAACGCTTGACCAGTCTGGCGACAGCCGATTAATTGGCACGGACTTCTAATCGGCCAAACAAATGGAAGGTGGCGCAAGTGCCGGGTCCTCTCCCCAGCACATCTCCCAGCGGGAGAGGGACTTACCGCGGGGATCAAGTCCGGGCAGGTTCTTCTTCCGAGGGGAGAAGGGCAACAAAAAAGGCCCGTGGAATCCACGGGCCTCAGATGCAAATCGAATGATCGCGTCAGCGATCGAAAGAAATCAAAGAAGCGGAACCATCATCAGCGCCACGATGTTGATGATCTTGATCAGCGGGTTCACGGCCGGGCCGGCGGTGTCCTTGTAGGGATCACCGACGGTGTCGCCGGTAACAGCGGCCTTGTGGGCTTCGCTGCCCTTGCCGCCGTGGTGGCCGTCTTCGATGTACTTCTTGGCGTTGTCCCAGGCGCCGCCGCCGGTAGTCATCGAAATCGCGATGAACAGCCCAGTGACGATGGTACCGATCAGGAGACCACCGAGTGCCTTCGGTCCAAGCAGGAAACCGACCGCAATCGGCACGGCAACCGGCAGCAACGAAGGCACGATCATTTTCTGGATAGCGGCCTTGGTCAGCAGGTCGACAGCGCGGGTGTAGTCCGGCTTGCCGGTGCCGTCCATGATGCCCTTGATCTCGCGGAACTGGCGGCGCACTTCTTCGACCACTGAGGCGGCTGCTTCGCCGACCGCAGACATCGCCATCGATGCGAACAGGTACGGAATCAGGCCACCGATCAGCAGGCCGATGATGACCATGTGATCGGACAGGTCGAAGGTGTAGATCACGTCGGGATGTTCAGCCGCGAGTTTGTGCGTGTAGTCGGCGAACAGCACCAGCGCGGCGAGGCCGGCCGAACCGATCGCGTAGCCCTTGGTGACCGCCTTGGTGGTGTTGCCGACCGCATCGAGCGGATCGGTCACGCCACGCACCTCGGCCGGAAGGTCGGCCATTTCGGCAATACCGCCGGCGTTGTCGGTGATCGGGCCGTAGGCGTCGAGTGCCACGATCATGCCGGCCATCGACAGCATGGCGGTCGCTGCAATCGCGATGCCATAGAGACCAGCGAGGTAATACGACCCCCAGATCGCAAGGCAGACCGACAACACGGGCAGCGCGGTTGACTGCATCGAAATGCCAAGGCCAGCGATCATGTTGGTGGCGTGGCCGGTTTCCGACGCGGCAGCGATGTGGCGCACCGGACCGTATTCGGTCGCGGTGTAGTACTCGGTAATGACGACCATGGCGCCGGTCAGCAGTAGGCCGATCACGGCGCAACCGAGGATGTTCCAGACACCGTACACGCTGCCGGCCATAAGGCTTTGCGTCACGGGGATGAAGGCGAGCAGGGCGAGCACGCCCGACACGATCACGCCCTTGTACAGTGCGTTCATGATCTTGCCGCCAGGGCTGACCTTGACGAAGAAGGTGCCGATGATCGAGGCGATGATCGAGACGCCGCCGAGCAACATTGGATACAGAACGCCGTACGGGCCAGTCTGTTCGACCATGATGACGCCGAGCAGCATCGTCGCGATCAGGGTGACCGCGTAGGTTTCGAACAGGTCGGCAGCCATGCCGGCACAATCGCCGACGTTGTCGCCCACGTTGTCGGCGATCACCGCCGGGTTGCGCGGGTCATCTTCCGGAATGCCGGCTTCGACCTTTCCGACCAGGTCGGCACCGACATCGGCGCCCTTGGTGAAGATGCCGCCACCGAGACGGGCGAAGATCGAGATCAGCGACGAGCCGAATGCGAAACCGATCAGCGCGTGCATGATTTCATTCGGCTGGTAGCCCAAACGCGCCATCACCACGTAGCTGCCGGCGACGCCGAGAAGGCCGAGGCCTACGACCAACATGCCGGTGATCGCGCCGCCGCGGAATGCCACGTCGAGCGCCGCCGCAAGTCCGCTACGGGCTGCTTCGGCGGTACGCACGTTGGCGCGAACCGACACGTTCATGCCGACGTAGCCGGCGAGCCCCGACAACACTGCGCCGATTACGAACAGGCCGGCAGTCAGCCAGTCCAGCGCAAACCCGATCGCGATAACCAGGACAACGCCGACGATGGTGATGGTGCGGTACTGACGGTTGAGATAAGCACTGGCGCCTTGCTGGATCGCACCAGCGATCTCCTGCATGCGCGCATTGCCGGCTGGCTTGGCAAGAATCCAGCGGATAGACCAGACGCCGTAGACCAGCGCGAGCACCGCGCAGATCAACGAAATCAGGATGCCGTGCTGCTGCAAAATCTGCATCGGAAGCTCCCCTCTACTTTTTGGATGATGAATTCTTGGGTGGTCGTGCGTGCCGCAAGTCTGTCCCGGACGCTATTCGTCCCGGACACGCTTTCGCGGCGGCCCCTGCACAGTCACCCGGTGGGTTTCGTGACACTGTCGGAACGGGTCCGGCGGCGGTCGCGAACGCCAAGTATAGCCGCGACCCGCATCGGATAAGATCGGCGACTTTTCCAGGGGTGGAAAGAGATGGCCGAGCGGGACCATATTCGCGGATTGACCGGGCTGCGCGGCGTGGCGGCGGCGTGGGTCTTGTTGTTGCACCTGTGGCAGTTCAGCGGTGGTGTGCGTCATCCGTTGTCGCTGGCTGGCTGGACGTTCGACCCGACTTGGTTTCTGTCCTGCGGATACTTCGGCGTCGATCTGTTCTTCGTGCTGTCCGGCTTTCTGCTGTCCTTGCCCTGGCACCGAGCCGCGGAAAACGACTTGCCGAAACCATCGCTGGTCCGGTTCTGGCATCACCGTGTCCGCCGCGTGCTGCCGGCGTACTGGCTGCAACTGCTGATCCTGATTGCTGCTTATGCATGGCTGGGGCAGTTCGATCGCATCCAGCCCGCCAATATCGCGTCGCACCTTGGGCTGGTGCAGAACCTGTTTGGCGGTGGCCAACTGCTCAACGCGGTGTACTGGTCGATGCCGATCGAGTGGGACTTCTACGTCGCGCTGCCGCTGCTCGCTTTATTGATGGTTCGTGCGCCGGGTTGGTTGGTGGCGTTGTTCGCGCTGACCTGGTCGCTGACCTATCGCCTTCTGGCCTACCTTGGCTGGTTCGACCCCGCCATCGCGCAGTTCATCGGCTATCCGAGCATCCATCAGTTGCCGGGGCGACTCGACCAGTTCGTCTACGGCATGTTCGCGGCGTGGATCCTGGTGCGTCGACCGCAATGGATCCGCCGGCCCGGCATGTGGTTGGCGGCGGGACTGCTCGGCATTCTCGCCATGGTGCTCGCGGCCGGACCGCGCGACGATTTCCTGATTCGTTTTGACGTGCCCTGGCTGTTCTTCCATCACAGCCTGCTGGCTGCCGCGTTCGCGATGTTGGTACTCGGCGTGGCGGCTGGCGCACCATTGGGCAGGCGACTGTTTGCCGGCCGCATACTCGTCTGGCTCGGCCTGATCAGCTACAGCCTTTACCTGTGGCATTACCCGCTATTGCAGGTGTGGCAATACCTGGCCGGTGCGGGATGGCTCGGCGGGTGGCCACTCGCTGCTTTGTTCGGCGTGTCGACACCCGTCATCCTGCTAATTGCGTGGCTCTCGTATCGCTACGTCGAACGTCCATTTCTGGCGATGAAGTAGCAGCAGCTACTTGTCGTCGATCACGTACTCCGGCAATTTCTTCGCGACCGGCGTGTTGCGCAGTCGCACGTAGGCGGGCAAGCCATTCTTGCCGGTTGGCGGCGGGTCTTCGCCACGGATCAGCGGTTCCAGGTAGCGACGAGCGGCAGCGGTGATACCGTAGCCGTCGCGGCGGATGTAGCTTTTCGGCAATTTCTTTTCGTGGTTGGCGACCTTGGCCAGCTTGACCGGCTCGATCTTCCAGCGGTATGGCGCATCGGATTTGCGCACGATCACCGGCATCACCGCGTTCATTCCGGCCATGGCGTATTCGACGGCGGCAGCACCGACTGCTACGGCTTGCTCGACATCGGTCTTCGACGCGATATGACGGGCCGAGCGCTGTAAATAGTCTGGCACCGCCCAATGATATTTGTAGCCGAGCTCCTCCTTGACCATGCCGGCGATCATCGGCGCCGCGCCGCCAAGCTGGGCGTGTCCGAAAGCATCCTTTGTGCCGACCTCGGAAAGGAAATCGCCATCCTTGTTGCGGACGCCTTCCGAGACCACCACGGTGCACCAGCCAACCCGTTCGACGGTTGCCTTCACCTTGGCAAGGAAGGCTTTTTCGTCGAAGGGAATTTCCGGGAAGAGGATGATGTGCGGTGCCTCGTCATCACCTTCGCCGGCAAGTCCGGCCGCGGCCGCGATCCAGCCGGCGTGGCGGCCCATCACTTCCATGATGAAAACCTTGGTCGAGGATTGCGCCATCGAGGCAACGTCCATGCTGGCTTCCAGCACCGACACCGCCGTGTACTTCGCGACCGACCCAAACCCCGGGCAGCAATCGGTGACCGCGAGATCGTTGTCGACGGTTTTCGGAACGCCGATGCAGATCAACGGATAGCCCAGCGTCTTTGCAATCTGGGAAATCTTGTGCGCGGTGTCCGACGAGTCGTTGCCACCGTTGTAGAGAAACCAGCGGATATCGTGCGCCTTGCACACCTCGATCAGGCGTTCGTACTGGCTGCGACTTTGTTCGAGCGACTTCAACTTGAACCGGCACGAGCCGAATGCGCCGCCCGGTGTGTAGCGCAGCGCGGCGATGGCGGCCTTGGTTTCCTTGCTGGTGTCGATCAGGTCTTCGCGCAGTGCGCCAACGATGCCGTTGCGCGCCGCGTAAACCTTGATGCCGTTCTTGCGGGCGGTCTCAATGACGGCGCCGGCGCTGGCGTTGATGACGGCGGTGACACCGCCGGACTGGGCATACAGCAAGGTTCCGCGGGACATGGTTACTCCATTCTTCGTCGGCTGGTCGAGTGGTTGACGCCGGGGACGCTACGCACGAGTCTATGTAAACTTGCCCGGGACATTCGTGGCGGTCGGCGTTGTTTCGCGACTGATTCTAGCGAATGCGGGCATTCCTGCGGCAAGGCCGCGTCAGCGATGGAACTTCATGCGCATCGTCTTACTCGGCGCTCCCGGATCGGGCAAAGGCACCCAGGCGGTTCGCCTCAAGGGCAAACTCGGCATTGCCCACATCTCCACTGGCGACCTGTTGCGAGCTGCCGTAAAGGCCGGAACGCCACTCGGTATCAAGGCCAAGGAAGTAATGGACGCGGGCAAGCTGGTTTGCGACGACATCGTCCTCGGCATGCTCGAAGAACGCCTGCGCGAACCGGATGCGCAACCGGGTTTCATCCTCGATGGCTATCCGCGCAATGTCGCCCAGTGCGAAGCGCTGGAAGACTTGCTGGAACGCCTCGGCCAGCCACTCGATATCGCCGTGAAGCTGGATGTGTCCGACGAGAAGATCATCGACCGCTGCGAAATTCGCTATGCCGCCCAGCATCGTGCTGACGACAAACCGGAAACGGTGCGCGAACGTCTGCGCATCTACGCCGAGCAGACCGCACCGGTCGCCGACCATTTCGAGCAAATCGGCAAGCTGGTCACCGTCGACGGTGTCGGCGAACTGGACGAAGTCTTCGAACGTATCCTCGCGGCGCTGCCCAAGGACCGCGTGTGAGCCCACAAACCGTCGTCATTGCGCGCGAAGTCCTTCGCGCGCCCTTCGGGCCATCTGCAGCGCGGATGTTCGCTACGGCATTCCCGGATCAAGTCCGGGACAGGCTCTGCCTTCGCAGTCCCGCGAAAGCGGGGACCCAATTTGATTCTGCTTCTTTTTCGGTGATTCCCGAAGATCAAAATGGATTCCCGCCTACGCGGGAATGACGAAGACGTATTTTTTGGTCGACGCGGCGCTCCTGCGGCAACACTCCCAAGCACAACCATGAAACTCCACATCCTCGGCATCTGCGGCACCTTCATGGGCGGCATCGCTGCACTCGCACGCGAGCTGGGGCATGACGTGGAAGGTTCGGACACCAACGTCTATCCGCCGATGAGCGATCAGCTTGAACAGCTCGGCATTGTTCTCAAATCCGGCTACAGAGCGGAACACCTGCAACCGGTGCCCAACCAGGTGATCGTGGGCAATGCGCTGTCGCGCGGCAATGCGGCGATCGAGCACGTGCTCGACCAGCGCCTGCGCTACGTTTCCGGACCACAGTGGCTGGGTGAAACGGTGCTGGCGAATCGCCAGGTGCTGGCGGTTGCGGGTACGCATGGAAAGACGACGACCACTTCGATACTTGCGTGGTTGCTGGAATGTGCTGGGTTGGAGCCGGGTTTTCTGGTTGGCGGGCTGCCGGCGAATTTTGGGATTTCCGCGCGGTTGGGGCAGGGTGCCGCGTTCGTCATTGAAGCCGACGAGTACGACACCGCGTTTTTCGACAAGCGCTCCAAGTTCGTCCATTACCGTCCCAGTGTCGCCATTCTCAACAATCTCGAATACGACCATGCCGACATCTTTCCCGACGTTGCTGCGATCCAGCGGCAGTTCCATCACCTGGTCCGCATCGTTCCCGGCAATGGCCGGCTGATCGTCAATGCCGAAGACCCGTTGCTCGCGGAAGTGCTGGCGATGGGTTGCTGGTCGCCGGTCGACAGTTTCGGCATTGATGCCGGCGATTGGCGTGCGCGATTGATTGAAGCCGATGGCTCGGAGTTTTCGGTATCGCATCAGGGTGTCGAGATCGGCAGCGTGCGCTGGCCATTGCTGGGACGGCACAACGTGATGAACGCACTCGCCGCCATCGCCGCTGCAAGCGCGATTGGCGTCGACATTGCAGAAGTGCTGCCGGCACTGTCCGAGTTCCAAAGCGTTGCGCGGCGCATGCAGGTGGTCGGCGAGTTGAACGGCATTCGGGTCTATGATGACTTCGCCCATCACCCGACCGCGATCGCGACCACGCTGGCCGGCTTGCGCGCGAGCGTCGGCAAGGCACGCATCGTGGTCGCGATGGAACCGCGTTCCAATTCGATGCGGCTGGGTGCACATGCCGATGCGCTCGCGCCTTCGCTGGCCGATGCCGATGCCGTGGTTTTTTTGCACCGACCGGAACTCGCGTGGGACGCACAAGCCGTCACCGGCGCGCTGGGCGGTCGAGGCTCGACGGCGAATTCCGTCGATGCGCTGATCGAGAAGCTCTGCGCGATGGTGCAGCCCGGCGACCATGTCGTGTTCATGTCGAACGGCGGTTTCGAGGCTGCGCCGCGCCGCTTCGTCGACCTGCTGGCAGGAATGCAATGAGCACCGAAACGTCGGGCACCGAAGAACTGCCCTTGTTTCCATTGCCGCTGGTGCTGTTCCCAGGAGGGCAAATTGAACTGCGCATCTTCGAGCCGCGTTATCTCGACCTGGTCCGCGACTGCACGCGCGAGGATCGCGGTTTCGGAATGACCTTGCTGATCGAAGACGGCGAATCCGGCAAGCCGCCGATGCCGGCGGGCATCGGCACCGAAGCACGTATCGTCGATTTCTTCAGCCGCGACGATGGTTTGCTCGGCATTCGGGTCGAAGGTCGACGTCGCTATCGCATCGACTCGGCACATGCACGGGCCGATCACCTTTTGATTGGCGACGCGCATTGGTTCCCGGCCGACCCGCTCTTGTCGCTGCCAGCCGAGTACGGGTTGCTGGCAACCATCCTCGAACGCATTCACGAGCATGTTGGCATCGCATCGGGACCGATTCATCGCGAACGCTACGACGACGCAAGCTGGGTCGGCTTTCGCCTCGCCGAGGCATTCCCGCTGGTCAATGCGGAGCGGCAACTTCTGCTGCAGATTGACGATCCGCTGCAAAGGCTGGACCAGTTGATGCACTATCTACCGCGTTTCCAGCGCGACTGAAAAACCGTAACGATCACAACGGGAGGCACTGCATGGCAAGCCTGCAAGGCAAGACGCTCTTCATCAGCGGCGCATCGCGTGGAATCGGCCTGGCCATCGCGCTGCGTGCCGCGCGCGATGGGGCGAATATCGTGATCGCCGCGAAAAGCGACGTGCCCAATCCGAAACTGCCGGGCACCATCCACACCGCCGCTGCCGAAGTGGAACGTGCTGGAGGGAAGGCGCTGGCGCTGAAGCTGGATATCCGCAACGAAGCTGATGTTTACGCGGCTGTGGCGAAGGCAGTGGAGCATTTCGGTGGCATCGACATTCTGGTCAACAACGCCAGCGCCATCTGGTTGCAGGGCACCGCCAACACGCCGATGAAGCGCTACGACCTGATGAACCAAGTCAACTCGCGTGGCACGTTTCTGGTGTCGCAAGCCTGCCTGCCGCATCTCAAGCGATCCGACAACCCGCACATCCTGATGATGTCGCCGCCGATCAACCTGGCGCCGAAATGGTTCGCGCCGCACGTGGCCTACACCATTGCCAAATACGGCATGAGCTTGTGCGTGCTCGGCATGGCCGAGGAATTCCGTGGCGACGGCATCGCCGTCAACGCGCTGTGGCCGAAAACGGTGATCCGTACCGATGCCTTGAACATGATCGAAGGCGTTCCAGTTGATCGCTGCCGCACGCCGGACATCGTCGCCGACGCCGCTTGGGAGATCGTCAGCGCACCTTCGTCGCAGCG
>JBBSLA010000108.1:0-8664 GCA_038255665.1 Lysobacterales bacterium | reverse complement strand
CAGATCTGGACAATGCTGGCGCACGGTGTCGACTACGACCCGCACGCGTGTCTGCAGCATCCGATGCACCAGCAAACCAACGCTGCCCACGCGGCCTAGAGGAAATGTTTCGTTTCATCGTCAGCGCGAAGCGGTAGACAACAGGTCAGACCACCCCGGAGAGAACCTGGCTAACTAGATGGACGTCCAAACGATGCGTCGGTTGATCCCCGGGCACCGGACAGTCCGATGAATGAATGAGGTCTTCGGGTGCGGTTTATACACAGGTCCGGGTCGGCGGCATCGACTCAACAAGACCGATTACGGAAATGCAGCCTGACTTTCGTTGAACCCGCGCAGCACTGACAAGCACCACGTAGCAAACAGAACAACACCATCGCCGGCAGCAGCCCGAAAGCCCAGGGCAAAAATCTCATGCGCCCGGAGTTGACGGGAAGTCTCTTACGGAATTGTTAGGCATCACTTGCGTTCACGAACTTGGTGATGGCCTGACTCATTACACGCCCGTAGTAGTCGAGGACCAATCGCGCCACAGCATCTGGCGATCGGTCGGCTATTGGATTGCCCCTGTGCGTCGAAGGTGCAGGAAAATTCTGCTTGTGACGCTTGTTCTCAATCGTTGGCAGGATTGGTTTGCCGGGGGCATGCTCTACCAAAAACGACTGTCCAGCGGGATTACTTGGCTCAGCTTGAGCTTCATAGCTTCCGTCGGGGTGAATCCGAAGCCCATACATCCGTCCAGCAAATCCACGGCCAATAATCAATTGAGGCTCCTCCCATGCCATTGGGATTCGCCCGTGCTGGCTTTGGTGCCTGGCTTGATAGAAATACTGGAGCGCGTCATCGTCCTTGCGCTCTTGATCAATCGCCCCGGCCCAAGGCTGGAAGTTTGGGAAAGTTGCCTTTCCCTCGTCGAAGAAACGGCACCAGAACTCTTCAACGGTGTCCACAAACTGGCTCCAAGCTGCCTCGTATGAGACTCGATCACGAGTAGCTCGCATCTCCGCAAGGGCTATTTCGGCTTCGCCCAGCTTTTCGCGCGCAGCGTCCCATAGGTCGCGGATGCTAGGGGCGATTGCTTCTTTCTCTGGCTGAATGAACTTGCGAGTCATGTCCGGTGTGATGCCTAACTACATGTATGCCCCAAATGCGGGCGATAGCGTCGATCCTGATCGGCTGCGACACCTTGGTCAAGCAATTTTCTACGCAACATCAAACACTTGCATCATGTATACCGCAGTGTCTTTGCTGAACGATAGCGCGCTATCAGGCAAAAATGGAGTGTTATTGGATATCAGGCCGAAAACGGGCTGATAGTGGTTGGCGCCCTATTCAATCCTTCTAAGAGAGCAATTCGATCAGCCGGCTAGCCGTTGATATCCTCTCCGCCGCGCCAGGCAACTCCATCTTGATCTTCAGCTTGTCCTGCCCATCCAGCGCGTAGGTGCGGGGTTGGGTCTGGATCAGTTTGATGATGGTCATCGGGTCGAGGTTGGGTTGGGCGGTGAACAGGATGCGGCCGCCGTTGGCGCCGAGGTCGAGTTTGCGGATGCCGAGTGGGGTGGCGCGCAGCTTGATCGCGGTGATGGCGAACAGGTTCTTGACCGGGTCGGGTAGCAGGCCGAAGCGGTCGATCATTTCGATTTGCAGATCGCGTAGTTCGTCGTCGTTGCGGGCGCTGGCGATGCGCTTGTATAGGGTTAGTCGGGCGCTGACGTCGGCGAGGTAGTCGTCGGGAATCAGCGCAGGCACATGCAGTTCGATGTCGGCTTCGTGATCCTTGCTGAGGTCGAAGTCGGGCACTTTGCCTGAGCGCAGCGCGCGCACGGCGCGGTCCAGCATGTCGGAGTACATGGTGAAGCCGATCGCTTCGATCTGGCCGGACTGGTCTTCGCCGAGCAGCTCGCCGGCACCGCGGATTTCCAGATCGTGCGTGGCCAGCGTAAATCCGGCACCGAGTTCTTCCAGTGATGCGAGTGCTTCCAGCCGCTTTTCGGCATCGCCGGTGAGTTGCTTGCGATCCGGCACGATCAGGTAGGCGTAGGCGCGATGGCTGGAACGGCCGACGCGACCGCGCAACTGGTGCAATTGCGCCAGGCCAAAGCGATCGGCGCGGTTGATGATGATGGTGTTCGCGGTCGGGATGTCGATGCCCGATTCGATGATGGTGGTGCAGACCAGCACGTTGTAACGCTGCCGGTAGAAGTCGAGCATGGCCTGTTCCAACTGGCGCTCGGGCATCTGGCCGTGCGCGATCAGCACGCGCGCTTCCGGAATCAGCTCCTGGATTTCGCGCGCCGCCTTGTCGATGGTGTCGACTTCGTTGTGCAGGTAGTAGACTTGGCCGCCGCGCGCCAACTCGCGCTGGAATGCTTCACGCAGCAGGGCAGGATCGCGCTGGCCGATGAAGGTTTTCACGGCGAGTCGATTCGCCGGTGGCGTGGCGATGATCGACAGATCGCGCAGGCCGGCCATGGCCATGTTCAAGGTACGCGGGATGGGCGTGGCGGTCAGGGTGAGCAGGTCGACTTCGGCACGCAGTCGCTTCAACTGCTCCTTCTGGCGCACGCCAAAGCGTTGCTCCTCATCGACGATGACCAGCCCCAAATCCTTGAAGCGCACATCGGGCTGCAACAGTTTGTGCGTGCCGATGACGATATCGACCTTGCCCGCAATGATGTCGGCCAGCGCGGCGTCGGTGTCCTTCTTGGAGCGAAAGCGCGACAGCACCTCGACGCGAATCGGCCAATCGGCAAAGCGGTCACGGAAATTGGTCCAGTGCTGTTGCGCAAGGAGCGTGGTGGGCGCGAGCAAGGCGACCTGCTTGCCAGCGGTGGCGGCGACGAATGCCGCACGCAAAGCGACTTCGGTCTTGCCGAAACCGACATCGCCGCAGATGACGCGATCCATCGGTCGCTTGCTGGCGAGATCGTCGATGACGGCAGCGATTGCAGTTTCCTGATCCGGCGTTTCCTCGAACGGGAACGTCGCCGCGAATTGTTCAAACATCACGCGATCAGCAACGATTTTTCGACCCGGCCGTGCCTCGCGTTGTGCATAGATGGCGAGCAGTTCCGCCGCCACGTCGCGAACGCGTTCGGCCGCTTTTTTCTTGGCGCGTTCCCAAGCGTCACCGCCCAGCGAATGCAGCGGCGCCATTTCGGGCGCGGCACCGGAATAGCGACTGACCAGATGCAGTTGCGATACCGGCACGTACAACTTGTCGGCCTTGGCGTACTCAATTTGCAAAAACTCGCCGCCATCGCCGCCGACATCCAGCGTGACCAAACCCCGGTAGCGACCGACGCCGTGATCGACATGCACGATTGGCGCACCGAGCGCGAGTTCGGTGAGGTCGCGCAGCACCTGTTCGGGATCGCGCGACGCACGCTTGCGCCGGCGCGACTGCTGGGCGCGTTCGCCGAGCAATTCGCGTTCGGTGAAGACGGTGAGCTGCGGGTCGTCGAGTGCGAAACCCTGGTCGAGCGTGGCGACGGTAATCGCGAGGCGCTCGTCGCCTTTGATGAAGTCGGTCCAGCCTGAAAGCGTCGTCGGTCGCAGGTCCGCCGTCGCGAGTTGTTCGATCAGCGTTTCGCGGCGGCCGGCCGAGTCGGCGGCAATCAGCACGCGGCCCTTGTAGGCGCTGATGAAGCGTTTGAACTCGTCGGCGGGCGCGTCGGACTTGCGATTGAGCGGCAGCGATGGTGCTGGTTGCGTGCCTGTGTCGATGGCTTTCGGAGTGTCGCCCTTGGCGACGATATCGATGCGCGGTGGCTGGTTGAGTGCTTCGCGCAATTGCTGCGGCGGCAGGTACAACTCGGCAACCGGAAGGATGGGCCGTTCGATGTCGTGAGCGCGCTGGTCGTATCGTTCGGCGGCCTGTTCCCAGAAATGATCGGCGGCCTCAAGTGCACCGGGCGACATCACGAACAACGCATTCGGCGCGAGGTACTCGAACAGTGTTTGGGTGTGGTCGAAAAACAGTGGCAGGTAATATTCAATGCCAGCCGGCGTGACGCCTTCGCGCAGATCCTGGTAGATCGGGCAGCGGCGTGGATCTATCGGGAAGCGCTCGCGCAGCATGTTGCGGAAGTCGCGGATCGACTCGTCGGTGAGTGGGAATTCGCGACCCGGCAACAGGCGCACGCTGTCGACCTTGTGATCGGAGCGCTGGGTTTCCGGATCGAAAGTGCGGATCGAATCGATTTCGTCATCGAACAGTTCGATTCGATACGGCTCGTGGCTGCCCATCGGATAGATGTCGATCAGCGCGCCGCGGACCGCGAAGTCGCCCGGTTCCTGCACCTGCGGAACAGGACGATAGCCAGCGGCTTCCAGACGGCGGCGCTCGTTGCCGATGTCCATCTTTTGCTTGAGTTCCAGCACCAAACCGCTGCCCGAAATGTAGCTGCGCGGCGGCAGGCGTTGCATGAGCGTGGCTACCGGCACCACAAGCACGCCGCGACGCACGCCGGGCAGGCGATACAGCGTGGCGATGCGCTGCGAAACGATTTCCGGATGCGGCGCGTACAGGTCGTAGGGCAGGGTTTCCCAGTCCGGGAAATGCAGCACTTCCAGATCGTTGCCGGCAAACGCGGCCAGCTCGGTCTCGAGCGCGTGCGCGCCTTGCGTGTCGCGCGTGACCGCGACCACGATGCTGTCGTGGCGGCGGCCGACATCGCTCAACAGTAGGGCGAGCGCGGAACCTTGCGGAGCGTTCCAGTAGCGGCGTTGCTGGCCGCTGGCAGGCAACAATTTGCCGACGGCGGCGGCAGGCAGGACGGTTTCGGTCATCAGGACGGTGTGGTGGCCGACGCGGGCGCGCAGGCAAAAGAAGCGGCGCACAGGATACCCGGCGCGATCACGGCTGAGGCGGAATGCGGCATTTCGACTGCCGCCTTGATCGGCTTGCGCGGGCTACAAGGCAAGGCTTGCCCGAACGATGCTGTGGTCGCTGGCGTTCGGGTTGCGCTCGAATCCCAGGTGCTGGACCAGATCGAGCATCGGGCGATTGTCGGCAAGGATGTCGCCCCAGATTTCACTGACGCCGCGACGGCGGCATTCGTCGATCAGGCGAACCATCAGGGCATGGGCGATTCCACCGCCGGTCCAATCCGCGTCGACGATGATGGCAAATTCGGCGAGTGCAGCAGAGCGATCAACGACCACGCGCGCTTCGGCAAGGATTTCGCTGTCGCCGGGTTTCGTCACCACGAAGGCAGCGACCCGCTCCGGGTTCACCTCGCAAAGTTGCCTCGCCATGTCCAGCGGCAATTCGCTGAGGGTGTAGAACAAGCGCATGCGGACCTGGTCGACGGTGAGGTGCGCAAAGGCGCGAACGAGCGCCGGCGCATCTGCAGGCTGGATCGGTCGCATCGACAGTTCGACGCCGTTTCGCGTGCGCAGGGTGTCGCCAATTGGCGCGCGAGTGCTGGCAATGAAGTCGCGATGCCTCGGACTCGGCGGAAGGGCTGAATTGGAAATGGTGCGTTGCACAATTGCCAGTATAGAGTCGCTGGCTGAATCGTTGCATCAACTTTGACGAGATGGAGTCGCGTCAACCCTCGATCAGCCAATCGCAACGCCAACTGCCACCTTTGTCAGCAGCAAGCCATTGGGTCAGCGTCGGCAACGTTGCAACAAGCTGCGCGTCGAACTGCCACGGCGGGTTGATGATCGCCATGCCGCAGCCGTTGAGACGCAGCGGCGACGTATCCGGATGGATCATCAGCTCGGCGTTGAGCACCGACTTCGCGCCACAGCGCGACAACCAGCGCTGGAACGGCATCACGCCGCTGCGCTGCTTGATCGGATACCAGATCGCGTATACGCCGGTGGGCCAGCGCTGAAGCGCGTTGTCCAGTGCCGATTCGATCACGCGGAATTCGCCGTCCTGGGCCTCGAATGGCGGATCGATCAGCACCAGTCCACGTCGTTCCTGCGGCGGAAGGAACGCCTTCATTGCCGAATAGCCATCGCGCTGGTGCACCGCGGAACGCGCGTCACCACGCAGTGCTTGTTTCAGCGCGGCGGCTTCTTCTGGCTGCAACTCACAGAACACTCCACGATCCTGCTCACGCAGCAACTGGCTGACCAGCAGCGGCGATCCCGGATAATTCTTGAGTGGCGTGCTGTCGTCGTGACGACGCACTTCATCAATGTAGCGCTGCAACAACGGCGGTTGCGTATCGCCAAACATCAGGCGCGCCACGCCCTCGCGAAATTCGCCAGTGCGCTGTGCCTCTTCATTCGACAGGTCATAGCTGCCGCGTCCTGCATGGGTATCGAGCACACAGAACGCGCCCGGCTTGGCCTTCAACGCATCGACCAGCCCAACCAGGATCGTGTGCTTGAAGACATCGGCGAAGTTGCCGGCATGGAAGGCGTGGCGGTAGTTCATGGCGGCAGCTTACCGACTTCGCGAGCCGCGCGTAGACCCGCATAGCTCTCCCAACCTCGTCATTCCTGCCTACGCAGGAATGACGAAGGTGTTGGTGCGAACCGAGTCACTGGACAGATAGCCTCACACCAAGCCGATGGACAACAAGCAGTCAAACATGCCTTCTGGCAGCTATGTCGGTCGTGACCGCGCTGCTAAAGTGGCGCCAGACTTCATTGGGGGCATGACATGTTGACGTTTTTTCGCTGGTTTTTCCGGCTGCTGTTCCTGCTGCTCGTGATCGGCGCGGCGTTCTTCATCCATGTCTGGTACTTCAAGCCGGCCAAGATCGACTGGTTCTACGGCCGTCTGTTCGGTCAGATCGCGCTGGAAAGCCCGCAGATGCTGTCCAGCATGCGCATCCTGCCGCCATGGGCAGATTTCTATTCCCACAAACTCGACGATTCCTCGCCCGCGCGCGAAGCGGAGTTGTCGCAGCGGCTGAAAGATGGCGCCGCGACCCTCGCGAGCTACGACCGCTCCAAGCTCGACGACAAGCTGTCGTACGACGTGCTCGAATACTTCGTCAATATGCAATTGGAAGGGGACCGCTTCCGCCACTACAACTACCCGGTCAACCAGATGTTCGGCGTGCAGTCGTCGCTGCCGGATTTCATGGTTCAGCAGCACCAAGTGAACAGCGCGAAGGACGCGCGCAATTACATCCGACGCCTGGATGCATTCCGTGAAAAATTCGCGCAGGTGATCGAAGGGCTGAAGTTGCGCGAAGCGAAGGACATCATCCCTCCGCAGTTCACGGTGGAAGCTGTTATCGAGCAAATGCGCAACTTCGTGGTGCCGCCAGCAAACGAGAACATTCTTTACACCAGCTTTCGCGACAAGCTCGACAAACTGCCCGACGGCGAAGTCTCGGCAGCCGATCGCGAGGACTTGCTCAAGCGCACCGAGGCGTCGATCAACGGTTACGTCTACCCCGCCTACCGCGACCTGACCGCGTACTTCGAGGGGCTGCAACCGAAGGCGCAAGGCAACTACGGCGCCTGGCATTTGCCCGATGGCGATGCTTATTACGCTTACGCGGTCCGGCAGCACACCACCACCGACATGACGCCGGAGCAGGTGCATCAATTGGGCTTGTCGGAAGTCGCGCGTATATCAACCGAGATGGACGCAATCCTGATCGCGCAAGGCTTGACCGAAGGCAGCATCGGCGAGCGCGTGCAGCAACTGGCGCGCCAGCCCGAGCAGATGTATCCGAATACGCCGGAAGGCAAGGAAGCGATGTTGGCCGAATACCAGCGCATCCTCGATGACATCGACGGCAAGCTTGGACCGGCGTTTGATATCCGGCCCAAGCTTGGCGTCGAAGTCCGCGCGATTCCGACGATGTCGGAAAAGACCGCGCCAGGCGCCTACTACCAGCGCGGTGCATTCGATGGATCACGCCCCGGCGTGTTCTACGCGAACATGCGCGACGCGGGCGAAAACCCGAAGTTCGCGATGCGCACGCTGGCTTATCACGAAGGCATTCCCGGCCATCACTTCCAGATCTCGATCGCGCAGGAACTCACCGGTGTGCCGTTCTTTCGCAAGGTGCTGCCGTTCACTGCCTTCAGCGAAGGCTGGGCGTTGTATTCGGAGCAGCTGGCGTGGGAAATGGGTTTTCAGGATGACCCGCTCGACAATCTCGGGCGCCTGCGCGACGAAATGATGCGCGCCGTGCGCTTGGTGGTTGACTCAGGCATCCACTACAAGCATTGGACGCGCGAGCAGGCGATTGCCTACATGATGGAAAACACCGGAATGTCTGAAACGGATGTGACTGCGGAGATACAGCGCTACTTCGTCAATCCCGGTCAGGCGCTGGCATACAAGGCCGGCATGTTGAAGATCCTTGAACTGCGCGAACGCGCCAAGGCCAAGCTGGGTGAAAAGTTCGACCTCCGGCGATTCCACGACGTCGTCCTCAGCAACGGCGCACTGCCGATGGCCTTGCTTGAGCGCGTCGTTGATGAGTGGATTGCGAAACAATCCTGAGCTTGGAAGCGACGCCGCGATCCGTTCAAACGGCGGGTCGTGGCGTGATCTTGTTGGCCGCGCGGTCGGACTGATCGAACGCCATCCGCTTGCCGCGTTCTGGCTCGCGGCGTTGCTGCTTTCGCTGCCGCTGGTGCTCAACCCCGGTTACTTCAGCCACGATGAATTGCAATGGCTGGCGTTCGCCGACCGCGACCATTGGAGTGATCTGCCGTGGCAGGGCTGGT
>JBBSLA010000107.1:0-8845 GCA_038255665.1 Lysobacterales bacterium | reverse complement strand
CCACAAACCCAGCCGCATGCGCCATTTCATCGGCGTGGTACGAGGAGCGGACCATGGGGCCGGAGGCGACGTGCTGGAAGCCCATGGCGTCGCCGATGTCGGCGAAGTGCTGGTATTCGTCCGGGGTCCAGTAGCGGATCACCGGGTGGTGGTGCGGGGTTGGTTGCAGGTACTGGCCGATGGTGACCATGTCGACATCGTGGGCACGCAGGTCGCGCAGCGTTTCCTCGACCTGGTCTGCCGTTTCGCCGAGGCCGAGCATGATGCCGGACTTGGTTGGCACGTTCGGATGCTGCGCCTTGAAGCGCTTGAGCAGGTCCAGTGACCAGGCGTAATCGGCGCCGGGGCGCACTTCGCGGTAGAGGTGCGGCACGGTTTCCAGATTGTGGTTGAACACGTCCGGCGGCTCGACCGCGAGAATTTCCAGTGCGCGCTCCATGCGGCCCTTGCCACGGAAATCAGGGGTGAGAATTTCGATGCGGATGTCGGGACTGAGCGCACGCACTTCGCGGATGCAATCGGCGAAATGCTGGGCACCGCCATCGCGCAGGTCGTCGCGATCGACCGAGGTGATCACCACGTAGCGCAGGCGCATGTCGGCGATGGTGCGGGCGAGGTTGGCAGGTTCGTCGCGATCCGGCGGCTTCGGACGGCCATGCGCGACATCGCAGAACGAGCAACGCCGCGTGCAGACTTCGCCGAGGATCATGAACGTCGCGGTGCCCTTGCTGAAGCACTCATGGATGTTCGGGCAGGATGCTTCTTCGCAGACCGTGACCAGTCGGTTCTCGCGCAGGCGGGCTTTGAGTTCGGCCACCTTGTTGCCGGGCGGAATCTTCACGCGGATCCACGACGGTTTGCGCAGCATTGGCGCGTCGGCGAACGCGGCGCGATTGCGCGCGATCTTGTCTTCGCCCATTTTCTTTTCGCCCGCGACCAGCACCGACTCGGCATTGGCGTCGATGGGCTGGCTGCCGATCACGGTCAGCGGAATGGATTTCGGCGTGGCGTTCATGCGGGCAACTCAGTTTCTGGTTTTGCGAGTTCGGGCAGGTGAGCGGGCGCGCGGACCACCGTGTAGCCGAACTGGCGGGCGAACTCGTCGATCAGGACATCTTGCACGACGGCCAACGAGCCC
Organism: Lysobacterales bacterium; assembly: GCA_038255665.1. Classification (GTDB taxonomy): domain Bacteria; phylum Pseudomonadota; class Gammaproteobacteria; order Xanthomonadales; family Rhodanobacteraceae; genus Dokdonella. The sequence goes on along the minus strand of JBBSLA010000107.1, from coordinate 7,707 downwards.
GGACCGCCCAAGTCTAGCAGTTGGGTTACCTGCAGCCCGACGAATCCACAGGGGTTGATGCGGCGAAATGGCTCAAGGTCCATATCGACGTTGAATGCCAAACCATGGAATGAGCAGCCGCGCCGAATGCGCAATCCGAGCGCGGCGATCTTGGCGTCGCCAACGTAGACGCCGGGTGCGCCGCAGCGGCGCAGGGCGACGATGTTCCAGTGTTCCAGCGTGTCGATGATGGATTGCTCGATGCGATCAACCAGCTCGCGCACCCCAATGCCAAGCCGGCGCAGGTCGATCAGCGGATAGCCGACAATCTGGCCGGGGCCGTGATAGGTGACCTGGCCGCCACGTTCAACCTTGATGACCGGAATGTCGCCGGCGGCAAGGATGTGTTCCGGCTTGCCAGCCTGGCCGAGCGTGAACACCGGGTCGTGTTCGAGCAGCCATAGCTCATCGGCACTGTCGGCATCACGCTGGTCCGTGTAGCGGATCATCGCCTCGCGCACCGGTTGGTAGGTCTGCCGGCCCAGTTCGCGCACATGAAGGATGGGCGTGGTCACGGCACTTGAGTCGTCACAGCGTCCAGCGGATGTGCAGCTCTTCACGAAGCTTCGCGTGCGCCAGGTCGTACAGCTCGCGCGACGGGCAGGTGAAGCTCATCGACACCGACAGGTAATTGCCCGCCGATGATGGGCGCACCTTGCTGCTGCCGCTGATCACGTGCAAGCCAATCTCGGCTAGAACTTCCGGCATGCGCACCTCAAGATTCGCCTCCGCCGAGCCTATCGCAGTGATCTCGAACTCGCCGGGAAACTGGAAGCCCTGTCCCGGCTGTTGCGAGTGGATGTCGTCTAGGTTCTGGACCATGTCTATCTCAAACGTTCTGCATAACTCCGAACCGCGACGCACTTGCTCAGAAAATGAGTCGCGGTCGGAGCAGCACACCTGCTCAGAAAATGGATCGCGGTCGGAGCGACGCGCTTGCTCAGATGATGCTTCACGACCGAGCCAAGCACTTGCTCAGGAAATCCTCCGCCGAGCTCGACAACGGCGTACCCGGAAACTCCCTCACTGCGCCGGCGTCGGTGCGCTGGTCGGTTCGGCTTCGTCGGGATCGCCCTTGAACCACATCCAGATGCCATCGCCGATGCGGTTGAAGAAGCCACCTTCCGGCACGTCGGCCAGTGCGATCAACGGGCGTTCCAGCAAGATCTTGCCGTCCAGCTCCACTTTCAAGGTTCCGATAGCCTGGCCCTTGGCGATGGGTGCGATCAGTCGGCCCGGCACAACCAGATTGGCTTTCAAATCGCCGTAGCGACCGCGTGGCATGGTCACCGCCACTTCTTCGGCAACACCCAGCGCCACCTTTTCCGCTTCGCCCTTCCACACTTCCGGTTCAGCGAGCGTCGCGTTGGCGGCGTACAGATTGTGCGATTCGTAAAAGCGGAAGCCGTAGTTGAGCAGGGCCTGATTGTCATCGGCACGGCGCTTTTCGCTGCCGGCGCCCATCACCACCGAAATCAGGCGCTGGTCGCCGCGCTTGGCCGATGCAGCCAGGCAGTAGCCGGCGGAACTGGTGTGGCCGGTCTTGATGCCGTCAACGGTGGAATCGCGCCATAGCAGGGTGTTGCGGTTGTGCTGCTTGATGCCGTTCCACTCGTAGTCCTTGATCGCGTAGAGCGCGTAGTCCTCCGGGTAGTCGCGGATCAGCGCGCGCGACAGCCGCGCCACGTCGGCGGCGGTCGTGTAGTGATCGGGGTTGGGCAGGCCGCTGGCATCCATGTAATGCGTGCCGGCCAGGCCCAGCTTGGCAGCGTACTGGTTCATCAGGTCGGCGAATACCGGCTCGGATCCTGCCGTGTGTTCGGCCAGTGCAATCGCGGCATCGTTGCCGGACTGGATGATCATGCCTTTCAGCAACGCGTCCAGCGGAACCTGGCTGTTCAGGACGAGGAAGCTGGTCGAACCATCGGTGCCGGCACCGCCGGAACGCCAGGCATTCTCGCTGATCGTCACCATGTCCTCGCGCTTGATCTTGCCGCGCGCCAGTTCCGCAGAGACCACGTACGACGTCATCACCTTGGTGATCGAAGCCGGTTCGACGCGCTGGTCGGGATTGTTGCTGGCCAGGATCTGGCCAGTGCCGTAGTCCATCAGCACCCAGCTTTTCGCTTCGATTCCCGGCGGTGGCGGTATCGGCATGTTGGCGAGCGACGGGACTGCCGCCTGCGGCACGGGCTGCGGGACCGGCTGCGGAACCGGACGGTCGGGCTGCGGCGTCTGCGCGAAGACAGCAATGGATGCTGTCGCCAGCAGGGCGCCAAGCAAGGGCGTGAACAGAAGTCGGTGGGTGCGGACAACAGAATTCATTTCGGGCGGATTACCAGGAGAGGAAAGAACAAGGATGCGATAGCGTAAACGCTCGTCGCCACTCAAATGCGAAGAAATTGAGAAGCGGAGCGGGCAATGCGTGGTGCGGCATGGCGTGTTGAGCCATCCTCATCGTCGTTCCCGCGCACATGCGCTGGGGAAAAATTCTTCGTCACGACGTTGTTGATGGTCGAATCTTGGGCGAGAACACTCGGGACAGCAGTGTCCTTTCGCGGGACTGCGCAGGCAGAGCCTGTCCCGGACGTGATCCGGGAATGCCGGAGCGAACATCCGCGCCGGGGATTGCCCGAAGGGCTCGCGAAGGACTTGGCGCGTCATGACGATGTTGCACGGTTGCCGCTGCTAGTCCTCGACCACAACGCGCGGCGCGCCGAAACCGAGCCGCTCCACGCGCGGCGTCAGCGCATCGGCGCGATCGGCGCCGGCCAGTGGCCCCACGCGAACACGATGGATGCGACTGCCGCTGACGTTGACCGTGTCGATCCGCACCGGTTCTATACCGGCCGACTTCAGCGCCGCCGCGGCGCGCTCGGCATTGTCGCGACTGCCAAACGAGCCGACCTGCAGGTACAGTCGCGGCTTGCCCGACGGTTCTGCCGAAACGACTGTTGCGCTGGGTGTGGCAACGAGGCTTGGGCGTCGATCAGGATGATCAGGATCAATGGCTTGTACTTCGACAAGGCCAGTGCCCTTGGGCCAGATGCCGATGCGCACGGCGGCCGCGTACGACAGGTCGATCAGCCGGTTGTCGTGGAACGGGCCACGATCGTTGACGCGCACGACCACGCTCTTGCCATTGGCAAGGTTGGTCACCCGCGCATAGCTCGGCAAGGGCAGCGATTTGTGCGCGGCGCTGAACAAATGCATGTCGTACGGCTCCATGCTTGAGGTCATGTAACCGTGGAACTTGTTGCCGTACCACGACGAGATGCCGCGTTCGACGTAGCCGACCGGGCTGTCGAGCACGCGGTAACTTTTTCCGAGTACGGAATACGTCGACTTGTTGCCGTAGCGCGAACGCGGCTCGCTTTTCGGCACCGGTTCGACCAGCTTCGCAACTTCGCTGGGTGGAAACGATGGACCGCTGTCCTTCGCATCCTTGTAGCGCTGCGACTGCGGCTTGCTGACATCGTCGCGCGGTCGCTGGGAAGACGAAGTCGACGGGCGACTGGACGACGTCGTCGCCACCGGCGCGGGCGTTGCACCACGCTGTGCCTTCTTCGGCTTGCTGACGCAGCCAACGGCGAGCAGCAGCGCCAGCGACGCCGCCAACGCGATCCAACCGTTACCGCGATGCTTCATCGTGCGAACCCATGGCCAGAACGTTCTTGCCAGCCTGGTTGGTCGACCACCAACCCATTCGTCGTCATGACGCGCGAAGTCCTCCGCGCGCCCTTCGGGCCATCCGCGGTGCGGATGTTCGCTTCGGCATCCTGCCTTCGCAGTCTCGCGAAAGCGGGGACCCATTTTGATTCTGCTGTAGATTCGGCCGAGTGAAGAAGATCAAAATGGGTTGGCCAGCCGGCTGTTGAAAAGACCTCCGCTTTCGCGGAAATGACGAGGTTTTTTCGATCCTTCATTTCGCGGACGCGACGCCTGCGGTGATCTCGCCAGCCAGTTGGAACACCGCCATCGAATACAGTGCGCTGCGGTTATACCGCGAGATCACGTAGAAGTTCTTGAAGGTAATCCAGCGTTCCGGGCCGTGCTCGCCTTCCAGCGTCAGCAAGGTCGCGGGCCGTTCGGCATCGGCGTGTTCCAGCGGCGAATATCCCCAGGCCTCCAGTTGCTGCACGGTGCTGCTGGCTTCGAGGTTTTCTGGTTTGTAGTCGGTGGCGGTGTCGCTGGCGATGGCGCGCACGGCGACGGGTTGGTCTTTCTCCCAGCCATGCCCGGCGAAGTAGCTGGCGACGCTGGCGGTGATGTCGGGCATCGAATTCCACAGGTCGATCCGATCATCGCCGTCGTAGGAAACGGCGTAGTTGGCAATGCTGGACGGCATGAACTGGCCCAAACCCATCGCGCCCGCGTACGAGCCTTTCAACTCGTCAAGCGGATAGGCGAGATGCTTGCCGTTGAGCAGGAACAGCTCGCGTAATTCCGCGCGAAAGAACTTGGCGCGCTTGGGGTAATAAAACGCCAGCGTGCTCAGCGCGTCGATGACGCGGTAGCTGCCGATGTTTTTTCCGTAACTGGTTTCGACACCGATGATCGCGGCGATGATGCCAATCGGCACGCCGTACTCGGCGCTGACCTTGTCGAGCAGTTCGCGGTTGGCGTTGACGAAGGCGATGCCATCGTCGACGCGCTTGTCGGTCAGGAAAATCGGCCGATAGTCCTTCCAGGCCTTGCCCTCGGCGGGGCGTGAAATCGCGTCAAGAATGCTCTGGCGCTTCTCTGCACCCGCCAGCACGGCAAGTACATCGGCTTCCTTCAGCCCATCCTCTCGAGCCAGTTGCGCCGCGAATTCGCGGACGGCGGGATCGATGGATACGTCCGGCTTTTGGTCGATAGGCACGACCGCAACGGCGGACAGGGGAATGAGCAGCGCGAGCAGCGCTGGCAACGAAGTACGACGCAAAGGATTCAAGGGCTGCACCTTCCGGGAAAGGTTCTACTCTAGCAGCCGACCACGTTGATCAGCGATCTTTCAACGCAATCGTATCGAGTGCACATGGCTGCATGATCGCGGTTCGGCGCGCCGGATCGGTCGGCATGTTGAACGGGAAGATCAGCCAGCTGAAGATGCGGTCGCGACCCATGTTGTCGACGGTAGGATTGAAGCGGATGTGTTGACCCATGCTCTCGGCGATGCCGCGCAATTGGCTCTCCGGCACCACCTTCTGCACCTTCACGTTGCTGGTGCTGCCATCGCTTTCGACGATGAACGACACCGCCGCGCAGGTGGCCTGCGCGATGCCGCGCGCCATGTTCGGCACGTCCGCCACAACCGAGTTGTTGTCCAGCGACCAGTAGTGCGCCAGCCGCTCGGGCTTCACCGCCTTCGGCCCATCGTCAATCTTCTGCGCGAACGCGATCGGCGCGCAGGCACAGGCGACCCCAATCGCGAGGAAACGGGGAATCAGCTTGAGGTTCGACATGGGCTTGCCTCCAGTGGTGGGCGAATGGCGCAGCAAAGCCTACCGTACAACAAGCCGGGCCAATCGATGCTGACGACGGTTGTCCGGATCAAAGATCGCTCATGCCCTCGGCGATGCCGCCCGGGCCGACGCGGAGCAGCTTCAAGGTGTTGGTGCCGCCGAGCTGGCCGGTGTGGTCGCCGGTGGTAAGGATGACGCGATCCTCTTCAGCGAGCAGGCCGAGGCCAAATAAATGCTTTACTGCCGCGCGCGCGGCGCCGGTGGGTCCCAGATCCTTGGGGTCGAAATCGATCGCGTAGACATCGCGGTAGATGCGCGTGCGCCGGCGCGCGGCGGCATGCCGCGACAGCGCGTAGATCGGCACCCTGGAACGGAAGCGTGACAGCCAACGCGCGGTTGCGCCGGATTCGGTCAGGGCAACGATCGCGCGCGCGCCGACGCGATCAGCCAGCATCATCGAGGCCATGGCGATGGCCTGGTCGGTGCGCACGATGGTTTCATTCCCCATCGGGCCGTCACCGGTTGGATCGAACTGGCGTTCGGCGCCCAGGCACACCCTGCGCATCGCCGCGACCGCCTTGTCCGGGTGCAGGCCGGATGCGGTTTCGGCCGACAGCATGACCGCGTCGGTCCCGTCGATGACCGCATTGGCGACGTCGAGCACTTCGGCGCGGGTCGGGATGGGCGACTCCACCATCGACTGCATCATCTGCGTGGCAGTAATCACCGCGCGATGACGTTGCACCGCTTCACGAATGATCTTCTTCTGCAGGCCGGGCAATTCCGCGTCGCCGATCTCCACGCCCAGATCGCCGCGCGCGACCATCACCACGTCAGACGCATCGATGATTTCGGTGAGATTGGTGATGGCCTCCGTACGCTCGATTTTCGCGACCAGCGCGGCGTGGCCACCGGCTTCGCGAAGCAGGCTGCGCGCCTGATCGACGTCGGCGGCGGTTTTCACAAACGACACGGCAAGGAAGTCGACGCCGATTTCAGCAGCGAGACGGATGTCGGCACGGTCCTTGTCCGACAGCGCGGCAACGGTCAGCCCGCCACCGAGCCGGTTGATGCCCTTGCGATTGGACAGCTTGCCGCCGACGGTGACGACGCATTCGACCAGCTCGGGTGCGACGTTGATCACCTCCAGTCCAATCAGTCCGTCGTCAAGCAGCAACAGGTCGCCAGGTTTCACGTCCTGCCACAGGTCGTGGTAGCCAACACCGACGCGTGTTGCATCGCCCAGCGGCGCATCTTCGCGGCAATCCAGGTCGAAGCGATCGCCAGCGTGCAGCATCACCGCGCCATCGGCGAATTGTTCGACGCGAATTTTCGGGCCTTGCAGGTCGCCGAGGATTGCCACCTCGATGCCAAGTTCCTCCGCTGCCGCGCGCACGGCGGCGGCACGCTCGCGATGGTCGTCGGGCTTGCCGTGCGAGAAGTTCAGTCGAACCACGTCGACGCCTTCGGTCAACACCTGCTTGAGCATGTCGCCGTCGGTTGCCGGGCCGAGCGTGGCGATGATCTTGGTGCCGCGCAGTTGATTGGTCACGTTTGGCATCGTGGCTGTGTCCTCGTCGAAGTCGCCACGCTATCACCGCCGTCATGTACGGCGCGAGCGTCGCAGGGCGATGGCTATACTCGTTCGTGTGCTGGACGCTTCCAGAAGGGATTCGATGCACGCATCGTTGTCTTCGTCAGGAATTCTCGATAACCGCCAGCAGCCTGCGTTCGGACGAACTGTTCGGCCATCCGAAGGGACTATACGTTTGCTTCTTTACCGAAATGTGGGAGCGCTTTTCGTTCTATGGAATGAAGGCGCTGTTGCTGCTGTATCTCACCAAATACCATCTGTTCGGCGACGACGCCGGCTACGACTTGATCGGTGCCTACGGCGGCCTCGTCTACTGCATCGCGGTGTTCGGCGGTCTGCTCGCCGACCGCTGGCTGGGCATGCGCAAGGCGGTGGTGTTCGGCGGCATCCTGCGGTGCCTCGGCCATTTCGGCATGGCGTTCGAAGGCGACGCCGCTGCACGCGTCGGTGGCGAAGTGATCCGTGATGAAGGTGCCGCGCGTGGTCAGCCTGATGATGGGCACGTGGTTCCTGACAACGGCGTTCTCGGAAGTGCTGGCGGCGTTGTTCGGCAAGCTCGCTGCTATCGAAATGGTCGAGGGCGAAGCATTGAACCTGGTCGAGGCCGCCGCCAAGTACGAACACCTG
>JBBSLA010000106.1:0-9048 GCA_038255665.1 Lysobacterales bacterium | reverse complement strand
CCCGTGCTTGCGCAGTCGTGCGGCTTCACCGCACGACCGACAGGCCATCGGGCCGCATCTTTTGGCTACTTTTCTCTGCGCGAGAAAAGTGACTCGCGCGCCGGCAGGCGCGAGAAACGCTTGACCAGATCGGCGACAGCGAAACATAAAGGTGCTCGGCAGCCCGGCGAAACGTTTGACCAGTGTGGCGAATGCCAACAAGCACGATGAAGTGACTCGCGCGCCGGCAGGCGCGAGAAACGCTTGACCAGATTGGCGACAGCAAAACATAAAGGTGCGCGGCAGCCCGGCGAAACGCTTGACCAGTGTGGCAGAAGCCACCAAGAGCGAGAGGCGGCGGGCGACAGCCCAGCGAAACACTAGACCAGCTTGGCGAAAGCCAACGCTAGAGCTCAGCGACGAGAATCAATTCTCGTCCGCGAGATCCTTCAGCGAAGCGGGCAGGCTGGCGAAGTAGGCAGCGAGATCCTCCATGTCCTCGTCGGACAAGGTAGCGACAAAGCCGGCCATGATCGCGTTTTCGCGTTTGCCGGACTTGTACTCGTGAAGCGCGCGCGCGAGATAGTCGCGGTACTGGCCAGCCAGACGCGGATATTGCGGATCGACGTTCGATGCACCGTCGGCGCCATGACAAGCCTGGCAAGTAACGGATTTGGTCTTTCCGGCTTCGATATCGCCCTTCGCCATGGCAGGTACGGCGGCGGCGAACAGCGCGGCGAAAAGCGTCGCGAAAACGATGGTGCGGGTCGACATCACTTGACCTCCACGCTGGAAACCCAGGCCGCGATGTCGCGGATATCCTGGTCGGAAAGGCTCTCGCCCTGCGCCTGCATGGTCGGGTGCTTGCGCTGTCCGGTCTTGTATTCGGTCAACGCTATGACGAGATAATCGTAATTCTGGCCGCCGATCTTGGGCACGTGGTAGCTGGGATACGCGTTGCGCCAGCCTGTCACGCCGTGGCAACCAGTGCAGGTGTAGCCTTTGACCTTGCCGACTGCGGCGTCGCCGGCAGCAGGGCTTTGCGCGAAGGCGGGCGCTGCGGCAAGCAGAGCCATCACAACGAGTGAAGTTACAAACAGAAAAGCACGGGTCATCGTCGGTTTCCGGGTCCGGCAGCGGCGGTGGGCAATCATCGAATTATGCCTGTCGAGTCGATGCACTGACAATCCGATGTTGGCAGGCAACCCTTTAGGCCGTTGTTGCATTTATCGGCGCGCTTGAGCGACGGCGTGATTCGTTCACCGAGCAGCCGATTGGACATTCGTGACCTGTGGCCGACGCAGTCAGCCGACAAAACCTGAATGATCCACATAACGGACTTCATCGCGATGGCGACAACCGACCGTCGTCGACGGGGTTGTCTTTGCTTGGTGATGTAGTTTAGTATAACACCATGTCATTAAAGGCCTTTCCCGTTATGCGTTTTTCATACATTGCCTTCCGCCGTGCCGGCTTCCGCGTCGCTGCTGCCTTTGCTTTGTTGTTGTTCTTGCCTGGCTGCGAAAACAAGAAAGATGCCGACAAACCGGCCGGGAACGACGCCATTCCGGTGGAGGCGGTGAAGGCCGAGCGCCGGCCGATGACGGCCAATTACAGTGGCACGGCAACGCTTGAGCCCGAAGCCGAGGCCGACGTGGTGGCCAAGACAAGCGGCGTGTTGCTTACATTGCTCGTGGAAGAGGGCGACAAGGTCAAGGCTGGCCAAGCTTTGGCCCGGCTGGATAGCGAGAACGCGCGCCTGAATGTGGCCAAGTCGGCCGCGACCCTGGGCAAGCTCGAATCGGACTACCGCCGCTCAAATGAAATGTTCAAGCGCAAGCTGTTGTCGGTCGAGCAGAGTGACAAGATTCGGTACGACCTCGAAACCCAGCGCGCCATCCACGACCTTGCCAAGCTCGAGCTGTCCTATTCCACCGTGGTCGCGCCTATCAGCGGCGTCATTTCGCGTCGTCTGGTGAAGGAAGGCAACTACATCCAGCTCAACGAAATCCTGTTCCGGATCGACAATTTCGATCCGTTGCTAGCCGTGCTCAACGTACCGGAGCGCGAACTGCACACCTTGTCTGCGGACCAGCCGGTCACGCTGCAGGTCGATGCCTTGCCGGGTACGTCGTTCAAGGGCGTGATCCAACGGATTTCGCCTGTCGTCGAACCGGGCACCGGCACGTTTCGAGTTACCTGCGAGTTTCGTGACGACAGCAATCGACTGAAATCCGGCATGTTCGCCCGCCTGGAAATCACCTACGGCCAACGTGCAGACGCTTTGACGGTGCCGCAAGCGGCGTTGATCGAAGAAGACGGTGAGGCGGCGGTTTTCATCATCGTGCCAGGTTCCAGCGTCGTGCCAACAATGACGGAAGGCGACGCGGCGAGCGCGAAGGAGACACCGGCCGCCGATGAAAAATCGAAAGCCGAGGGTGGAGACAAGACGATCAAGAAAATTCCCGAATGGGTTGCACTACGCCGCGCGGTGAAAGTCGGTTTCCGCGATAGTGACCATGTCGAAATCCTCGATGGCTTGAACGAGGGCGACAGGGTCGTCACGGTCGGCCGCAGCGCAGTGCGCGACGGCACCGCGATCCAGGTGCTGGAGGGCGTGCAATGAACATCGTTGAGTTCTGCACACGTCGGCGCGTCACCGTTGGCATGACAACGCTCACCCTGATCCTGTTCGGCTTCATCGCGCTGTCGGGCCTGAAGGTGAACCTGCTACCAGACCTGTCGTATCCGACGCTGACGGTTCGCACCGAGTTGGAGGGTGCCGCGCCGGCCGAGGTCGAGAACCTCATCTCGCAGCCGGTCGAAGAGGCGCTTGGCGTCGTCAAGAACGTGCGCAAGATCCATTCGGTATCTCGCACCGGCCAAGCCGACGTGATCCTCGAATTCGCCTGGGGCACCAACATGGAACTGGCGAGCGTCGACGTGCGCGACAAGCTCGATGTGCTGGTGTTGCCGCTGGAGGCGAAGAAGCCAATCCTGCTGCGATTCAATCCGTCGACCGACCCGATCATGCGACTTGGCCTGACCGGTCCAGGCACCGGCACCAGTTTCAACGAAGCCGAACTCAAGCAACTGCGTCGCTATGCCGACGATGAACTCAAGAAGCGATTGGAGCCGGTCGCCGGCGTTGCAGCGGTCAAAGTCGGCGGTGGACTTGAAGACGAAATCGAAGTGGCGCTCGACCAACAAAAGCTGGCCCAGCTTGGCTTGACTGTCGCAGCGGTTTCCGATCGGCTGAGCAAGGAAAACGTCAACGTTTCCGCCGGCCGTATCGAGGAAGGCAGCCAGCGTTACCTGGTCCGCACCATCAACCAGTTCACCACGCTCGACCAGATGCGCGACATGTTGGTCAAGGTCGACAACGGCGTGCCGATACGTTTGTCCGACATCGCCGACGTGCGCCAGGGTTACAAGGAGCGCGAAGGCATCGTCCGCATCGACGGCCGCGAAGCAATCGAGCTGGCGATCTACAAGGAAGGCGACGGCAACACCGTGGCCGTTGCCAACGCGCTGAAGGTGGCGCTGGAGAAAATCACCAAGTCGCTGCCGCCCGGTTCGAAGCTGACGACCATCGACGACCAGTCCGAATTTATCCAGCACTCGCTGGACGAGGTCCGCAACGATGCGCTGCTGGGCGGACTGCTCGCCGTGTTGATGATCTATTTCTTCCTCAACCACGCACGCAGCACCTTCATCATCGCGTTGTCGTTGCCGGTGTCGTTGATCGCCACGTTCTTCTTCATGGGCCAGGCGGGCTTGAGCCTCAACGTGATGTCGCTGGGCGGATTGGCGCTGGCGACCGGCATGGTCGTCGACGACTCGATTGTCGTGCTGGAGAACATCGCCCGCTTGCGAGAGAAAGGCATGGGCGTCATCGAAGCGGCGATCAAGGGAACCCGTGAAGTGGGCATGGCGGTGACGGCATCAACCCTGACCACAGTTGCCGTGTTCTTTCCGTTGGTGTTCGTTGAAGGCGTCGCCGGCCAGTTGTTTCGCGACCAGGCGTTGACGATCACGTTTGCGATGATCATTTCGCTGGTCGTCGCGGTGACCCTGATTCCGATGCTCGCCTCGCTGGAGGGCCGCGCACCCATGGCCTTCCGCGATGAGGCGCCAGTACCGGCCAAGCCGCTTCCCAATAATCGTTTCCTGCGCGGCTGTGCGCGCGTTTGGCGCGGGATTGGTGAAGGACTGTTTCAGATATTGCCGCGCGCCATTGGTGGCGCGATCAGTTTCGTGTTCCATTGGGTCGGGCGCCTGCTTGGCACTGTGCTCGGCTTCTTCGGGCGCATCGTCAGCGGTGGATACGATCGCGCGGCGGCGTCTTATCACCGCGCTTTGCCGAAAGCGATGGATCGGCCCTTGATCGTGCTGGTTATCGCCGCCGCCCTGTTTACCGTCAGCGTGTTGGTGTTGCCGACATTGGGCGCAGACCTGATCCCCAGCCTCGCCCAAGGCCGCTTCGAGACCACCATCAAGCTACCGCCCGGCACGCCGCTGCGCGATACCGATGCGCTGGTCGCGCAGCTGCAGCGCCAGCACGCAGACAACCCCAATATTCGTTCGATCTACGGCGTTGCTGGGAGCGGCACGCGGCTCGACGCCAACCCGACCGAATCGGGCGAGAACATCGCTCGACTGTTGGTCACCCTCCAGTCGGGTGTCGGCGACGACGGCGAACGTGCGGCAATGAACGCGCTGCGCACGTCGCTGGCGGCGACGCCGAATGCACAGGTGAAATTCGCGCGACCGGCGTTGTTTTCGTTCGCGACGCCGCTGGAAATCGAGATCCGTGGTTACGATCTCGACGTGCTGACCGCCGCCGGCAAGAAGTTGACCCGCCTGATGCAGGCCAACGATCGATTCGCCGACGTGAAATCGACGGTCGGAGACGGATTCCCGGAAGTGCAGATTCGTTTCGATCAGGAACGCGCCGCCGCACTCGGCATGACAACGCGGCAGATATCCGACGCCGTGGTTGGCAAGGTGCGTGGCGCCGTCGCAACGCGATACAACTTCCGTGATCGCAAGATCGACGTTCTGGCCCGAGTGCGCGAAAGCGATCGCGCCAGCGTCGACGACATTCGCAACCTGATCGTAAACCAGGCCGATTCGGCGTTTTCTTCTGCATCTGGCTTGGGTGGAACGCCCGCGCCTGGCGCTGTCTCCTCCACCGCAAGCAAGCCGGTCCGGTTGTCCGCAGTGGCCGACATCACGGCGACGCAAGGTCCCAGCGAAATCCATCGGATCAGCCAGGAACGTGTCGCCATCGTGTCGTCGAACTTGCACTACGGCGACCTTGGCAGCGCTGTCGCCGACGTGCGTTCCATCCTTGGCGAGAATCCGCTCGGTGCCGGCGTTAGCGTACATATCGGCGGGCAGGGCGAGGAGATGGACAACTCGACCAAGTCGATGATGTTCGCATTCGGGCTGGCACTGTTCCTGGTCTATCTGGTCATGGCATCGCAGTTCGAATCGCTGCTGCATCCGTTCGTGATCATGTTCTCGATTCCGCTTGCCTTGGTTGGCGCGGTCGCTGCGCTGTGGCTGAGCGGAAACCCGATTTCTGTGGTCGTCTTCATCGGGCTGATCATGCTGGTCGGTATCGTCGTCAAGAACGCGATCGTGTTGATTGATCGCGTCAACCAGTTGCGCGAGGAAGGTCATCCGAAACGCGAGGCCATCGTGCTGGCTGCCGAGTCGCGCCTGCGGCCAATCGTAATGACCACGCTGGCAACGCTGCTAGGCTTTCTGCCGCTGGCGCTCGGTTTGGGGGAGGGTTCCGAGGTGCGTTCGCCGATGGCAATCACCGTGATGGGCGGCCTTGCCGTGTCGACCTTGTTGACCCTGGTTGTAATCCCGATCGTCTATGAGTTGCTGGATCGACGCGGTGACGAATACTACGTCGAACGCGGCCTGCGCCGACACCGGCCCATTGAGGACCAGCCGCTCGCAGTAGAAGGCGCCGGCGCATGACTCTCGCGGAGCTGAGCCTCAAGCGACCGGTCACGGCAGTGATGTTCTTCGTCTCACTGACCGTGGTCGGCCTGCTGGCAGCGACCCGTTTGCCGCTGGAATACATGCCCGACATCGAAGCACCGTTCCTGTTCGTGCAGATTCCGTATGCGGGTTCGACGCCGGCCGAGATTGAACGCACGATCACGCGACCCGTTGAAGAGGCGCTGGCGACCATTCCCGGCATCCAGTCGATGAGATCCAACTCGCGCGCCGACAGCGCCGAGATTTTCATGGAGTTCAAGTGGGGCCAGAGCGTAGCGACCAAGGCGGTCGAAGCGCGCGACAAGCTCGACGCGATTCGCGATGAACTCCCGGACGACCTGCGCCGAACGTTCGTGCTGAAGTTTGCGACCTCCGACCAGCCAGTGCTGCAACTGCGCATATCCGGTGATCGCGATCTTTCCGGTGCCTACGAGATGCTGGATCGCAAGCTGAAGCGACCGCTGGAACGCGTGCCCGGTGTTGCACGCGTGCAGTTGAACGGCGTCGCGCCGCCGGAAGTGCAGATTGAACTGTCGTCGGACCGGCTGACTGCGCACAACATCAACCTCAACGAGCTGGCGCAGAAACTTTCCGCATCGAACTTCTCGACTTCGGCCGGACTGATCCACGACAGCGGCCTGCGCTATCGCGTCCAGCCGATTGGCGAATGGCGTTCGCTGGAAGAAATCCGCGAGCTGCCGATCAATGCCGATGGCTTGAAGCTCGGTGACATCGCCGTCGTAACGCTGCGACCGGAAAAGCTCAACTACGAGCGACGCCTGGATGGCCGGCCAGCCGTCGCCGTCGACATCAGTCGCGAGCGCAGCGCCAACCTCGTTGAAGTGGGCCGACTTGTGCTGGAAGAAGTCGAGCGCATCGGCCAGGAGCCCGAGATGAAGGGCCTGTCGTTGTATTTCCTGCAGAACCAGGCCAAGGGCGTCACCGATTCGCTGGGTGCGCTCGGCAAGGCCGGCCTGGAAGGCACCTTCCTGTCGGTGCTGGTGCTGTTCTTCTTCCTTCGCGACTGGCGTTCCACCGCCATGGTTTCGCTGGCGATCCCGGTCTGTTTCGTGATGACCTTGGGTTGCATGTATTTCCTTGGCCTGTCGCTCAACATCCTGTCGATGATGGGCTTGCTGCTCGCCGTCGGCATGCTGGTCGACAACGCCGTGGTCGCGGTCGAGAGCATTTACCAGTACCGAGAGAAATACCCGGACCGACCCTGGTACTGCGCCATCGAAGGGACCCGCGTGGTTGGCATGGCGATTACCGCCGGCACGCTGACCAGCATCATTGTGTTCCTGCCCAATGTGTTCGGCGAGCGCACGCCAATCGCGATCTACCTGACCCAGGTCGCGGTCGCGATGGCGATTGCCCACGTGGCGTCGTGGCTGATCGCGATCAGCCTGATCCCGATGATTTCCGCGAAGCTGCCGACGCCGCGCGGAGTAGGCAAGGACACCGCGATTACGCGAATGCAGGATCGATACGCGCGATTCGTCAGTTGGTCGCTGGCCCATCGCGGGCCGACCATGCTTGGACTTGGCGCGCTGCTGGCACTCAGCATCATCCCGATGACGCAGACAAAAACGGACATGTTTCCGTCCGGGGAAACCCGGCAGGTCTTCATCGGCTACCAGCTCAACGGCAACTACCTGTTGCCGCAACTATCGCGTTCGATTGGCAAGGTCGAGGACTACCTGCTGGCCAACAAGGAAGCGTTCGAGATTCGCAGCGTCTACACCTACTACAACGAAACCGGCGATGCGCAGACCAGCGTGTTGTTGACCGAGGATTCGACTGCGAAGCGTCCGGCCAGCGAAATTCTGGAAGACATCCGCAAAGGCATTCCGAAGGTCGCGATAGGCACCATCAACTTCGAGCGCCAGAACGGGGGCGGGGGCGGGGGCGATGGCATCACCTTGTCGCTGGTTGGCGACTCCGGTGACCTTTTGCGCGAACTATCCACGGCGGTGATACCGGTGCTGACGCGCGTGCCAGGCTTGGTCGATGTTCGATTGGCCGACGCCGCAGCCGACCGCGAGATCGCGGTGCGCGTCGACCGTGATCGGGCGCGCCATTACGGATTCAGTGCGGACGATGTTGCGCGCTATGTCTCCATCGCGCTGCGCGGCGCTCAACTGAAGGATTTCCGGCGTGGCGATACCCAGATTCCAACCTGGCTGCGCTTCCAGAATGCCGACACGCAAAGCATCCAGGGCTTGGCCGACTTCAAGCTGAGTGCACCCGACGGCAGCCAGGTGCCGCTGCTCGCGATGGTCAATGTCGGAACCCAGTCGTCGGCCGCGCAGATACGCCGCGAGAACCGCCAGACCTCGCTGCAGATCAAGACCAACCTTGCCAAGGACACCACGCCCGACGAAGCACGCAAGCTCATCGAATCCGCCATGGAAAGCGTCGCGCTTCCGGCAGGCTACGCGTGGACGTTCGGATCGAGCTTTCGCGAATCAGACGACACCGGCCAGCGCATGGCTTTCAACCTGCTGATCGCGCTGGTGCTGGTCTACGTGGTGATGTGCGCGATGTTCGAATCGCTGATCTATCCCGCCGCGATCATGACTACTTTCATCTTCTCGATCTTCGGTGTGTTCTGGATGTTCTGGATCACCAGCACCACGTTCTCTTTCATGGCGATGATCGGGATACTGATCCTGATGGGCGTGGTGGTGAACAACGGCATCGTCATGCTGGTACACATCAACGACCTGCGCCACGAAGGCATCCTGCGCACGCAAGCGCTCATCCAGGGTTCGCGTGACCGATTGCGACCGGTGCTGATGACGATGGGCACCGCCATCCTCGGTATGGTCCCGCTGTGCATCGGTACCGTGCAGGTGGGCGGCGACGGGCCACCGTACTACCCGATGGCGCGCGCCATTGTTGGTGGCCTGATGTTCTCGACCATCGTCACCTTGCTGGCGATGCCGGTGATCTATTCGCTGCTCGACGACAGCCGTGGCTGGCTGCGTAACGTGGTCGCGGATTCGCGCCAGCGACGGCTGCGTCGGGTGGTTACTGCGGGCTGAT
>JBBSLA010000105.1:0-9057 GCA_038255665.1 Lysobacterales bacterium | reverse complement strand
GGCGATGATCCCGATCGGCTTGCTGCTGGCAGGTTACGGGCTGACCCCGCACCTGAAGCAAATGGGGCAAAGCTTGCAGAGTCCGCGCGACCACGCCGGCTTTCATCTAGCCGACAGCGCACCGCTCAATCGCTCGCACTGGACGCTATTCGTCGTGCTCATCGTGGCGCTCTCCATCGATGTCATGAAGTCGGTAACGCTCGGCTTCGTCATGCCGGGCATGACGGCGGAATATTCGATCAGCACGCAAACCGGAGCGCTGCTGGCCTTGGTGGCGTTGACCGGCACGACGGTTGGATCCGCGTTGTGGGGTTGGCTTGCCGACCTGTTCGGGGCGTCGCGCGTCCATCCTGCTGTCGGCGCTGATGTTCATCGGAACTGCAATCTGCGGGGCGATGCCGACCTTCGAGTGGAACCTGGCAATGTGTTTTCTGATGGGCGCATCGGCCGGCGGACTGTTGCCGATTGCTTTCACCTTGATGGCGGAAACGATCCCGGCTACCCACCGCGGCTGGCTGCTGGTGGCACTGGGCGGTATCGGAACATCGGCCGGCTACCTGCTTGCGGCGGGCGCGACAGCGCTGCTTGAATAGAAATACAGCTGGCGCGTGCTGTGGCTGCTCGGCTTGCCTACCGGCGCAGTCATCATCCTGCTCAACCGATGGATTCCCGAATCGCCGCGTTTCCTTTCCAGCGTTGGATTGGAGAACGAAGCGCGCGCCGTGTTGATGGAATTCTCCGGGACAGGATCAGCGCAACCGACTGCGGAGATATTGCAAGACGACGATGCTGCCAGCGGCGCGCCGATCCTCGATGAGCAGCATACGGGCAAGGGCCTGCGTCAGCTGGTCCGCGGACGTTACGCGCACATCAGCGGGGGGTTGGCGATGTGTGGAACGGCATGGGGGCTGGTCAACTTCGGCTTCCTGCTGTGGTTGCCGACCAACCTGGTGTAGCTCGGTATTCCGGCGTCGGGCAGTAGCAGCTTGCTGGCGCAATTGGCCTTGTTCGCGCTGCCGGGAATCCCGCTGGTTGTGTGGCTGCACCATCGCTGGAGCACGATCAAGTCACTGATCCTGTTCATCGCGTTATCGACCCTTTCCCTGCTGGTATTTCGTGATCGCCATGCAGCAACTGCAATCGGCCGTCGCCACCATGATCGCCACGGTTGCCTTGCTGATCAGCATCAGCGGCGTGATTGCCATGTTGATTCCATACGCGACCGAAATCTATCCGGTTCAAATGCGAGGTACCGGGTCGGGCGTAATCGCGGCGAGTTCAAAGTTTGGCGGCATCCTTGGCGCGGCACTCGGTGCCTTCGGGTTTTTCGAGCCCTTCCTGCTATCCGTCGCGCTGATCGCGATTCCCCTGGCGACCTCGGGTGTCTTGCTGATGCTCAACGGTGTCGAAACGCGCGGCTATCGCCTTGAAGACATTCAGGCGGAGATGTCACGCGCCTGACTCCGAGCATTTCCGCAATGGCAACGAATAAGGCGAGCCCAAAGACTCGCCTTATTCATACCGCTGCTGCAAACGATCAGTCGTTCGCGGCGTTGATCACCGAACCGTCATCGGGATCGATGACCAGGTCGACGTTGTTGCCCTTGCCGGTCTCGGCATCAGCAGTCCAAAGACCATTCTTGTACTCCACGTCTTTGATGTTCTGGTAGCCCGCAGCGGTCGCCTTGGCCTTGATGTCTTCTTCCGTGAGCTTGGACGGACTGCCTTCCTGGAACACTTTGCCGGTCAGCGGATGTACGAATACAGCGACCCATGTGTCATCGCCGCCGCGCGCATCGGCTTTCCAGACCCCATTGTCGATCTTCAGGCCTTTGACTTCCTTGAAGCCGGCGCTGGCAATCTTCGAACCCACCTCGTCTTCGGTCAATGCGATCGAAGGAACGGTGGTCGTATTGGTTGGCGGCGTGGTTGGCTGGTCCGGCGCTTGGGCGGAAACGATGCCCGCTCCGGACAGCAGAGTACCGGCGGCAATTGCAATCAGAGTGTGGCGAAAGTTCTTGTTGTTCATGGAGGTAACTCCTGTTGCGTCGAATGACGCCGGCGGACCGTAGACAGTCGGCGTGGACTCCCCGCTGAACAGAACGCTTGCATGAACATGGCGGCACCCTCTTGCTGCGTTTCGCGCTGATCAGACGCTGTCGTTGGCGCCAAATCTGAACGGAGTTATGCGGCATCAGCATGCCGACATTCGTGTAGCTATACCGCTCAGACGAGGTTGCGCCTCGCTTTCGTAAGCTGTGCAACTCCTGTATTGCCCGAATGTCCAACGTGACCGACGCCGCCCTCAACAGAACCGCCACTGTCTACCGGATGGTGATGCCCAAGCACATCTGTCCGTACGGCTTGAAGACGCTTTACCTGCTCAAGCGCAAGGGCTATCACGTCGAGGACCATTGGCTGCGCACGCGCGAGGAAACCGACGCGTTCAAGGCCAAGCACGATGTGAAGACAACGCCGCAGACGTTCATCGACGGCAAGCGCATCGGTGGTTACGACGACCTGCGCGAGTGGTTCGGCATGGACGTTCCCGATCCCGACGAAACCAGCTACACGCCGGTGATCGCGGTGTTCGCAGTCGCGGCATTGCTGGCGCTGGCCGGCAACTGGGCGGCGTTCGGCAATGTCCTCACGCTAGGCAGCATCGAATGGTTCATTGCCATCAGCATGTGCATCCTCGCGCTGCTCAAGTTGCAGGACGTGGAAAGCTTCTCAACCATGTTCCTCAACTACGACCTGCTAGCAAAACGCTGGGTGCCATATGGATACGTCTACCCATTCGGCGAGTTGCTTGCCGGCGTATTGATGTTGGCGGGCGTATGGCTATGGCTGTCCGTGCCGGTCGCATTGTTCATCGGCAGCATCGGTGCGTACTCGGTGTTCAAGGCGGTCTACATCGACAAACGCGAGATAAAGTGCGCCTGCGTCGGCGGCAACAGCAAGGTGCCGCTCGGCTTCGTGTCGCTGACCGAAAACCTGATGATGATCGCGATGGCCGTGTGGATGCTGGTGCGGTACGGCTTCTAGAACAATCTTCGTTTCCGACTTACAGCGAGATGGCCACGGATATTTCCGTGCCCGCGAAGTCGGTGAGGTGAAAGCACGGATCAAGGATCTCGAAAGTCACGGCGAGTGAGCCGTGCGAGATCCTTGACGAATGGTCAGCGACTATTTCGCAGTCGCTTATTTCTCGGGCGGATCCTTGTCCGCATGCTCGTGCTTCGCTGGCTCCGCTTTTACCGGGTGGCTCTCGACCGTCCCGTCCGCGTGACGATGGCTTTGCATGGTCACGCCGGGATCGCTGGTTGGCGTATCGGTCACGGGCTGCTTGTCGTGTTCATGATGGTCGGCCGCTCCAGCGGCAGCAGCATCGTGATCGTGCTCCTCCGCTGACTCCTGCCCACCGTGATGATCGGCGGCTTGGCCATCCGGCACGTGATGATCGGTCTCACCACCGCCATGTGAGTGGCCACCGCTTTGGGCGACCATGTCTCGATAGGTCGCTTCGCCCATGCCGGGCAAACGTTTAAGGAACGCGACCATGTTCCAGATGTACTGGTCATCCATGCTTGGCCCCCACGCCGGCATCGCCGACGCCTTGATGCCGTGTTTGATGACCCAGAATGCCGAAGCGCTTTCCACCTCGTAACGAGTCAGGTCCGGTGGAGATGGATAAAGCCCTCGACTCAATTCCGTGCCGTCAACACCGGGCGCAAGGTGGCAACCAACACACATCGCGTTGTAATTGCCGGCACCTTGCACGGCTTTGGCAGGGTTGTTGAGATCGGGAACGGTAATGGAAGCGGCGTGCCGCTTGATTGATTGCTCGCGCAATTTCTCAAGCAGTGCGTGGGTCGGCGCAAGGTGCGGATCGTCTGCGCCGATGTTGTATATGCCCGACCATGCGAACGCGACGGCGCCAAGTGCAAGCACGGCGACAACCGCGAAGATCGTGACGATGGTTCGGTTGAATGTGCTCATTGTGTTTCTCCAGTCAGAACCACAGGCGCACGCCGGCGACAGCTTGCGTGTCTTCAGCGCCACCGCCTTCAGCACGGGAAAAATCCGCCGTCCTGCCGAACTTGCGTGACCAGACGACGCCGACGTAAGGAGCGAACTTGCGCGTGAATTCGTAGCGCAGGCGCAAGCCGACATCGACGTCCGACAGACCGCTGCCGATGCCACGTCCAGGATCGTCCTTGCCGTAAAAGCTGACCTCGACATCCGGTTGCAGGATCAATCGTTGCGTAAGCAGAAGTTCGTACTCGGCCTCAAGTCGCAGCGCGGTACGACCGGATTCGCCTACATAAGCCGTCGCCTCGACTTCGAACCAGTACGGCGCAAGCCCCTGCACGCCAAAGGCAACCCAGTCGCGGCTCGGCCCCTCGCCGGCGTCGTGGCGAACGCCAAGCTGCCCGCCCCAATAGGCTGCTATCGCGTGGTTCCAGAGCGCTTCCACGCGGGTCGCGCCGAGGTGGCCGTCGCTGCGCTCGCCTTCGGCCTTGAACCACACCTTGTCGATATCGCCGCCGTACCATGCCTGCATGTCGATCGCCTGACCGCTGCTGCCATCACCGTTGAACGCTTCGAGCTGATCGATGACGACGCTGCCCAGATAGGTTGCACCGTGCATGTGCATGCCGTGCATGTGCGCCGCTTCGACCCCGTCGGAGTAGTCGGGGTCACGCGCGTCGGGCGGCGCGGAACCACCCTGCATGTCCATCATCCCGTGATCCATGCCGGCCATGTCGCCGTCTGACATGGCTGCGTGGTCCATACCCTGGTGTTCGCTGTGATCCATCGCCGACATGTCTGCATCGCTCATGGCAGCGTGATCCATGCCTTCATGTTTGCTGTGGTCCATTGCGGACATGTCGCCATCGGCCGTGCCTGCGTGATCCATGCCTTGATGTCCGCCATGGTCCATGCCGGCATGCTCTCCTTGGGCTGCGGGGTGATCCGCGTCCTTCTTTTTTTCTATCTCATTGCCCATCGCGTGATCGCCATGACCGACGGCTTTGGCGTCCGTTTTCGCCTTGGCGGCCTTGGTTTGCGGCTTCTTTGCGACCGCAGCATGCATGGCATGGTCGTCGTGCGCATTGCTGCTCTGTGCCAGCAACGGCATCGCGCACAACGCCAATCCCGCAATTGAAACCTGCGCCGCAAGAACGTAGACGCTGCGCGACTTTGGTGACACCGCTATGCGACCCATCACGACACCTTCACTTCGCGGAACATGCCTGCTTCCATGTGGTAAAGCAGATGGCAGTGGTAGGCCCAACTGCCCGGCGTATGCGCATCGACGAGATAGCTGATCCGCTGTGCCGGCTGCACCATGGTGGTGTGCTTGCGCACCTGGAACTCACCCTTCGGGGTTTCCAGTTCGCTCCACATGCCATGCAGGTGGACCGGGTGCGGCATCATCGTGTCGTTGACCAGAACAATGCGAACACGTTCGCCAAGGCGCAGATGCACAGGCTTGGCATCACTGAACTTCTGGCCGTCGAACGACCACATGTAACGATCCATGTTGCCGGTCAGGTGCAACTCGATCTCGCGACCGGGCCCACGCGGATCGAGAGGCCCGCCGATGGTGTGCAGGTCGGCGTAGGTAAGCACCTTGCGACCGTTGTCGCGAAGGCCAATGCCAGGATCGTCGAGATTGGTGCGTGGCGTGTCGACGCGCATGTCGACGCCAGGTCCGTACTCGGTACGCGCGTGGCGCACCTTTGGCGTCGCAGGCATCGCCGACATCGAGCCGCCCTGCATGTTGTGTCCTTCATGGCCACTCATTTCAGTCATTGCCGCGTGGTCGTGGTCCATGCCGGCACCCATCGCCATCGCGCCCATCATGTCTTTCATGGTTAGCCACTGCGGCGCATCGACGGCTGGCACGTCAGCACTCATGCCGGCGCGTGGGGCCAGCGTGCCGCGTACGAAGCCGGTGCGATCGAGGGATTGCGCGAACAGCGTGTAGGCGCGGTCGTCGGACGGTTCGACAATCACGTCGTAGGTCTCGGCGACGGCAATGCGGAACTCGTCGACGCTGACCGGCTCCACATCCTGGCCGTCGGTCGCGACCACGGTCATCTTCAGGCCGGGAATGCGCACGTCGAAAATGCTCATCGCCGACCCGTTGATGAAACGCAGCCGCACTTTTTCACCGCGCGCGAAAAGGCCAGTCCAGTTGTCGGTGGCCGTCGCACCATTGATCAGGTAGGTGTATGTGTAGGCGGTGACGTCGGCCAGGTCGGTCGGGCTCATCCGCATCTGGTTCCACATGCGACGCTTGGCGAGCGCTTTGCTGAATCCCATCTTCAAGGCATCGTTGGCGAACGCGACGGCGGTCGGCTCATTGAAGTTGTAGTAGTCGCCCATCTTCTTCAAATTGGCGAACAGCGTTTCGGGATTTTCATCGGACCAGTCCGACAACAGCACAACGTAGTCGCGATCGGCAGGAAAACGTTCGCCATCACGTGGATCGACCACGATCGCACCATACATGCCAACCTGTTCCTGGAAGCGCGAGTGGCTGTGATACCAGTACGTCCCGGCCTGCTTCACGTCGAACTGGTATTCGAACGTCTCACCCGGCGCGATACCGTCGAAATGGAATCCGGGCACGCCATCCATTTCGGGAGGCAGCAAGATGCCGTGCCAGTGAATGGAGGTTTCTTCGCGCAAGCTGTTGCTCACGCGCAGGGTGACCCGCTCACCCTCGCGCCAGCGCAGGATGGGCGCCGGCACGCTGCCATTGATGGCAACGGCCGTGCGTCGCGCGCCGGTAAAATCGACCGGCAGTTCGCCAACCGACAAATTGAAGTTGGTACCGCGCAGCACGTTGGCATTGCCCGGCGCTGCCGCCGCCGACCAACTCATGCGAGGCATCAAGCCAAGCCCAGCGACGGTACCGCCAGCCAGCAAGGTTTGCAGAAAACGGCGCCGCGACGCCGTGAGGTCTCCGCCATCAGCGGAAGGAAAGGTGTTCGATTGCATGATCGCTCCGAAAAATTCGATTGAGTTCCGCCACTACCGGCGGGAGCGTGCGCGGGTTCGCGACACGCCCATGGGCATCCGAAGACGCCAAGTGCTCAAGCGATGGGAGGTCGATCCAGTCGCGACGCGTGTGTGGCCGCAACGCCGCGGTCCACGAACGCTGCCAATGCCGTGGTGGCAATCGTCACGACCGGCAGCGGGAGGAAATCCACGGTTGCCGTTGCTTGAGCGCTGGCACAGTGACAGATGCCGGACTTGCAGCAATCCGGCATGGCCGGGCGGCTGGAATCGTCTGCATCCGGCAAGGTTTCCGGTTGCAGCAACGAGTCGATATCGACGCCTGCCAGCGCACCAGGGTGGCCTGATCCCGATTGCATCGCGTCTTCATGGCAACGGACTTCGCCGACCGGTCCGGCAGGTGCCGATTGCGCAGCGTTGGCGTGGTTGGATTTCGACATCCCGGGCATGCCACCAGCGACCGCGACGGATCCATTGAGGATCATCGCGATGCTGAGCAAGAATCGAAGCCAGAGTGTCGATGCAGACATGCAGTGATGATAACGAATAACCCGCAACACCCGTTAACCGCCGGCTGCGTGGAGATGACGGCAGCAGTCGAGCGGTTCACCGAAAGGTTCACCGAAACCCTCGGACGATCGCAATGGCGGTGTGGATGGGCGACACGACTGAGCACAAAGTCGAGGTTTTCGTGGTTGTGGCATGTCGGCAAACGATTGCCAACTTTCTTCAGAATCGCCTTGCCCATAACGGCCACCTTAACTTCAGCCCTCTCGCGATCGGGATGGAGCGGACGTCACGTTCACCAGATCGAGCAGCGCGCCTACCCGGCAATGCGCCTCAAGCGGGTGCCGTAGCGGGGCCTGGGTGTCGATCCGATAGCGGTTGCGCCGGGCATCGCTCAATTCGCGCTCGCGATAGAGGACGCCCGCGGCCTCCAGCTCGGCCACAATGCGCTGTACCGCGCGCTCGGTGATCCCAACCTGGGCGGCAACATCGCGTAGTCTCTGGCTGCCGTCGGCCGCGAGACACACCAGCACGTGCGTGTGGTTGCTGAAGAAGGTCCAGGCGCTTTTTTCGGGTTGATGTCTGTTCAAGGGCACCTCGCTTGACAGGCGGCATCATACGATCTTAAATATACGAACTTCTTTTCGTGTATTGGAGATCGCATGTCAGCTCAGGCCCAGCCCATCCTCGCCCCCCAGTTCCTGCCCGCGCGCACCGTTGCGGTCGCCGCAGGCGATGGCATCGGGCCGGAGATCACCGACGCAGTGCTCGCCGTGCTCCGCGCCGCGGACCCGGCGCTGGACTTCGAACCGGCCACGGTAGGCCTGCAGGCGTACCAGTCCGGGCGCATGGCCGGCTTCGGCCCGGACCTCCTGGACGCCATCGCACGTCACGGCGTGATCCTCAAGGGGCCGGTGACCACGCCGCAGGGCGGCGGCTACAAGAGCGTCAACGTATCCTTGCGCAAGAGCCTGGGTCTGTACGCCAACCTGCGCCCGTGCGTGGCCTACCACCCGTTCGTTGACACCCACCACCCCGGCATGGACGTGGTGATCGTGCGCGAAAACGAGGAAGACACCTACGCCGGCATCGAGCACCGCCAGAGCGACGAGGTCTACCAGTGCCTGAAGCTGATCACCCGTCCGGGCTGCGAGCGCATCGTGCGCTACGCGTTCGAGTACGCGCGCGCGCAAAAACGCGGCAAGGTCACCTGCATGACCAAGGACAACATCATGAAGCTCACGGACGGGCTGTTCCACAAGGTGTTCGACGAGATCGCCGCGCAATACCCCGAAATCGAAAACGAACACATCATCATCGACATCGGCACGGCCAAGATGGCCGTGGATCCCAGGCGCTTCGACGTGGTGGTGACACCCAACCTGTACGGCGACATCCATTCCGACGTGGCCGCCGAGGTTGCCGGATCGATCGGCATGGCGCCCTCGTCCAACATTGTCCACAGCTGCGCGATGTTCGAGGCTGTGCATGGCTCGGCACCGGACATAGCCGGCCAGG
>JBBSLA010000104.1:0-9076 GCA_038255665.1 Lysobacterales bacterium | reverse complement strand
TTCGATGTCGACAAGGCCACCGAGGCTTATCTCAACCTGCTTTCGCCTGAGCAGCGCGAGAAATCCGATGACTACTTCGAAGGCGGCTATTGGCTGCAACTGTGGCAGTTGCTGTACGGGCTTGCCGTGGCTGGCCTGCTGCTGTTTAGTGGCATCTCCAGGTGGATGCGCGATCTCGCGCGGCGGATCAGTGCGCGGCCTTGGTGGACCACATTTTTCTACGTCATCTTCTGGTTGCTCGTCGGCGGTCTGTTGTCGCTGCCGATGACGATCTACGCCGACTTTTTCCGCGAGCACCAGTACGGTCTCGCCACGCAGACCTTTACCGAATGGAGCTTCGACCAGTTCAAGGATTTGCTGGTCAACCTCGTCTTCGTTCCGCTGATCCTTTCGCTGCTTTACGTCGGCATCCGTCGCGCCGGCGCGCGCTGGTGGATATGGGCCAGCGCTGGCGCGTTTGTCTTCATCATGTTCTTCGCGATGATCGCGCCGGTATTCATCAGCCCGATCTTCAATACCTACACGCCGTTGCGCGATGGGCCGATTCGCGAATCGGTGCTGTCACTCGCACGCGCCAACATGGTGCCGACGGACAACGTCGTCGAGTTCGATGCTTCGAAGCAGACCACGCGGATCAGCGCGAACGTGTCGGGCTTCCTCGGCACCACACGCATTGCGCTCAACGACAATCTGCTGGACAAGACCTCGACGCCGGAAATCCATGCTGTCCTCGGCCACGAGATGGGTCACTACGTGTTGAATCATTCATTGCGCGGCGTGATTTACCTGATCCTTGTGCTGACCTTGGGATTGTTCGTCGTCCATCGCGTGTTTGATCGGCTGCTGGTGCGTTGGGGCCCAAGGCTGGGGCTGGAAGGTCGGGCCGATCCTGCGGCGCTGCCCTTGGCGCTGGGAATCCTTTCCCTGTTCTTCTTCTTCGCGACGCCGCTGACCAACTCGATCACGCGCCAAGCCGAAGCCGAGGCTGATGCCTATGGCCTGAACTCCGCGCGAGAACCCAATGGTTTCGCGATGGCGGCGATGCGACTTTCCACCTACCGCAAGATCAAGCCGGGGGCGCTGGAAGAGATCATCTTCTACACGCATCCCAGCGGTTATGCGCGCGTGCATCGCTCGATGACCTGGCTTGCAGAAAACCAGGACAATCCGACCGCGAATGCGCCCATCGAGGCGGTGCGTCAGTAGATTCGGATTTGCCACTTCAGCCAAGGAAAAGGCCCGGCGATCGCCGGGCCTTTTTTCATCGCGTTGCGAGTGAGCGATTATTCGTCGACGCAGCGACGCTCAATCACCGTTTCCGTGCTGTTCCTCTGATTCTTCTTCTGGATCTGGTTGCCGGCATAGCCGCCGCCAACCGCACCGGCGACCGTTGCCAACTTTTTGCCATCGCCACCGCCGACCTGGTTGCCTATGAGTCCACCAGCAACGGCACCGAGGGCGGTGCCGAGTACGCGATTGTCATCCTTGACCTGTTTTTGCTTCTCGACCCGCACGTCATAACAGCGCTGACGCGCTTCGACGGATTGG
Organism: Lysobacterales bacterium; assembly: GCA_038255665.1. Taxonomy (GTDB): domain Bacteria; phylum Pseudomonadota; class Gammaproteobacteria; order Xanthomonadales; family Rhodanobacteraceae; genus Dokdonella. The sequence continues at coordinate 7,528 of JBBSLA010000104.1, read as the reverse complement.
ACGGGCAGCATCGTCACACCGGCGACGAGGGCTGACAGCATCGCAGTCGTCAGGATTTTCATGGCGTATCTCCGTTGAGGGGTTCGGCGACGGTAGGGCGGCGAAGATGTAGGGGGATTGAACGCAAGGGCGCCGCGTTCATCCCGTTGCGGCGCGCATCTGCTTCACTGGCACAAATCCGCCGGCACGCCTACTCTGCGGCACACTGGGCATTCGCCCAAAGGAGAAAGATGATGCTGAACTCCAATTTCCCCCGACTGCTTGTAGTGGCGATCCTGGGATTCTCCGGGACCTTCGCATTCGCTGCTGAGATGCCGGCCCTGAAGAACCTGTCGCAGCCCGACGCCGGTCACTACGCCGCTGGCGCAGTGTCCCCCGCCGACGTCGACGCGCTGGCCAAAGCCGGCATTCGCAACGTGATCAACTTGCGACCGGCCAGCGAAACACCCGATTTCGATGAAGCGAGTGCAGTTCGCGCGGCTGGCATGAACTACGAATCGCTGCCGATCGCTGGCGCCGATGATCTCAATCGCGCCAACGTGGACCGCTTCGATGCATTGCTGGAAAAGCAGCAAGACGGCCCGTCACTGGTCCATTGCGCGAGTTCGAATCGCGTCGGCGCGCTGATGGCACTGCGCGCCGGTTGGATCAAGGGCCAATCAACCGATGAAGCGATCGCGGTTGGCAAACAGTGGGGCTTGGCCAGCCTGGAGCCGTTGGTTCGGGAGAAGCTCGCTGCGCCTCACTAAGCCGACAAAAGACGTCTTCGTCATTCCTGCGAAGGCAGGAATCCATTCTGACTTTGCTGTTCTCTTGGTGATTTGACGAAGATTAAAATGGATTCCTGCCTACGCAGGAATGACGATGGGGGCAGGGTGATGCAGCGTTGAAGGTCTTATCCTCGCCGAAGGATTTCGGTTAATCGTGGTTGGCTTGATAGTCGCGTCGTTCGACCCACCACAACAGGGTCATCACGGTCAGCCAGGCGACTAGCCATACCGCGCGTGGAATGTTCGCAATGCGGCCCGAAGTGGCGGCGACCGATGTGGATGTCGTCGCCAAATTCTGAGTCGCACGTTGGGTTTGCGCTGCGAGCAGGGTCGCGGCTTGACCGTCGGCCAGCACATCAAACGACCAGCTTGCGGACTTCGGTTCAGTCGTTGCCAGTGCGTCATTCCGCGACAACCGGTGCGAGCCGGTAGTTGACGGCCAGTAAGCTGCGCATCCCTCGCTGCTTTTATCAAACAGCAGCCTTGTCTGCACGGCAGACGGATCGTCGACTTGCCAGCCTGTTCCATCGATACCGCAAATCACGGCACGCTCGCCAACACGGGCGAAGCTTGGTAACCGTGGTTGCGGCTCGCCACGTGCACGCGCCAGCGTCGAGGTGATGCTCGCCCACAAACTGCCATGGCGATCCGGCGAGCCGGCCAGCACGTAGCGATAGCTGTCGGCGAGCGTGACGACGCCGATGCGCCCGCGTTGTTGCGCACGCCAGCCGACCACGATGTCGCCATCGCGCGAGACAACCAGTGGCGCCAGGTTCCCGCCGAGGCGATAGGGCAGGTGGCTCAACGCCAGTGCATCGTCGCGGGTGTCGTCGCGCAGTGCGGACGGCGGCGCGGGATCGCCTGGTGTCATGGCCACTCCAAGACTGGACCATGCACCGAGCTCTTCGCTCGCCATCGGTGCGGTCACGCGCAACAACAATCCAAGGCCGCCGTCGACGGCATCGGCGACCAACCTCCTGGTCGACGCATCCAGCTTCGCCCAACTGCGCTCGTCGACGATCAGCAGGTCACTGGCCGCAAGCGATGCCGCATTGATCAGTGGCTTTTCTGCATCACGCAAGGCAATCCCTTCGCTCAAGCCAATCCGACTGTCGACCGTCTGGCCGGCATCGGTCGCCCAGCGGCGCAGGTATTTGAGTTCCGGGCTAGGAACCGCTGCGGCAATCAACAGGCGCAGTGGCGTTTCGATCCGCGCATCGAGCGCAAGCGGAATGGTGTCGATCGACTTGCCGTCGTCGTCGCGCACGCTGAGCGCATAGCGCAACAAACCACTCGCGCTGGCAACGCCTTCGATGGCAAATCGGCCCTGCGCATTTGTGAGCACGCTGGCCGCGATGGCGTCGGTCGGATCGCGAAGTTCAATCACACGATTGGCGAGCGTCGTCGCCTTGATGCGACCGTTGGCACGCCAGCGATTGCCGACCTGTACGTGCTCGGGCAACGACAATTCGACGATGCCATCGGGCAGCGACGCGGCATCCAGGTCGATTGCGACGCCTCGCGCGGCGGGACGATCGCGCGACGGCAATCCGTTGCCGACGACACGCAAGCGCGAAGTTTGCGGATGTCGACGCAATGCCGTGGCGAGATCGGGTGCGCGTTCGATGCGGCCATCGATCGTGCCGGCGATGCCCGGTAGCGCGACCACGTCAGCGCCAGTTCGCGTTGACGCACGTTGTTCGTTGGTGATCCCGGGCGTCAGGATCGTCAATGTGCCGCCTGTTTCGCGTGCATGCGGTGGAAACAGGAACAGGTAGAGCAATGCACCAGCAAGAGCTTGCCCCAACGCCAGCGGCCAGCGCCAACGGTGCGCGGAACGCAACACGCGAATTGCCGCGATAGCCACAGACAATGGCAGCAGGATGGCAACCAGCACAGGTATTGCGATCATCGCCGATCCTCGCTCGGCGTCGCATCGGACGATTTCGGTAAGGCATCCAGCCAGGCCGCGCCGCTCGCATCCATTTGCTTTCGCGGCGTGGCACGCGCCGCAGTGCTCGGAAGCAGCGGCCACAATTGCGCTTGCAGTCGCACGCGGCAGGCAGCACATGACGCATCCCGGCGCACTTCATCAATCGCTGCGATCACGCCGAGCGCATCGGGTACCGTCGATTGCCTATCGCGCGCCCAACGTTCCAGCGCTGTGAGAGCGGGCGGCGTCGATCCCGCGTTTTCAAGCGCGGACCATGCACTCGCCACCACGGCATCGTCACTCACCGCAGCGACCAGCAGATCGACACGATCGGTCAGATCTTCGCGCTTGCCAGTCAGGCGACGCGACTCATCGACCTGCGGCAGTTCCAGTCCCACCCGCGCCAGATAGATGCGACTGGCCTGTTGCACCAGCTTGATATGGCCGAGTGCGCGGTATTCGTAGGGCAGCGCCTGCGCCGGCTCGCCGGTGCGCAGGTGCAACTCCGCTTGCCACATTTCGTCGAGCGCGGATTTCAGGATCCTCCGCGTTTCCGGATCGAGCAGGGTCGCCGCCTCGGCCTGGTCATGGACATGTCCGTATTCGGCCAGCACGTTGCCTTCGTTGCCGAACGTGGTGTCTTGCGCAGGTTCGTCACCATGATCGTGATCGACCAGTTGGTCCTTCTGTGCCTCGTCCTTCGCTGCACTGGCTGGCTCGGCGCTGCTGGCATCGGCGTGTTCTTCGTGATCGTCGCTGTCGGCGGGCGCTCTGCCGCGACCGGATTCAAATTCTTCGCCAAGGAACTGCCCGTAGCGCAAACGCAGGATTTTCTGGTCGACGCCAATGCTGTCGGAGCGCTCGAGTACCGTCGGCTGGTCAAGCTGCGGCAGCTCGGCAACCAGCGCTTCGCTGTCAATGATGATCTGGCGCTGGCTGCGGAAATAGGCGGGTAAGGTGTTCTGGAGAATGCCTTCCATCGCGGTGGATTCTTCCGACGATTTCACCGGCCAACGCAGGATGAAGCTGGCGCTGCGCGTGATGTTTGGCGTTGGTTGCGCGTGGTCGCTGACCGCCAGCCGGACGATGACATCGTCGCCTTGCCCTACGCCAAGCTCTGCGAGGTTGAGTGTCGTCGAGTAGCTGCGGGTTTGACCACCGCTAGTGGTCGTAACGTCGGCACCGTTCAGTACCAGCGTCTGTTCCTTGAAGGTGACGTTCTCGCCACCGCCTTGTGCAAGCGTGATCTGCAGATTCGCGTCGCCCAGGCCGTAGTCGTCGTGTGCCGAGAAATCCAGTTGCCACTGCTTCTGGTCGTTGGCCAGCAGAGTCAAGCTGCGTTCGGGTTCGATGACGCGTACCTCGGGTGCGAGATCGGGAATCGCGTCAATCCGATGCAGGCTCTGGTCAGCCAGTGCTGGCGCATCGGTCAGTTCGATCCGATACAACGTCGACACATCGAGCCGACGTTCGCCCAGCCAGTCGTCGCCATCGCGGCTGAGTTCGAGTTTCGTGCCGTCATGGAAGGCGAGCGCGACTTTTGCAGGGCGCGGACTGATACCCAAACGCCAGCGCAGCATCGAGCCGTGCGCGGCTTTCGCATCAAGCGTTCTTTCGCTGCGCCATGGCAACGCCGTGTAGGCCGGTGGTTCGATATCCAGCGTCACGGCATCCAGCGAACTTGTAGCGCGATTGGTTTTGGACCCCGTTTTTTCATTCGGGCCGAACGTACCGGTCGATGGCGGCTGGATCAAAGCGATTACCGTAATCGCGACCAAGCCGACCACTCCGTTGATCATCAAATGGCGATGCGGCCATGGATCGCGCAGGTCGAGTGCCGACTTGTCACGAAAGCGCGCTTGCAAGCGTTCGCGTTGCAAACGTTGCAGCGCAGTCAATGAGCCCTCCGGCACGAAAACCAGCGCTGCGCTATCTTCCGCGTCGGCGCGTCGCGCATCGATGCGTCGCGCCAACCAGCGATCGTCGATGCGTCGTTGCCACAGCCAGGCAGCGACGCAGGCGACCACCGTTGCGAGGATCGCGCCAGATGCCAGTCCAGCGATTCCCGCGAGTCGCCAGCCCATCGCAGCACAGGCGAGTATCCAGACGGTCGCGAAGCACGCCACAATGGCAACGCGTCGCCGTCGTGCCGCAAAGGCTGCGCCAGTCACGCGATCGGGAACGTGGTTCACGGCTGCGCTCCGCGACGATGGCTGGCCCAGATCCGTTCAATCGCGAACAGGATGGCGATCGCCAACGCAAACCAGGCATCAAGTGGCGTGCGCGTCGCCAGCAATGATGTCGCCGTGGATGCTGCGTTCGGTATATGCAACGGCTTCAGCGCAGCGGCGACGGCGCGAGTTGGTGCAGGCGGTGGTCCAGCGAACAACTCGTACAGGCGTTGCGGGAAATCGGCATCGAGCAGCGCCGGCAATTGGTTGGGCGTGAATGCACCGCTCAAGCTGACCAATCGGCCGTTACCGATGCGCCGACTACTGGCGATGACGTTTCGCTTGGCATCGCGCCACACCGGTTCGTTGTCGATCGCGTTGGCATCATCGACCGCCGGCGTAGCGATGGCGATGCCGCCGTTCTCGATCCAGCGCTGCAACGATGCCGGTCGTTGCGGCACCAGCCACAGCAGCCAGCGGGCATCATTCGGAAGCGCTGTGTCGATATTGGCGTGATCAATCGACAAGTTCGGCCAGCCCACGCGCCACGCCTGCTCCAATGCATCGATGTATCCGGCGTCGCCAGGTTGCGCCTCGTCGTAACGAACCAGCAGGCGAGAAGCCGTCGGGTCGTCCTTGACCGGAAGTGGCGGCATCGCGCCATCGACGACGATCCAGTCAACCTCGCGAGTCAAGCTCGGGCGCTCGCCATCCAGACCATCGACAACGGCGGGTGCGACGACGCTGATGCGACTGCTTGCGGGCAACTCCGCATCGATTTCACGGAGAAGGCTCGCGCTGTCGGAGGTCGCTGGCGCTGCCGTGCTCGATACCGATGGAAAGCCCGGTGCCAGCCAGCGCCAATCTCCATTCGTGGCATTGCTGTCGATGAATGCCATTCGATCGCGGGCCGCACTGATGTCGACGCCGGGCGCAACGAGTACCCAGTGCCTCGCTGCCGTCGCATCGCCGCGCAGCACCGGCTGCGCGAGCAACACGGCGACCAAGGCCAGCAACAACAGGCGTAACAACAGCAGTGGGATATCGCGCAGTCGCAGTCGCTTTTGCGGGCGCAGTTGCGCACGAATCCATCGCATCGCAGCAAACGGCGTGGTTCGATATTCGGCGCGGCGGATCAGGTGCAGCAGTAGCGGAGCCAGCATTGCCGCCAGCGCCGCCAGTCCGAACGGGTAGAGCAGGGCGAGGCTCACGCCAGTTCCTCACGACGACCGAACAGCGCCTGCAAAGGCAGAATCAGCGGCCGATCAATCATCGCTTCGACATGGCGCACGCCACTCGCCGCGAATCGGCGCGCCAGTGCTGCGCGCGCTTCGGCAAAGTCGCGCAAATAGTGCTCGCGTGCTGCGGCGCCATCGCAGCGCAGCTCGCCGCCCGATTCGGGATCGACGAAACGTCGATTGCCGCGAAAGCGAAACTCGCGTTCGTCGCCGCTCAGCATCTGCAAGCTCAGCACTTCGCGTCGCGCCGCGGCGAGTCGCTCGATTAGTAGTACCGCTGAATCGTCGAAATCATCCGACAGCAAAACCGCCATATGATCGGCGGCTATGCGTTCCCACACAGGTCGCAATGCAGTTTCGTCGGGCCAGCCACCAGAGGCGTTGAGCTGGCGCAAGGCGACTTCGCAGCGATCGCGCTGACGCGTTCCGGTTGCTGCCTGCACCAGGTCGACCCGACCATTTGCGATGGTGATCAGTCCAAAGCGGTCGCTCTGGCGCAATGCAAGTTCGATGGTCGATGCGGCAAGAATCTTCGCCGCATCGAGCTTGGAAAACCCCGGCGTCGCCTCGTCGGCCTGGTTCATCGATGCGCTGGCATCGATCATCAGCCACACCGTCAACGCGCTGTCGCGCTCGGACTCGCGCACGAAGTAACGATCCGAGCGTGCAAACAGCTTCCAGTCGATCCGACGCGGCTCGTCACCGGGTTCGTAGGCGCGATACTGTGCAAACTCCAGCCCATCACCGCGATTGCGGCTGACATGCTGGCCAATGCCATCGCTGGCAGCGCGGCGCGCCATCAGTCGCAACCCTTTCAATTGCGGCCGGATGGCCGCCGGGATCAGCGACTCGATCATCGATCCGCCATTTCGCATTGCGCAGCCGCGCGCGCGGTTGCTCCGTTCTCCCGCCGGGAGAGTGGTCGGGCGAGACGGTTCGCGCCGTTTGCCCTTCTCCCCGTAGGAAAAGGGTGCGCTGTTTTTTCCCCTCTCCCGCCGGGAGAGGGGTAGGCGTGAGGGTCCGCGCGGTGTTCTCCCTCTCCCGCCGGGAGAGGGCCGGGGTGAGGGTCCGTCCCTTGTGTCGCCATTCGGCGAGGGATGGCTGTCGCCAGGTGTGACAAGCGTATGGTTCGGCTGCCGCCGACCCAGTCACTTTTCTGCTCGCACAGAAAAGTAACCAAAAGATGCGACCCGATGGCCTGTCGCCCGCACGGTGAAGCCGTGCGGGTACGCAAGCACTGGCCGGGTTCGGCTGAAGGCACATCCTGCGCCGCAGCCGAAGCCACGCGATCCCTCGCGTGGCCCGCAAGCGGCTGGTCCGTCCAGCACTTGCCGACAGGAACGGGCGGGTGGGTCACAAGCAAGAGCAACCGCCGCGAGCGGCGGCGTTGCGCAGCGCACCGCGCTGTGTGCCTTT
>JBBSLA010000103.1:0-9151 GCA_038255665.1 Lysobacterales bacterium | reverse complement strand
GCGTCCTCAATGCCGTTCGCCTTGGCTGCCAATCGAAATTGCGCGGCGTAAGGCTTGATCCGAGGCTGACCGATTGGCCCCAGGCCCAGATGGGCCGGCTCGTTTTCCGGAGTCTGCACCGTGAACGCCTGCAACGTGGTTGAGCCGGGCAACTCACGCGTGCTGTAGACGGTCTTGCCGTCTTGCTCGCGTTGGTAAAGCGTCCCGCGCAGGACGCCGAGCGAACCCCACAAGTTTGGAAGCAAGGCGGCCTGGTCGTCGATTTCCTTTGCCTCGCAGCGTGAGCCGGGCTCGGGCGCGGTAGCGAGACTGACCGTGCCATCGCGCACGCAGCGGTATACCGTTCGCGCGCTCGCCGTGGTAGTGGCGACGATCAGGACGAACAGCGCGGCAATGCTGAGGCGGCGGGAAAACATGGACCCAGTATGGGGTTGCTTGTCGAATGGCTCAATTGATGTCGCTTGAAAACTCGTCGTTTGCAACAACCTGCTGATGTTCAGCCATCAACGGTGAATCGCATGTCCAAGCCGCTGCGCATCGATTTCGTTTCCGACATTTCCTGCCCCTGGTGTGCGGTGGGACTGGCTTCACTGCAGCAAGCGATGGCTCGCCTGCCCAATGTGAAAATAGATCTGCATTTCCAGCCGTTCGAGTTGAATCCGAACATGCCGGCGGAAGGGCAAAACTCGATGGCGCATATCGCGGCGAAGTACAACATCGGCTTTGACGAAGTTACCCGCAATCGGGAGCGGATCCGCGAGCGCGGTGCGGAACTTGGCTTCGCGTTCAATACCGATCAGGAAACTCGCGTCTTCAACACGTTCGAAGCGCATCGCTTGCTCTATTGGGCGGGAACGATCGATGCAGGGAAGCAATTGGCGTTGAAGCAAGAATTGCTCAAGGCGTACTTCAGCGAAAACGAAGACGTGTCCGATCACGAGACGCTGATCCGCATCGCCAGCGATTCCGGACTCGACGCGACCACGGCTGGCGATATCCTCGACAGTGATCGTTACGCGGACGAGGTGCGCGCCAGCGAAGCCTATTTCCGTGATCGCGGCATCCAGTCGGTGCCGGCGATCATCATCGACAACCAGCACCTGATTTCGGGTGGTCAGCCGCCGGAAGTTTTCGAGCGGGCGTTGCGTGAATTGAGCGACTGATCACAACCCGGTGCGGCCACGGCATCAACGTCGTCGATTCGTTACCATCGCTGCCCCTTGGCGTCTCGACCCGGCATGAATTCTTCCATTTCTTCGCTGCAATCCATGATCGATCGACTGCCAGCACTCGTTGATGCCGGCACTCCCGAGCCAGCCCTGTCGCAACTGCTCGACGCGATGGCGCACATCTCGTGGCCGACGTGGGAAGAAGTGGTCACTCGCCTGCAGGCCGCGTCAGCGCCAGCGAACCTGGCACTGCTCAAGGCGGCGCATGAGCGTTGGCGAACGCGCACCGACATCGCTTTCCTGCTTGGCAACCACCTGCGCATACGTGGCGAACTCGGCGCTGCCGAACAGGTCTTGCGCGACGCGATTCGCCATTGTCCGGAAGATATCAACGCCGGTTTGTCACTGTCGTACCTGTTGCGTGAGCAGGGCCGCCTGAATGCCGCCAACCAGGCGGTGCTGCAAACCTGGCAGCACGCGCCTCGCAGTCGCAATGCCGACATGGCGACGTTACATCTGCTCTGCGAGAACCAGGGACACACGACCGCATCGTCCATTGTCCCGGCGGTGGTCCAAGCGCATCCGCGCGATGGCTCCGTGCTGGCGCTGGCCGGTGAGATTGAGTTGCTGCTCGGTCACTTCGATCATGCGGCTGGATATTTGCGGCGTGCCGTCGAGATTGATCCAGCGTTCGCAGCGTCGTGGTTGCGACTGGCGCAAACGCATCGGTTCGAGAATCGCGACGATCCGGATTACCGGTTGCTGGCCGCCGCACATGAACGAGCGACGCTGCCCCAACCAAGGCGCAGTGCGATTGGCTTCGCGCTTGCGAAGGCGGAAAGCGATCTCGGCGACGTCGCGGCGACGGTGAAACTGTTGCGCGTCGCGAACGTGGCGGAGCGCAAGCGAGTGGCGTGGAATCGCGATGCATGGAGTGACTTCGCACGCACCGAAGCGCAGGCGACGCCCTTGCTGGGCTCCGACCAACCGGTCCCGTTCACGCCGGTATTCATCGTCGGCATGCCGCGTTCGGGCACCACGCTTACCGCCGAATTGCTGTCGCGCCACAGCGCCGTCCACAACCGCGGCGAGTTGAACTGGATTGCCGCCATCGCCGGGCGCATTGGTCCAGCGCCGGATCGCGCCGCGCTACGACTCGCTGGCAAGATGATCGCGACCCAATTGCAGCGCGACGACGCGCCGGCGCAGGTTTACCTCGACAAGAACCCGCTCAATTTCCGCCATCTGCGCCTGATCGCCGCGCTGTTTCCGCAAGCCCGGATCATCCATTGCAGACGCGGTCGCCGCGATACGGCCCTGTCGATCTGGAGCCAGCATTTCGAGCATGCCGATCTCGCATGGGCCTACGATTTCGACGACATCGCCGTGTTCGAAACCGGCTACCGGCAACTGATGGCCACGGCAGCGCGCTTCAACCTGCCGATGTTCGATCTGGACTACGCCGAGCTGGTCGGCGATACCGACAACACTCGGGCCAAGCTGCACAAGTTTCTCGGCCTGCCGGCGCAGACCGACAACAAAGCGCCTCGCGAAGAAACCGCTATCGCAACTGCCAGCGTATGGCAGGCGCGACAGCCGGTGCATCGAGACTCGCTGGATCGCTGGAAGCAATACGCGGATTTGTTGCCGGAGCTGATTCGGGCGTTTCCCGACCGATAAGACTCAGGCCAGCGCGGCCTCGAGTTCCGCGCGCAGGTCGGCAATGTCGTCCACGCCGACCGACAAGCGCACCAGGCCATCGCTGATGCCGAGCTTGTCGCGATTGGCTTTCGGGATCGATGCGTGGGTCATGATCGCCGGGTGCTCGATCAGGCTTTCGACGCCGCCGAGCGATTCCGCCAGCGCAAACAGATGACAGCGCTCCAGCATGCGTCGCGATTTGCGCAAGCCGCCCTTCACTTCGACGCTGATGATCCCACCGAAACCGTCCATCTGCTTCTTCGCAAGCGCGTGCTGCGGATGTGACTTCAAACCGGGATAGATCACCTTGTTGATCGCCGAATGCTTCTCCAGCCACTTGGCCAGTTCCATTGCACTCTCGCAATGCGCACGCATGCGCAGGTGCAAGGTCTTGAGTCCGCGCATCGCCAGGAAGGAATCGAACGGCCCGGCGATCGAGCCGACCGCGTTGTGCAGGTAAGCCATCTGCTCGGCGAGTTCCGGGTGATCGCCAACCACGACCACGCCACCGACGATGTCCGAGTGGCCGTTCAAATACTTGGTCGCCGAATGCATGACCAGATGCGCGCCGGATTCGATCGGGCGCTGCAAGATCGGTGACGCGAAGGTGTTGTCGACGACCAGGATCAAGTCGTGTTTGCGCGCAAACGCACCGAGCTTGGCAAGATCGACCAGCTTCAACATCGGATTGGTCGGCGTTTCCGCCCAGATCATCTTGGTGTTCGGCTTCAACGCGGCTTTCAGCGCGTCCTGATCGTTCAAGTCGATGAAGCTGAAGTCGAGCCCCGCGCTGCGCTTGCGCACGCCGTCGAACAGGCGGTAGGTGCCACCGTAAAGATCGTCCATCGCGATGACGTGGCTGCCAGTGTCGAGCAGTTCCAGGATGGTTCCGGCCGCAGCCAGTCCTGATGCAAACGCGTAGCCTTGGGTGCCGCCTTCAAGATCGGCAATGCAGCGCTCGTAGGCCATCCGCGTCGGGTTCTGCGAGCGTGAGTATTCGTAGCCTTGATGCTTGCCAGGGCTTTTCTGGACAAAGGTCGATGTCGCGTAGATCGGCGTCATGATTGCGCCGGTCGAAGGATCGGGCGTCTGCCCGGCATGGATGGCACGCGTGCCGATGCCGAGTGAAGCTTTGGGTTTCTTGGACATGGAAATCTCTTTCAAAGAAGAAGTTATTGGCTGCGCCGACGCAGGAAATTGAGCAGGTCGATCTGGGTGATCAAACCGAGGAAGCGTTCGCCATCCATGACGATGGCGACATGGCCGGCGCGGAACACCGGCAACAACGCTTCGATAGGCGATTTCACGTCGAGCAATTCCAGTTCGCTGTTCATCGCGCCGGCGACGTGCTCACGGAAACGCGCGTCGTCGCCGTACACATGCAGCAGCACATCGGATTCATCGAGGATGCCGACCAGTTTGTCGCCATCCATCACCGGCAACTGCGAGACGTCGTACAGCTTCATCCGGTTGTAGGCGGTGACCAGCAGGTCATTGGGCGCGACGACGACGGTGTCGCGTTGCGCGTAGGGGCGCAGGATCAGGTCGCGCAGGTCGCCATGTGGTTGCCGTTCCAGGAAGCCGTTGTCGAGCATCCAGTAGTCGTTGTACATCTTCGACAGGTACTTGTTGCCGGTATCGCAAACCATGCTGAGCACGCGCTTGGGCGTGGTCTGTTCACGGCAATAGCGCAGGGCGGCGCAAACCAGTGTTCCGGTTGACGAGCCACCGAGAAGGCCTTCCTTCGCCAGCAATTCGCGCGCCATCAGAAAACTGTCCTTGTCGCTGACCGCATAGGCTTTCTTGACGCGCGTGAAGTCGCTGATCGGCGGCAGGAAATCCTCGCCGATGCCTTCGACCATCCAGCTCGCGGATTTTTCCGAGAGCGTGCCTTCGTTGATGTATTCGGTGAGGATCGAGCCGACCGGATCGGCCAGGATCAGCTCGGTCTGTGGCGATACTTTGGCGAAGTACCGCGACAAGCCGGTCATCGTGCCGGACGAGCCACAGCCGAACACGATCGCATCGACGTTGCCATCCATCTGCTCGAAGATTTCCGGGCCGGTGATGCGTTCGTGGGTGTCGGGATTGTCCGGGTTGCCGAACTGGTTGATGAAGTACGCGCCCGGTGTTTCCGACGCGATCCTCTCGGCCAGGTCCTGGTAGTAGTCGGGATGGCCCTTGGCGACGTCCGAGCGCGTCAACACCACTTCCGCGCCCATCGCCTTCAAGTTGAAGATCTTCTCGCGACTCATCTTGTCGGGCACGACCAACACGAGGCGATAGCCCTTTTGCTGAGCGACAAGTGCCAAGCCAAGGCCAGTGTTGCCTGCGGTGCCCTCGACGATGGTGTCGCCGGGTTTGATTGTTCCCGACCGCTCCGCCGCCTCGATCATGTTGAGGTCGATACGATCCTTGATCGAGCCACCGGGGTTGGCGTTTTCCAATTTCAGGAACAGTTCGCAGGGGCCGGTATCGAGGCGCTGGGTCTTGACGATCGGCGTCGCACCGATCAATTCCAGTACGGATTGGTGAATCGTCATGGGCACTCCGAGTAACGTGCCGCGCGCAGATAGACGCCGGCGACGGGCTGGATCAGCTGGCGCGTGCGATGCATTCGCGGGCACCGAGCCGTATCGGGAAGTTGCCCATGATAACGGTTGAGCGGCGACAGGCACGGCCAGCGGCCAATGCCTGCCTCCCAAGTTTGAGATCGAAACTCAGGATGCGGAGGGATGCAGCTCCAACCAGAGTTTGTCGAGTCGGTCCTTGGCGTGCAGCTTTTCCTTCTTGAGCACATGCAATGCAGTTTCTTCCATTGGTATCTTGGCGCGCTCGGCGGTGTCTACCTGGTCGTCGAGCTCGCGGTGGCGGGTGTACAGGGTGCGGAATTCGTAATTGCTCTGCATCAGAGCTTCGATTTCCTGTTCATTCTGGTTTTCGAACATCGGAATCCTCCTTAAGGATGGCCGGCCGGGCGACGCGACGCGTGCCCATGCAGACGACGGGTTCGGTGGGAAAAGGCGCCGCGCAGCGATGCTTGGCACCGGGCAGGTATGGACGTGGAAAGGAGGCCTGTCGACAGCGCCAATGCCGGCGAAGGAACGGCTTTCCGATTGGGGTCAACGCCAAACGACAACATCGGCAGATTTGCACTCCGACCACTACCCAAACCGCTCGGGCAAGCACGGAATCGTGGCTGCGGGAGCGGCTTCGACCCTACACTGATGCCGGCAAGCTGGCAATCAAGCCTGCGGAACGCACCGCGCAGACGCTATTTGCCACCAGCCTTCGGCTTGGCCTTGGCTTTTGATTTCGCTGCGGCAGCGGTCAGCTCGGCTTCCTTCTTGGACAGCGCAGCAGCGCGTGCCTGGGCAGCGGCGAGCTTCTTCTGCTGCGCAGCAACGTTGCGAGCGGCATCGGCGTCGGCAGTAGCGCGCTCCGTCTCCATGCGCGCTTCCTCGGCGTCCAAGGCGATACGAGCCGACTCTTCGGCCTGGATCTGGCCCATCAATCGCTGCCGTTCCAGTTCGCGACGCGCATTGGTCGCATCACGCTGGGCGGCGCGAACCAGCAATTCGTTTCGTTCCTGCGAGGCCTGCTGGCGCTGGTTTTCCATGTCGCGGGCCTGCGCGGCAGCCCAAGCGGCGTCGACCCGGCGTTCCGCCACGTAAATTTCGCTTACCGCATCGGGCCCCTTGGCGTTGCTGATACGCAACGCCTGCACAGCGCCACGCGCGCGTTCCAGTTCCGCCGTCGCAAGCTGGCCGAAGCGACGATCGTTGGCCAGTTGGTCCAGGCTGCGTTCCAATCGCTGCACATCCAGGTCGCGCTGCGGTGGCGCCGATTCACAGCCTGCAATGGCGGCAAGTATCAACAGCAGGAAACCACGCAACAGGATTGATCGGGTCATGACTGGTTCTCCTCGACCACGCTGTCGAGGTCGCGGCGCAACTCCTCGTTCTGTATCTTCAGCGCATCGACCGCTTCGCGCGATTTGCCGAGGCGCGATTTGACGATCGCCAGCTCGCTGTTGGCGACCGATTCGCGAGCCAGCCGCGCGGCCATTGCATAATCGGTGGCATTCATCGCCGATTGCGCCTGTTCGTAGCGCTCGGTTGCGAAGCGCAGTTCCAGCGGTGCGTAAGTCTGCGCTTCGGCCAGTTGCGCGTCCTCAAGGCTACGCATCGCATTGCCAAGCAGGTCGGGCGGTGGGCGTGTCGGAGCGCAGCTGGTGAGCATGATGCCCATCAACAATGCGATGATCGCGGGGATTTTTCTGCTCTCTGGTGTCATAACACGGGGGGAGTGGACGTGCCGGAAGGGGACCGCGCTATTGTGGGAACCTCGGGTCTGGTTTGGCAACAGCGCTGCAACATTGAATTCATCGAAAGGGTGATTACGCGTGGATATCGGATATTTCCTTAAATTGATGGCCGAGCGCGGTGCGTCGGACATGTTCCTGACCACCGGCGCGCCGGTGAACATCAAGGTGGAAGGCAAGCTCTACCCGCTGGGGAACGCCGGCTTGCCGCCGGGAATGGTGAAGAAGATCGCGTACTCGCTGATGGACGAAGGCCAGGTGCCGCAGTTCGAGCGTGATCTGGAACTCAATATTGCCATCTCGATCAAGGATGCCGGTCGGTTCCGCGTCAACGTGTTCAAGCAGCGCGGCGAACTCGGCATGGTCATACGCGCGATCAAGTTTGAAGTCGCGAGTCTTGAAGAGCTGCGCCTGCCGCCGATCTTCCAGGAACTGATCATGGCACCGCGCGGGTTGATCCTGGTCGTCGGCGCTACCGGTTCGGGCAAGTCGACCACGCTGGCGTCGATGATCGATTACCGCAACAGCACGTCGGCGGGACACATCCTGACCATCGAGGATCCGATCGAATACCTGCATCGCCACAAGAAATCGATCGTCAACCAGCGCGAAATCGGACTGGATACGCACGGTTTCCACGCCGCCTTGAAGAACGCGATGCGCGAAGCGCCGGACGTGATCATGATCGGCGAAATCCGCGATATCGAGACGATGGAGGCGGCCATCGCATTCTCTGAAACCGGTCATCTGTGCCTGGCGACGCTGCACTCCAACAACGCCGACCAGACCCTGGAGCGCATCCTCAACTTCTTCCCGGAAGCGGCGCACAAGAACATCCTGATGAACCTGGCGCTGAACCTCAAGGCGGTAATCAGCCAGCGCCTTGTGATCGGCATCAATCGGCGTCGCCTGCCGGCCGTCGAGGTGTTGATCAACACGCCGATGATTCGCGACCTGATCCGGCGCGGCCAGGTCCACGAAATCAAGGAAGCGATGGAGCGCAGCCTGCAGGACGGCATGCAGACCTTCGACCAGTCGCTGTTCCGCCTGTACAAGGAAGGCAAGATTGATCTGGAAGAAGCGCTCAACAAGGCGGATTCCAGCGATGGCCTGGCGCTGAAGATTCGCCTCACCGAAGGCAGCAACGACGCCAATCATGGCGAAGATGTTTATGGCACCGGCACGTACTGACCCGGTCAACCTAAACCCTTGTTGCTCAACGACTTGACGGCACGGGTTGCCTGATCAACGCTGGCTGTCCGATCAACGCCGGAGAATTGCAATGAGTTATGTCGATGGTTTCGTACTAGCCGTGCCAACAGCCAACATCGCCGACTACCGCAAGATGGCACGCAAGGCGGGCAAGGTGTGGCGCGAGCACGGCGCCCTCGAGTACAAGGAGTGCATCGCCGACGATGTCAAACCCGGCAAGACCACATCGTTCCCGCAGAGCGTCAAGCTCAAGCCGGACGAGACGGTGTTCTTCTCGTACATCGTCTACAAGTCACGCAAGGAACGCGACCGCATCAACAAGAAGGTCATGGCCGATCCGCGCCTTAAGGAAATGATGGATCCAAAATCACTGCCGTTCGACGGCAAGCGCATGTTCTGGGGCGGCTTCAAGGTGTTCCTCGACATCTGACTCCGGCTGCGCAGTTCGCCCTGCGCTTGCGCGTATTTTTTTCGGCTGACGCCGGGGTTCTGGTGCGTCACTATTGCCAGACTGGTCAAGCGTTTCTCGCGCCTGCCGGCGCGCGAGTCACTTTTCTGGCGCACAGAAAAGTAACCCAAAGATGCGGCCCGATGGCCTGTCGCCCGCGCGGCTGCGCCGCGTGGGTACGCAGGCACTGGCCGGGTTCGGCTGAAGGCACAGCCTGTGCCGCAGCCGAAGCCACGCGATCCCTCGCGCGGCCCGCAAGCGGCTGGTCCGTCCAGCACTTGCCGACAGGAACGGGCG
>JBBSLA010000102.1:0-9279 GCA_038255665.1 Lysobacterales bacterium | reverse complement strand
GCCGAACCCGGCCAGTGCTTGCGCAGTCGTGCGGCTTCACCGCACGACCGACAGGCCATCGGGCCGCATCTTTTGGCTACTTTTCTCTGCGCGAGAAAAGTGGCTCGCGCGCCGGCAGGCGCGAGAAACGCTTGACCAGTCGCCGACAGGCCATCAAAAGAGCGAAGCGGCAGCGCGGCGAGGCGCCTGATCAATCTGGCGACGGCAAGAAACAGAAGGAGGCCGCGCGGCAACAAGCGCCCACTGCAAAGCACAGCTAAACTTGGGCCATGCTCAAGATCGATACCCATACCCATGTGCTACCCGAAGCCTGGCCGGATCTGGCGACCAAGTACGGTGATGATCGCTTTCCGGTGATCGTCAATTCCGAGGGCCGGCGCCGCATCTACAAGGATGGCAAGTTCTTCCGCGAGGTGTGGGACAGCGCATACCACGCGCAAACCCGTATCGACGACTACCGCAAGTTCGGCATCGAGGTACAAGTCGTCTCGACCGTGCCGGTGCTGTTCTCGTACTGGGCGAAAGGCAATCAGGCACTGGAGTTGCATCGTTATTTGAACGACCACACGGCCGCCCTTTGCCGCGATCACCCGCGCAACTACATCGGTATAGGCACGGTGCCATTGCAGTCACCGACGCTGGCGATCCAGGAACTGGAACGCTGCGTTGAAGAGCTGGGCCTGCCGGCGGTGCAGATTGGTTCGCATGTCGAGAACTGGAATCTCGACGCACCAGAATTGTTCCCGTTCTTCGAAGCTGCCGCCGATCTTGGCGCGGCGATCCTGGTCCATCCCTGGGACATGATGGGCAAGGAAACCATGCCGAAATACTGGCTGCCCTGGTTGGTCGGCATGCCGGCAGAACAGGCACGCGCGGCGTGTTGTTTGATCTTCGGCGGTGTGCTGGAACGCTTGCCGAAACTGCGTGTCTGTTTCGCGCACGGCGGCGGCTCATTCCCTTACAGCATTGGTCGCATCGAACACGGTTTCAGGATGCGGCCCGACCTGGTCGCGACCGACAACGCACGCAATCCGCGCGAGTACCTCGGCAAGGTCTGGTTCGATTCCTGCGTGCACGACCAGGCCGCGCTGCGCTACCTCCTCGATGTCGCCGGACAGAATCGGGTGATGCTGGGTACTGACTACCCCTTTCCGCTTGGCGAGCAGGAACCGGGTGCTGGCATTGCGGCGCTCGGACTGTCCGACGCCGAACAAGCCCAGCTTTATCACGGCAGCGCTCTGGAATGGCTGGGCCTGCCGCTTTCCCGCTACGTCACGAAAGCCGCATGAGAATGAACGACCAGACGACGTTGGCGTGGGCGCAGGAACAGGATGCCAGCGACAGCCTCGCCGGTTTTCGCGATGAGTTCCTGATCCCGCAACACGATGGCAAGGACATTGCCTACTTCTGCGGCAATTCGCTCGGCCTGCAACCAGGATCAGTGCGGGCAGCAGTCACCGAAGAACTCGATGCCTGGGCGGAACTGGGCGTGGAAGGACACTTCCGCGCTGCACGCCCCTGGTTGACCTTCCACGAAACCTTGCGCGATGGCTTGGCCGAAGTGCTCGGTGCCCTGCCCTCCGAAGTGGTCGCGATGAATACGCTGACCGCGAACCTGCATTTCATGATGGTCAGTTTCTATCGACCGACCGCCGTGCGGCCCGCGATCCTGATCGAGAAACACGCATTTCCATCGGATCGCTACGCGGTCGAATCGCAGGTTCGCTTCCATGGATTGGATCCCGCCGACGCGTTGATAGAACTGGAAGGCGATGAGCCGAACGGGACGATCTCGCAGCAGGCCATCGAAAAGGCAATCGCGCAGCATGGTTCGCGCATCGCGCTGGTGATGCTGCCCGGCGTGCAGTACCTGACCGGCCAAGCGTTCGATCTTGCCGCCATCACCAAGCTTGGCCACGCCAAAGGCTGTGTAGTCGGCTTCGACCTGGCACACGCGGCAGGCAACCTTGCGTTGAACCTGCACGATAGCGGCGCGGACTTCGCGATCTGGTGCAACTACAAATATCTCAATGCTGGACCGGGCGCGATCGGCGGCGCGTTTGTGCACGAGCGCCATGCTCGCGCGAACCTTCCTCGATTCGCCGGTTGGTGGGGCCACGACAAGGAAACGCGGTTTCAGATGGGTCCGCATTTCGTGCCAACACCGGGTGCGGATGGTTGGCAATTGTCCAATGCCACTGTGCTTGGGCTTGCCCCGCTGCGCGCGTCGCTGGAACTGTTCCAGCGTGCCGGCATGCCTGCACTGCGCCGAAAATCCGAAGCGCTTACCGGCTATCTGGAAATGTTGATCGCCAACAGGATCAGCGATGTCATCGAGGTGACCACGCCAGGCGACCCGTCACGACGCGGCTGCCAACTGTCGCTGCGGGTGAAAGGCGAGCGCGACGCTGGTCGCGCACTTTTCGATTACCTGACCGCGCACGGCGTCGTTGTCGATTGGCGCGAACCGAACATCATTCGCGCGGCACCGGTTCCGCTCTACAACCGCTACTCGGATTGCCTGCGACTGGTGGACTGCATAGCAGATTGGTCGAATACCCGCTGATTGATTCGATCTCTCGTCGCGCAATTCGCTACGTGACACCACGGCGCAATGAAAAACCCCGGACCGCAAGGCCCGGGGTTTTTCGTTTCACGTGGACTGATTCTGGATCAGGGCACGGCGGAATCGAATCCGTTCGCGAAGATCGAGTCGCTGAGCGAGGTCGGCAGCGGCCAGGCCCAGGCACCGCGTCCCCGCGTGAATACCGACAGCGTGGTGGCGCCACGGTCGATCGCCATGTCCCAGATCATCACGTTCGGCAGGCCGTTGTCGAAGCGGTACCAGATCGGGCTGGCCGCGTTGACATCGTTGGTGAAGTACAGGCCCCAGTCGGTGCCGGCGAATACCTGGCTCGGAATGTGCGGGTTGAACGTGACCGAGTTGGCCGGGATGTTGGGCAGGTTGCCGGACACGTTGCGCCATGTGAACGTTGCGCAACTGTTCTGACACTGCAACTGGTAGATGTGGCCCGGTTGTCCTGGCGTGTTCTGGTCGAAGCCGCCGAGCGATGCGTAACCGGTGGAACTGCTGCCCGGCATCATTGCGTCACCGACGTCGATGGCGACATCCATCACTGGGCGATTGGGCAGCACGGTGTTGCCGCCGGTGACGTTGGTCCAGGTCGCGGTG
Organism: Lysobacterales bacterium; assembly: GCA_038255665.1. GTDB lineage: Bacteria > Pseudomonadota > Gammaproteobacteria > Xanthomonadales > Rhodanobacteraceae > Dokdonella. Next base: position 6,086 of record JBBSLA010000102.1, on the reverse strand, counting down.
TTGGCAATACCCTGATTCATGCCGTGACCAACCTGCACGTTGCCATCATTGGTGCCTACGATGACAACCGTTGGCGACTTGTAGGCATGCGCCAGCTGATTGATGAAGGAGCGGTTGCCGAGAGTGTTCTTGGTCAGGTTCGGACTGTTCGCATACCAACTAGCCGTCGGAACCGCGCCGGTAAGCGTTTCCCAAACACGGTTGGTGCCGCCCAGCATGAAGCTGCAGCCAAGCGCCGTGGTACAGCCGCTACCCGCGACATCCAATTCGCCATAACGGTAAAGCTCGACCGGCATCACGAAGCTCAAAGTATCGCCGCCCCAGGATCCCGGCGCGGCGGCAGACACGCTACCACCAGTCGGACCAGTCGACGTAACTCTCAGCGCGCCGTTTTGGCTGGACCAGTACCAGCGCTGTTCATTGATCGGTTCAATGCGTGTGTAGATTCCGTCACCGCCATTACGTACGGTCCACTGCGCCGGACCAGGATCGCCGGTATAGCGCACGTATTCACTGCCATTGTCCTGCGCGCCGGCACTGGCACCTGGCGTTGCCGATGTCGCGAAGTTCGCCGTGATGTCGCCCGAATAGAGCTCGATCGAACCAATCGTCGCATTCAACGAAATGAAGCTGGGACGGTTGGCTGCCGTCGTACCGCCCGTGCCAAAAAGTGCGTTTTCTGTGTAGAAAACGCCACCGTCACTGCCAGCCAACACCTTGTTGCTGTCGTAGCCTGCGCCACCGGCGAGTGGCAGAAAGGCGCGAGCATGATGGTCAACGTGGACAGGGCCACCGCTGTAGCCGCAGGTAACGTTTTGGAACGTGGTTCCGCCATTGGTTGAACGGAACAGGTCGACGCCGCTCAGCAGCACCGTCTCGGCGTTATTCGGGTCGACCGTCAGTCCGGCGTCGTACCACATCTGGGCACCGCCGTTGGTCGCATTGCCGCAGCTTTGCGCCTGCACGCCGGACGGTACTGCCGTCTGCGTCCAAGTGGTGCCGGCATCGTTGCTGCGCCAGACACCGAGCACGCTGCTGGTGGCGGAGTTAGCACCCATCGCATAGATGATGTTCGGGTTGGTCGGTGCTGCCGCCAGCTCGATGCGGCCCAGCGTCTTGCCGGTCGGATCGCCATTGCCGGTACCTGCCGGCCAGCCATTGTTGAGCAAGGTCCAGTCACCCAACGTCGGACATCCCGTTGCCGGCAGTGCAGCGCGATAGACACCGTTGGCACCAAAGTTGGCAAGGTCAGGCTGCACCGTGGTCGGGTTGCCACGGGTGCCGACAGCCACCATCAGGCTGGTCTGGCCGCCACCCGTGTCGCGCGCCAGCAAGCCGGTGATGTCCTGGCGCTGGCTGAGGTTGTTGTTGGTGTAGCACGGACCAACCCAGTTGACGCCGGCATTGTTCGAAACGAAAAGGCCGGTCTTGGTGCCGACGATCACGGTGTTGGAGTTGTTCGGGTCGGTGACCACCTTGCCAATAGCTTGATACTGCGGGAAGCCGAGGCCTGCCGACGGTGGATAGAAGGGATTGAATACATCCTCACCCAGCACCGTCCAGGTTTCGCCCTTGTCGATACTCTTGAGAAGTCCGGCGCTGCCGAACGAGAACGAGCCATAGCGAAGGTCGCCAGTACCGGCATAGATCACGTTGGCATCGTTCGGGTCGATGTAGAGGTCACCGATCGCGATGCTGTTGATATCCGGCTGGTCGGTAGTGTTGCGCCAGGTTGTCGCGGCCGAACAGCAATTGGTCGATTTCCAGACACCGCCACCATCGGAGGCTGCGAACACTGTGTGGTTGCCGCTGCCATCCGGGCCAGTCGGATCCACTGCGATTACATTGACGCGGCCGGCAACCTGCACGCCTGAATTGAGCAGCGGCGCTGGACCAAGGAAGGTCCAGTTGATCGGGTCCAGCGCGAGCGGCGACTGTGATGATCGACGATAGGCCTGATTGCCAGCGGGAACCGCCGAGTCGACCAGGGCATCCTCAGCCTTGGCATCCTTGTACCAGCTTGGGCTGAAATGCATGGTCGGGTAAGCGACGCGGTGCGCCCAGTAGTCACCCCCGAAAGGCTTTGAATTGAGTTGCCTTGACGCTTCCATGGAATTGAGCGGCGCATCCGGGCGCAAGGTGATGAAGGCTGCGGCTACGCCAACGATGGCGATTGCGGCGACAGCGGCAATTGAACGGATACGCATGTTGACTCCCCGGAACGGCCCTCGAAGCGGGGCGCGGGGCGACTTTATAGAGTGCGCATGTGCAAGTCTAGATGCCTGATTCTGTTCATTTTCGTGCACGATCAGACCACCCAAGGGTACTCGCGCCGACAGTGCCGAAAGGCCTGATTCCGATGTAAATATTTGTGATGACTGGTGCCCTGGGTTTGCCTGAATTTCGCTGGCCGCACTCGGAATTATCGACGTCACCTCGCTTGACGTTTCGATGCGCGACTCGGCGCTGGCGGGGTTCTTGTCAGCAGTTTCCAAACCCGCGACGATGAAGCTGATCGGACGGTTCTCGAGGATCTGCGGTGCCGGTGCAAAAACAGGATCACCTGACATTGGACCGGGCGACTGGATCAGGGTCGCGCTGCCGACGTCAGCCGCCAGCGCGTCAAGAAACCCCACCCATTGGCTGTCATCGGGCGCGCCCTGCGACACCAGCCAGCGCGTCTTGCGCTGGTTGCTGACAGCGGCCAGCAAATAGCGACGCGGCGACAGTTGTCCATCGACTCGTGACACACCGGAGCCTGATGCTTCGACAGCGCAATCACCCAGCTCGCCGGTTTGCAGCCACTGGATTTCCGACCGCTCACGACGCGCCCGCTGAACCAGCGCGCGATAGTCACTACCCAGCCAGGCGGCCAGCCGCTCGTCTTTGGGTGCCGACTGCTGCGGAAACGGTGCCGCCGCGACGAAACCCCAACGGTTGACGTAATTGCCAACGGCGCGTTCGGACAGTTTCACGCCGCATTCGCGCTCGATCAACTGGTCGACCGATGATCGGCTCCACATGCAATCCGGCAGTCCAAGTTGATCAGGTCGCTGGTTGCAGATCAACTCGCGTATCGACAATTCCTGCTGCTCGGTCATGCTGCGACCATCGCCATTGCGACGACCCCGGGTGGCCGGCTTGATCGCGTCCGACCCACCGCTTTCGTAACGATCAATCGCGCTACGGACCGCCGGCCAGCTCATGCCGGTCATCCGCACGATCTGCATCACCGGATGTCCCTCGCAGTGCAGCCGAACAACCTCCTTGCGGCGTTCGTGCAACTGGGCGAGGTTCAACTTTCGGGCGTCGTTCTTGCTCACGTAATCTCCTGGCTTCAATACTGTTCGCTGCCGACCTGGGCAGCAACGATGCATTGTAGCGGCCTGCTCCTGCGTGCGACTTCGCCTGAAGGCGGAGCCGACGATCCTCGCGACTCAAGCGTCAAAAACGCCAGCCGATACCCAGGCTGACGTTGCGACCCGGCTCGTCCAGACCCGAGCCATGCTCGCGGTAGCGTTTGTCTGCGAGGTTTTCGACTGACAGCTGCAGCGACGTTCGTTGGTCGATATTCCAGCGCAGTCGTGCATTCAACGACGCCCAACCAGCGGTGCCATCGGGATTGATACGAGCATCCGACGCGTCGCGCGGGCTCAGTCGATCCTGCCGCGTGGCGTACACGGACCAGCCTTCCACTTCGATGTCTTCCGACACCGCGTAGCGCAGTCCGAGTTTGCCGAACAGCGGCGGGATGCGATCAGCGGGATATTCGTCACCCTCGAACTGCTCTTCGCCACGCGTATAGGTTGCCGTGGCGTAAACGTTCATGGCTGGAGTCGCCTGCCAGTGCACGCCAGTTTCCAAGCCATTCAAGTTGAGGCTCGTCGCGTTGCGCGATTGGACGATCGCCCGACCGCTCGCGGTCATCTCGCCAGTCAGTACCGACGTGATCTTGTCCTTGTAGCGCGAGGTGAAGGCGATCGCTTCGTATTCGAGCGTGTCGCTGGCGTACTTGAAACCGATGTCATAGCTGGTCACCCGTTCTGGCGACAAATCGGGATTGGGAATGTTGAAGCGATTGCTGGGGCGGTCACCAAAGGTGCCAAGGTCGAAGATGTTCGGCGCGCGAAAACCCTGGCCAAGGTTGCCGACCAGGCGCAGGCCTTCGCCAAGCTTGTAGGCGAAGCCGACCTGGCCAGTCAATTTGTCGGGATCAAGCTTGACGCCAATTCCGTTGATGACAGGTGGCAGTTCGATGTCGAAGCGGCTGTAGCGCAGCCCACCAACCACGTCCATGCGCTCGGTCAGCCTCCAGTCGTCGGTGATGAAACCGGCCAGGCTGTCCATCGTCGAGCCATCAGGGAATCGCGAAGGACGCGCGCTGACGACCCCGGTTGCGATGTTCGAGCGTTGCCGGAACGAATCGACGCTGTCGCCGTAGTATTCGATGCCGTAGCTGACGAAGTGCTGGTCGTTGAACTGCTTGCTCGCCAATGCCGTAACGCCACGCAGCGTGCTGGCGTTCTCTTCAATCTCGCGATTGGCCGATCCGAAGTCGCGCGACGTGCGGTCATCGACATACTTCTGGTACCCCACGCGCACGTCGATCTGGTCAGCGAGCGCGCTGGGATTGGTGTAGCGGTAGTGCAGTTGGGTGAAACGGCGCTCCTGCGGGCGATAGAAAAACTCCGCACTGTCCGGATTGGTCTGGCCGAAACCCGGCACCAGCGCGTCGTAACGCTGCGTGCTTGGCTGTTGCGAATATTGCGCGGACCAGGTCAGTTCATGGCCGGGCGCCGGCTTGAAATACAGCTTCAGATCGGCGCTTTGCTGCCGGTACGCGGTGAACGGCAGGGTTTCGCCGCCACCGACGCGCAAGTTGTTGACGTCCTGGTAGCTGACTCCGCCGGAAATGGCGAATCCATCACGTCCGGCCGAGAATCCCGCTCGGCTGTGGTTGGACTCGTCGGCGCTGGAGTAGCGCGTGCGCAGGTCGGCGTGAGCCTCCCAGCTGTCGCCGTTGAAGCGCGGATCGGGGGTCAGAAACTGGATGACGCCGCCCATCGCGTCGCTGCCGTAAAGGGTCGACATCGGGCCGCGCACCGCTTCAATCTGGTCGATGTTGAGCGGATCGACCAGCGCGATGTATTGGCTTGGTGCATTGCGGAAGAACGCATTGTTGAGCCGAAATCCATCGACCAGATGCAGCACCTCCGAGCCTTTCAGGCCGCGAATGATGATCACGCCCTGCCCCGCACCGGTCGATTGCACGTAAGTCCCGGCCTCTCCGTGCAACAAGTCGGAAACCGTCTGCGCGACGGTGCGCTCGATCTGGTTGCGTCCAACAATCGTGATTGCGATCGGCACGTTGGTAGCGTCTTCCTCCACCCGCGTCGCAGTCACCTGGATGCGGCTCAACTGGGTCAGCTGTGCTTCCTTTCCTTCCACTTGTTCTGCGGCAAGCGCCGGCGCGGGCGAGAAAAGGGCGGCAGCAATAGCCGCAACGAGCGGTGGACGGTACATTTGATCTCCAGAGGGTGAATGCCTGCGAATACGCCAAGCCAAACCGGCGATGGTAACGACTCGCATTTGCTTTGTAACCTTGGGCCATGCGGTCGAACGCCGCCTGGCGCCGCACAAAGAGAGTCCGGAAAGCCCAAGCTGATAGACTGTGCGGCTACTTTTCGCGGCCTTTCCATCGAGCCACGCAGCCCAGCACAGGAGTTTTCATGTCGCAGCGCATTCTCACCTCACTCAATCTCGAAGCCAGCAATTCCGGCAGCTACCTCGGCCAGGGCGAATGGTCGAAAACCAGCGACGCCGGCACGCTGAAGTCGGTCAACCCGACCAGCAACGAGGCGATTGCAGAGGTCCATGCCAGCAGCGACGCCGACTACGAGCGCATCGTCGAGCGCGCCCAGGCAGCTTTCAAGACCTGGCGCATCACGCCAGCTCCACTACGCGGTGAAGCCGTGCGCCTCTGCGGCAATGCCTTGCGCAAGCACAAGGACGCACTGGGTTCACTGGTCGCGCTGGAAATGGGCAAGAGCAAGCCGGAAGGCGACGGCGAGGTGCAGGAGATGATC
>JBBSLA010000101.1:0-9390 GCA_038255665.1 Lysobacterales bacterium | reverse complement strand
CCCTTTGGGCCAGTATCGTTGTCATTCCCCATCCGGGACCTGGAGTTCTCATGCGTCACCTCGTACTCGCTTTTGCCCTGACCGCGCTGTTCGGCATCGCCGAAGCGAAGAACACACCGCCGCCCGCGGGGGCCACGCCGATCACCACGGCGTTGACGCCGACCAAGGACCAGGGCGAGGCTGGGCTGTGGGCCAGCCGTTATCTGTCGCGCTTCCACTACAAGCCGATGCCTCTCGACGACGCGATGTCGGAGAAGATCTTCGATGGCTACCTCGATTCGCTGGACGGCGAGCGCTTGTTCTTCACCCAGCCCGACATTGATCGCTTCAAACCGGCGCGCGACAAGATGGACGACGCGATCAACGAGCGCGAACTGACCGTTCCGTTTGCGATCTACAACCTCTACCGCACGCGCATCAACGAGCGCGTGGCTGGCGCGCGCAAGTTGATCGCCGCTGGCATCACCGATTTCAGCAAGGACGAAAGCTACAACTACGATCGCGCCAAGGCGGCGTGGGCAAGCGACTCTGCGGCGCTGGACGAAGTCTGGCGCCAGCGCGTCAAGAACGACTGGTTGCGCCTGAAGCTGGCCGGCAAGGCTGACAACTCCATCAAGGACACGCTGGACAAGCGCTATGCAACGTACCTGAAGCGCGTCCAGCAGATCAGCCGCGAAGACGTGTTCCAGACTTTCATGAACGCGTATGCGAGCGCCATCGAACCGCACACGAATTACCTCGGCCCGCGCGCCAGCGAGAATTTCGACATGGCCATGAAGCTGTCGCTGGAAGGTATCGGCGCAGTGCTGACGCCTGACGAGGACTACACCGCGATCCGCGAGATCGTTCCCGGTGGTCCAGCCGATTTGAGCGGCAAGCTGAAGGTAGGCGACCGTGTTGTCGCCGTCGGTCAGGGCAAGGAGGGCGCGATGGTCGACGTGGTCGGCTGGCGTCTCGACGATGTCGTCGAGAAAATTCGTGGCCCCAAGGACAGCACCGTGCGCCTCGAGGTGCTGCCGGTGGACGCTGGCGTCGACGGCAAGAACGAAACCATCGCCATTGTCCGCAAGAAGGTCAGCATCGAGGACCAGGCAGCGAAGAAGTCGATCATCGAAATCAAAAGTGACACGGATGGCGGCACCGCGAAGCGCATCGGCGTCATCTCGCTGCCGACCTTCTATCAGGACTTCGAGGCGCGCCGTCTCGGCGATGAAAACTACCGGAGCGCAACGCGCGACGTGGCCAAGCTGTTGACCGAGCTGCGCACAGAGAAGGTCGACGGCGTGCTGGTCGACCTGCGCAACAACGGCGGCGGTTCGCTGGCCGAAGCCACCGACCTGACCGGCCTGTTCGTGCCGCCGGGCCCGGTGGTGCAGGTGCGCGCGGCGAGCGGTAAGGTCGAAGTCGAACAGTCGACTGCCGACCAGCTCGCCTGGGATGGTCCGTTGGCGATCCTCATCAATCGTGCGTCGGCTTCGGCGTCGGAAATCTTTGCAGCGGCGATCCAGGATTACGGACGCGGCGTAATCATCGGTGAGCCGAGTTTCGGCAAGGGCACCGTGCAATACCTTCTCGATCTGGACAACATCGCACGCAACGAGAAACCGACCTTCGGCGAATTGAAGATGACGACGGCCCAGTTCTTCCGCATCGACGGTGGATCGACCCAGTTGCGTGGCGTCACCCCGGACATTGCGTTCCCGCTCACGCTTGACACTGGCGACTTCGGCGAATCCAGCTACGAAAACGCGCTGCCCTGGACGTCGATTCCGCCCGCGCGTTACGAACGCCAGGGCAACGTCGCCGACGTTATCCCGATGCTGATCACGCGCCACGACAGTCGCATCGCGGCCAACCAGGAATGGCAGGATTACAAGGCCGACTTGGCCGACAATCGCCGCCTGCGCGCCGAAAAGACCATCTCGCTCAACGAGCAGGTGCGCCGCAAGGAGCGCGACGATCAGGAAGCCAAATTGAAAGCGCGCAAGGATCGCGACAAGTTGGCGGCCGCGAAGACCGACGCCGTGGTTACCTCCGAGCCAAGCGCAGCGGGCGTGCCGATCGACGAAGAGAATGACGAGAACAGCCTGCGTGACGACGGCCTGCAAGCCGGTGAGCGCGGCTTGGTGGAAGACCTGCGGCGAGAAAAGGAGCGCAAGGATCGCCACGATTTCGTACTCGACGAGGCGGCCCATATTCTTGCTGACGAGATCGGGCTGCTCAAAGCCGATACCAAGCTCGCGGCACGCGTGCTGCCCGGCGAATCGACCAGCCAGGTCGACTGAGCGAGTCAGCCTGCCACGATGTGACCGGGTCGCTCCAATGGTGATCCGGTCATTCGTGCAGGCTGCGTTTGGCATGAATCCACTCCCGCAAAGCTTATCCAGCTCAGTCGTCAGCAGCTTTCCGCCGTTGATCGCCGACGGCTGTCGCGTGCTGATCCTGGGCAGCATGCCGGGCGTGCGCTCACTGGAGCGCAGCGAGTACTACGCCCATCCGCGCAACCTGTTCTGGCCGCTGATGGGCGAACTGTATGGTGCCGGCCGCGAGTTGCCGTACGCTGATCGCATCACCCGCCTGCATTCGCGTCGCGTTGGCGTTTGGGACGTGCTGGCCGAATGTGATCGCCCTGGCAGCCTGGATGGATCGATCCTGCCGGACTCGGAAATCGCCAACGACATCGACGGTTTGTTGCGACTGCATGCCGACATCAGTGTGGTCGCCTTGAACGGTGGCAAGGCGCAGCAGAGCTATTCACGCCATATCGAGCCGCATCTCGACGATGCGACGCGGCAGCGCTTGCGCGTGTTGTCGATGCCTTCGACCAGCCCAGCCAACGCCGGCATTCCGCTGGCGATCAAGCGCGCGCAATGGCAGCGTTTGCTGGAAGCGGGCTGATTGTTGCCGCGACTTTTGTCACTTGTCCTAATCAGTTCCGCCAACTAGCGTGCCCGTGCGTTCCGGTTTGCGCGCAAATTTCACCAACGACATTGCCCAGGAGTTTTCGATGAAGCGTTTCTCCCTATTGCGTCGCAGCGCGCTTTGCGCGGTCGTTGGCTGGGCAGGCGTTGGCATTGGTGCCGCCAGCGCCGTGGACTCGATCGAGATTCCCTTCACCAAGAGCGTGCTGCCAAACGGGCTGACTCTTATTGTCAGCGAAGACCACAAGGCGCCGGTCGTCGCGGTGAGCATCTGGTATCACGTCGGCTCCGGCGACGAACCGACCGGCAAGACCGGCTTCGCCCATCTTTTTGAGCACTTGATGTTCTCGGGGTCGGAGAATCGCAAGGGCACGTTCTTCGAACCGTTCGAACAAGCGGGCGCGACAGATCAAAACGGCACCACGTGGTTCGACCGTACAAACTACTTCGAAACCGTTCCGACGACGGCATTGGACATGGCGCTGTGGATGGAATCGGATCGCATGGGCCATCTGCTTGGCGCCATTGGAAAAACCGAACTGGACACCCAGCGCGGTGTCGTCCAGAACGAGAAACGTCAGGGAGAAAATCGTCCCTACGGCCGCGTCGACGAGAATTTGCTGAAAAATAGTTTCCCCGCCAACCATCCGTACCATCACGACACCATCGGCTCGATGGCCGATCTCGACGCTGCGTCGCTCGACGATGTGAAGAACTGGTTCCGCGCCTATTACGGTGCCGCAAATACGACGATCGTGCTCGCGGGCGACATCACGCCGGAGCAGGCCAAGGCAAAGGTGATGACCTACTTTGGCGACATTCCAGCTGGCCCCCCGGTTCCACGCCAGCAGCCGTGGGTAGCTGAGCGCAAGACTTCAACACGCGGCACGCAGCAGGATCACGTCGCACAGACCCGCATCGTGCGCGAGTGGAACGTGGCGCAGCTTGGTCATGAGGACTCGACCTTGCTCCACCTCGCCGCCAACGCGCTCGGCGGCGGCAAAACCTCGCGCCTATACCAGCGCCTCGTCTACCAGGACAAACTGGTCGACAGCGTCAGCGTCGAGTTGCAGTCGTTCGCACTGGCCAGCCAGTTCGTGCTGACTGCGGACGTGAAAAACGGCGTAGAGCCGGCGAAAGTCGAAGCTGCCATCGCCGATGAGTGGAAGAAGTTTCTTGCCGAAGGACCGACCGCAGATGAGGTGGAGCGCAGCCAGATCAGCGCGCGCGCCAATTTCGTGCGTGGCTTGGAAAAGGTTGGCGGCTTTGGCGGTAAGGCGGTGATCCTGGCCGAGGGTCAGGTATATCGCGGCGATCCCGAAGCCTATAAAGCCGACCTCGCCCAAATCGCTGCAGCGACGACTGCCTCTGTGAAGGCAGCCGCGAATCGCTGGATCGCCAAGGGCGACTACACGCTGACAGTCGTCCCGGCGGAAAAAGGTACCGATTTCGCCAAGCAGGATGCCGCCGTCAAGGGGTTGCCGGACGCGAAGGGCAAGCCGGATGCGATCACGCCGCCAGTGAGGGAGACCACCACCATCGTGAGCACGATCGACCGCAGCAAGGGTGTTCCCGAGGTAGCCAGCTTTCCGGACCTTAGCTTCCCGGAGATCCAGCGCGGCAAACTCAAGAATGGCATCAACGTGGTGCTGGCGGAGCGCCACACCATTCCGGCCACCCAGATCCAGCTGCAGTTTGACGCTGGCTACGCCGCCGACCATGGTCGCAAGAACGGTACCGCCAGCTTCGTCGCGGCAATGCTGGACGAAGGGACGACAACCCTGGATTCGGTCGAGATAAGCAAACGCGAGGAGCGCTTGGGAGCGCGTATTGGTGCAGGCGCTGGCCTCGATTCGTCGACGATCGGACTGAATGCGCTCAACGACCAGTTGGCACCTTCGCTGGCACTGTTCGCCGACATTGTCCGAAACCCGGCCTTCAATGAAGCCGATATATCGCGCGTGCGCGCCCAGTGGTTGGCTGCGATCGCGCAAGAAAAAACCCAGCCAAACTCGATCGCGCTTCGCACGATGCCGCCACTGTTGTACGGCAAGGATCACCCTTACGGAATTCCGTTCACGGGCACAGGCACCGAAGCGTCAGTGAAGTCGCTGAGTGCCGAGGATCTCAAGCGTTTCCACGCTGATTTCATCCGACCGGACAACGTCACCATCCTGGTAGCCGGAGACACCACGCTGGCGGTAATTATCGCCGAGCTGGACAAAGTGCTCGGCGACTGGAAGCCGGCAGCCACGCCAGTGCCGAAGAAAGCGCTGGCTTCGGTATCCGCACCAGTCAAGCCGCGCGTGTTTCTGGTCGATCGAGCCGACTCGCCGCAGTCGCTGATCCTTGCAGGCAGCCTGGTGCCGTCGACAAAGGTGGCGAACTATCTCGAAATCGATACGGCGAACGAAGCCTTCGGCGGCTCGTTTTCGTCACGGCTGAACATGAATTTGCGCGAGGACAAGCGTTGGGCGTACGGCGCCGGGACGCTTATGCAGGACGCGATGGGCCAGCGCCCCCTGCTGATGTACGCGCCGGTGCAAATCGACAAGACCGCGGAATCGCTGGCCGAGATGCTCAAGGAGACTCGTGACGTGATTGCCGACAAGCCGATTACCGCTGCCGAGATCGATCGCGTCAAGGCGCAGGGCGTGAGAGCCTTGCCGGGCAGCTTCGAAACCACGGCGTCGGTGCTTGGCGTGCTGTCCAAGAACTCGTTGTACGGCCGTCCAGACGACTATGTGACAACGCTGAAGCAGCGGCTTGAAGCGCAGAAGCCGGCGGATATTGAATCCGCGACGAAGCAGATATTTACACCGGATACCTTGACCTGGGTGGTCGTGGGCGACCTCAAACAGATCGAGAAGCCAATCCGCGCGCTGAAGATCGGCGACGTCAAGGTGCTCGACGCCGACGGCACGGTGATTCGTTAATCGGGCTCACAAAAATTGCGGGACAAGGCGCTATCCTTGCCCGCACGTCATCGGTGCAACTGTCCCGGTGGCTTCCTCGCTTTGGAGTCGAGAATGAAACGCACAATGGTTTTGGCCTTCTTGGCTATCGCACTCACGTCGTGCAGTTGGGGCATCAAGCTCGATTCGCGCGGCAAGGACGTGCGCACCGCCTGGGACAACGATGTGTCGGGCTGCCGCGAAGTCGGCAAGGTCACGGTTTCGGTGCTGGACCGGGTAGGGCCGGTCGACCGCAGGGACATCAAGGTTCGCGACGAGTTGGAAGTGATGGCCCGCAACGAGGCCGGCCAAATGGATGCCGACACCATCCGCCCGCTTGGCGAACCGCGAGAAGGCGAGCAGACCTTTGCCAGCTACGTTTGCGGTTCGGGCAAGTCGGTGGACAGCAGTCGTGCTCCGCGTCGTGACGACGCCAACCCCGAGCAGACTCCGGCCAAGACCGAGACCTACCCGATCAAGTAGCGATTCCGCGTCCGCGCAGACGTCGGCTAACGTCGATCCCAACGCGTCCTGGCGCACCGACAGTTTCGACAGTGTGCCGACCCGCGGAGCGTCAGACTCGGATAGCCTGACCGCTCCGCTCACCCCCGATCTCCGAAATTCATAGCAAATTCCACGGCTTGCATGTTGCAGTGCCGCGTGGCATCGCGCGTAATTTCATTAAGATCAAGTTATCCGGCTGGGGAACTGCATGACTTGTGGGGAGGGAGAGCCCGCTGCGTAGTAATGCGCAGCGGGCTTTTTATTGGTTTTACGCCGTCAATAGCGGCCCCGAACTGAACCATCGCCCTCGGTTTGATTGACCAAAAGCCGCTTAAACAGTACCATTTCGGTCCTTTTTAGTGGGCCACCGCAATGCTTCGCGTCAGCAAGCTGACCGACTACGCCACTGTTGTCATGACCTGTCTCGCCGGTGCCGAAGGCGTGCTCAGTGCGCAGGCTTTGGCCGAACGTGCGCGGCTGGAAACGCCGACCGTTGCCAAGTTGCTGAAACTGCTCGCGCAGGCGGGATTGGTCGAATCGTTCCGTGGTGTCAATGGCGGCTATCGATTGGCCCATGAGCCACAAAATATTTCCGTCGCCGCCATTGTCGAAGCGATGGAGGGACCGATCGGAATGACCGAATGCAGCGCGCATGAAGGCCAGTGCGGCCATGAAGCGCATTGCGGCGTCCGCGTGAACTGGCAGCGCATCAGCAACGCCATCGAGCACGCGCTTGCCAGCGTGAGCCTCGCCGACATGCTCGCGCCCGCGCCGGCACACAGCATCTCAATCCCGCTACGCATGGCAACGCTGCCCAAACGTTCGCCACGGAGTCACCCATGAACGCCGTACAAACCGAACTCGAACCCTATCTCAACCGTCGCTACGACGCCGGTTTCATCACCGACATCGAAACCGAGTCGCTGGATCCCGGCCTGTCGGAAGACGTGGTGCGCTACATCTCGGCGAAGAAGGAAGAGCCGGAATGGATGACCGAGTGGCGATTGAAGGCCTACCGCCACTGGCTGACGATGACGCCGCCGACTTGGGCCAAGCTCAACATCGTGCCAATCGACTTGCAGGCAATCAGCTACTGGGCGGCGCCGAAGAATCGTCCGAAGTCGCTCGCGGATGTCGACCCCAAGCTGATCGAAGCGTATGACAAGCTGGGTGTGCCCTTGCATGAGCGTGCGCGCCTCGCTGGCGTCGCTGTCGATGCAGTATTCGATTCGGTGTCGGTCGGCACCACGTTCCGCAAGGAACTGGCCGAAGTCGGCGTGATCTTCTGCTCGATGTCCGAAGCCGTGATCGAGCACCCGGATCTGGTGAAGAAATACATCGGCAGCGTGGTGCCCAGCGGAGACAACTACTTCGCGGCGCTGAATTCCGCAGTGTTCTCCGATGGCAGCTTCGTGTTCATCCCGGCCGGCGTGCGCTGCCCGATGGAGCTGAGCACCTACTTCCGCATCAATGCCGGCCATACCGGCCAGTTCGAGCGCACCCTGATCATCGCCGAGGAAGGCGCCAGCGTGTCTTACCTGGAAGGCTGCACCGCACCCATGCGAGATGAGAACCAGCTTCATGCCGCCGTGGTCGAACTGGTCGCGCTCGATGACGCCAACATCAAGTATTCGACGGTGCAGAACTGGTATCCCGGCGACGAGAACGGTGTCGGTGGCATCTACAACTTCGTTACCAAGCGCGGCGATTGCCGTGGCGCGCGCTCGAAGATTTCGTGGACGCAAGTGGAGACCGGATCGGCGATCACCTGGAAATATCCGAGCTGCGTTCTGCGCGGCGATGATTCGGTGGGCGAGTTTTACTCGGTCGCGCTGACCCACCACTACCAGCAGGCCGACACCGGCACCAAGATGATCCACATCGGCAAGAACACCAAGTCGAAGATCATCTCCAAGGGCATCAGCGCCGGTCGCGGCCAGAACACCTATCGTGGGCAAGTGCGCATAGAAAAGGGCGCCGACGGCGCGCGCAACTACACGCAATGCGACAGCCTGCTGATCGGGAAGCGCTGCGGCGCGCACACGTTTCCGTACATCGAGGTAAAGCATCCCGGCGCGATCGTCGAGCACGAAGCGACCACATCGAAAATTTCCGACGACCAGATGTTCTATTGCCGCTCGCGCGGCATCGGTGAAGAAGACGCGGTTTCGATGATCGTCGACGGCTTCTGCAAGCAGGTGTTCCGCGAACTGCCGATGGAATTCGCCGTGGAAGCAAAGAAATTGCTGGAAGTGTCACTGGAAGGTGCCGTCGGGTGATCGAGCGCGACGTGCGCTATCGCGAGGCAACCGCCGATGACATTCCGGCAATGACCGTCGTGCGGCTTGCCGTGCGCGAGAACCGCATGCCGGATCCGACCTGGTTGACCCCGCAGATGTGGCTGGATGGTTTGGCAGCCTCGGGCAACGCCAACTCGTTCGTGTGTGAGCGCGATGGCCACATCGTCGGCTTTGCCATCGGTCGATTGCGCGAACGCGATATCTGGGCGCTGTTCGTTGATCCGGCCAGCGAAGGGCTTGGCATCGGCAAGACACTTCTCGCCATCGTCAGCGCCTGGATGTTCGAACAGGGTGTCGATGAAATCATGCTCGGAACTGGCGTCGACACGCGTGCTGAAACCTTCTATCGCCTGCAAGGCTGGCAAGTCGGTGGGCTTTCGCCGAAAGGCGAGCGTGAATATCGCTTGCCCAGACCGGCACAGGCAGTGATCGCGTGACGGGCTATCATCCCGTGTTGATGATCCGCGCCGCGCAACCGGCCGACGCGGCTGTGATCGTCGAGCTTATCGGCGAACTGGCCGATTACGAGAAACTGCGCGATCAAGCGGTCGCAAACGAAGCCGACATCGACCGTTCGCTATTCGGGGAAGCACCACGCGTGTTCTGCGAGATCGCCGAAGTCGATGGCGTCGTCGCGGGATTCGCGTTGTGGTTCTACAATTATTCGACCTTCGTCGGTCGTCACTGCATCTATCTGGAAGACCTGTTCGT
>JBBSLA010000100.1:0-9517 GCA_038255665.1 Lysobacterales bacterium | reverse complement strand
TTCATCTGGAATGCAAGCTGACCGGGCCATCATCGTTGCGAATCCAGGCTGTACCGTGGCCCGTTCTCATCAGGTCATCGTTCGATACGTTAGGAGTCCACCATGAAACGCCGCGCGCTCTTGCAAAGCATCGCTCCGCTGTTTGCCATTTCCTTGTTGCCCGGTTGTGCACGCAGCGCGCCGCCCGGTTCCGCCGCCGCCAGCAGCGGCGATGCCGGCATCACGCCGCTGAAGAAAAGCGACGAGGAATGGAAGCAGATTCTGGAACCCATGCGCTACGAGGTGTTGTTCGAGGAAGGCACCGAGCCGTCCGGAAGCAGCCCACTGAACGCAGAAAATCGCGACGGCACCTTCGTTTGCGCGGCGTGTTACCTGCCGCTTTTCGAATCGAAGGCGAAGTTCGAAAGCGGTACCGGTTGGCCCAGCTTCACCCAGCCGATCGCCGGCCATATCGACACCAAGCGTGATTTCAAACTGGTCTTCCCACGCACCGAGTATCACTGTGTGCGCTGCGGTGGTCATCAGGGTCACTTGTTTGACGACGGCCCGCAACCACGCGGCCAGCGCTGGTGCAACAACGGTTTGGCACTGAATTTCGTTGTCGCCGGCGAACAACTACCGGCACTGAGGAGCTGACATGAAAGCACGCAAGTCATCATTTCTTTTCACATTGCGCGTCGGCGCTGCATCACTACTGCTGGGCGTGCTCGCCGCATGCAGCCAGGCCGATACGCCAGCGACCGACGCGTCCGCGCAATCGGCGTCTGGCGAAACGGAGTCCGCGATCTTCGCGGGTGGTTGCTTCTGGTGCATGGAGCATCCGTTCGATGAACTGGACGGCGTCATCTCAACCACATCCGGCTATACCGGCGGCAACAAGGCGAACCCGACCTACGAGGAGGTTTCGTCCGGCACAACCGGCCACACTGAAGCGGTCGAGGTGGTCTACGACCCGACAAAGGTGGGCTACGACAAGTTGCTTGACGTGTTCTGGCACAACATCGATCCAGTCTCGACGGACGGCCAGTTCTGCGATCACGGCAACCAGTATCGCAGTGCCATCTTCTACGGCAACGACGAGCAGAAGCAGCTCGCTGAAGCATCGAAGAAGAAGTGGGAAGACGCAGGCAAGTTCAGCCAGCCGATCACCACAGAGATTTCCGCCGCATCGACGTACTATCCGGCCGAGGACTACCACCAGGACTACTACATGAAAAATCCGGTGCGCTACAAGTTCTACCGCTACAACTGCGGCCGTGACAATCGCCTTGAAGCGGTCTGGGGCAAGCAGGCTGGGTAATACCTCCGAGTGATCGGATCACGTGCTTTGAGCGGTTTGATGGTGGAATCTCCCGCGGAGGTTCCACCCTGCGTTCCAAGACCGTGAAAGGTGCATTTTTAGGGTGAGGCGCTGTACAACAGCGGAGCTGGTCAACCTCCGCAGGAGATTCCACCGCAACTTCGCATTGACCTAACCCGCGCTGCGTCGTGCTGGTGACGCGATACGGTCAGCAAACCGCGTGCGGATGGCGCTCTCGATGCCTGCGGCATCGAGGCCGGATTGGGCCAGCAATTCTTCGCGGCTGGCATGTTCGAGGTAGCTGTCGGCGAGGCCGAGTTGCTGCACCGGCATCACGATGTCGTGGCGCGAGAGCAGTTCGGTGATGGCGCTGCCGACTCCGCCGGCAATCGCATTTTCTTCAATGGTGACGAGAGCTTCATGGCTGCGCGCCATCGACAGGATCAGTTCCTCATCGAGCGGCTTGGCGAAGCGCAGGTTGACGATGGTGGCATCGAGATTCGCCGCCACTTTTTCCGCAGGCGCGACCATGCTGCCGATAGCCAGTAATGCGATCCCCTGACCGCCTCGGCGGACCTCACCCTTGCCGATCGGCAAGGTGGTCAACTCCGGGTTGATCGCAACACCAATACCGCCGCCGCGCGGATAGCGCACCGCAGCCGGTCCCTTGTGCTTGAGGCCGGTCGTCAGCATCTGCCGACATTCGTTCTCGTCGGCCGGCGCCATCACCACCATGTTCGGGATGCAGCGCAGGTAGCTGAGATCAAAACTTCCAGCGTGTGTTGCACCGTCCGGCCCAACCAGGCCGGCGCGATCAATCGCGAACAGCACGTCGAGATTCTGCAAGGCGACGTCGTGGATCAACTGATCGTAGGCGCGTTGCAGGAACGTTGAATAGATCGCGACGACGGGTTTGCCGCCTTCGCAGGCCATGCCGGCGGCGAGCGTGACGGCGTGCTGTTCCGCGATCGAGACATCGAAATAGCGCTTGGGATACTCGCGAGAAAAACGCACCAGGCCGGAGCCTTCGCGCATCGCTGGCGTGATGCCGTACAGGCGCGGCTCGACCGCAGCCATGTCGCACAGCCATTCGCCGAAGATGTCGGTGTAGGTCGGCTTGCCGGCGGCCTTCTTCAAGATCCCGACGCCGGGATCGAATGGGCTGACGGCGTGGTAATCGATCTGCGCCTGCTCGGCCAGCGCGTAGCCCTTGCCCTTCCTGGTGATTACGTGCAGCAGTTGCGGGCCTTTCAGCTGCTTGACCGTGCGCAGTGCATTCATCAGCGCCGGCAGATCGTGGCCGTCGATCGGGCCGGTGTAGTGGAAACCGAGCTCCTCGAACATCGTCGACGGTACGAACATGCCCTTGGCGTGCTCTTCCCAGCGCTTGGTCCAGCGCCACAGCCAACCGCCGCGCGGCAAGGCGCGTTTGGCGCGCTCGCGAATGACATTCAAGGTGCGGCTGGCAAGCAGGCGAGCGAGCATCTTGGTCAGCGCGCCAACGTTCTCGCTGATCGACATCTGGTTGTCGTTGAGGATGACCAGCATGTTCGGCTCGACATCGCCACCGTGGTTGAGCGCTTCGAACGCCATACCTGCCGTCATCGCGCCATCGCCGATCACCGCCACCATCTGGCGGTCGTCACCTTGCCGTTGCGCGGCAATCGCCATGCCGAGTGCCGCGCTGATCGAGGTTGACGAATGGCCGACGCCAAAGGTGTCGAAGTCACTTTCCTCGCGGCGCGGGAATGGCGCCAAACCATCCTTCGTCTTGATCGACGTGATGCGGTCGCGACGACCGGTGAGAATCTTGTGCGGATAGCACTGGTGGCCGACGTCCCAGACCAGGCGATCAGTCGGCGTGTCGTACAGATAATGCAGGGCAACGGTCAGTTCGATGACGCCCAGGCCAGCGCCAAAATGCCCGCCGGAACTGGCGACCGATTCAATCAGGTACTCGCGCAGCTCGCGGGCAACGTCGGGCAAGGCGTCCTCATCGAAGCGGCGCAGGTCGGCCGGCGTGTCGATACGGGACAAATGCGGGTAGCGGGAACTGTCGATCATTGCGACCACGGCGAGAAACAGACGGCCATTTTCGGCCAGCGTGGCCCAAGGGGCAAGGCAGCGACGCGGGCAAACTGCGGGAGTAACGCAGGCAGTTCAGCTTGCGAGCGCGGCGCGCCTCGGTTTCTTCGGCAGGTGCTGGGTGAGGAATTCCATCTGGTCGGCAAGAATGTTGCGGTTCGACAGGATCAGATGTTCAACCCAGCTTGGTCGATACGGCACCGCCAGCAAGGGCATGTGCGCTTGCTGTGGCGTGCGGCAGCCCTTGCGGTGATTGCAGTGCAGGCAGGCGGTAACCACGTTGGCCCAGCAATCTTCACCACCCTTCGCCAGCGGCTTGACGTGATCCCGCGTCAATTCGCCACGCGAATACTGCTGGCCGCAATACAGGCACAGGCTGCGGTCGCGGGCGAACAGGGCGGTGTTGGTGAGAACCGGCGATGGATCGCGTGCGGCGCCGCGCGCCTGGCCAGTGCTGGCTATGATCGGATGAAGGTCGATCAGGCTTTGCTGGCCGGTCGCCCTGTTGTCCCCGCCGTGGATGGTCAGGCAGGCGTCGCCCAAGGTCCACGAAACGGCACCGCGCACGTAAAGACAGACCGCGTCCTGCCACGAAATCCAGTCCATGATCCGGCCGGCTGCATCCAGCGACAGCACGCGCGTGCTGTGCAACGCGCTGTTCGCGGGCAGGGTGGGACTACTTCCGGGCTCCAGCATGCAGGCCTCCACGAGGGTTGCGGCGGAGCATAGAGCAAATTG
This sequence comes from Lysobacterales bacterium, assembly GCA_038255665.1. Lineage (GTDB taxonomy): Bacteria > Pseudomonadota > Gammaproteobacteria > Xanthomonadales > Rhodanobacteraceae > Dokdonella. The sequence goes on along the minus strand of JBBSLA010000100.1, from coordinate 5,394 downwards.
ATGACGGAACGTAGGCGACGTTCCGATGCTCAGCGCTGACGCGTGATCGACACCGGCAATGCGGCGATCCGGTTGTACTCACCGTGTTCGAACCAGGTCGGATCGGCCAGCCAGTCCTCGATCATCGCGGTGGCATCGTTGCCCCAGAACAGCTGATCGTCGATGCGCAGCGTCGGCACGCCGAAGACGCCTTGACGAAGTGCCTCGTCGGTGTGCTCGCGCAGCCGCAGTTTGATCGCGGTGGCACTAGTCGCTGCGGCCACATCGGCAATACCCAGTACTTCGCCCACGGCGGCCAGGCTGTCTGCGCTGTCGCCGTCACGCCCGTCGCGCCAGAGATGATCGAACACCGCTGTGACTGCCGGCCAAGTCGATCCTGCGGCAACAATCAAACGCAATGCCGTCGTCGGGTTGAACGGATGGCTTGGTGGAAAGCGCAGCGTGATGCCAGCGCGGTCCGCCTGCCACTGCACGTGGCGATAGGTGAACTCGCGCTTGCCCGGGATCTCCGCAGGGCCCAGTTGGCCCGGCGCGCGCAGGATCACCCCGAACAGAATCGGCTGCGGCGTGATTTCCAGCTTTTCCTGCAAGGCCAGCATCGCTGGCAGTTGCAAGTAAGCGAACGGCGACAGGACGTCGAAATACCAAATCGCGGCAGGCTTGGAGTTCCCGTCGGTGCTAGTGTTCATGGTCGACTGCGTGGTCGACTGGGGGAGCCGGCCAATCACGCACAACGAACACAGCGGCTTCGCTGCCACCATCGGCGAAGCTGAAGGTGATCGCCACGCGGTCGGCCGGTTTCGGCGACTTGGTTGGTTGCATCAGCATGATGTGCTTGCCGCCCGGTGTGAATGCCACGCTTTCGCTCGGCGCGATGGTGATGTCACTCATCGGTCGCATCTGCGACACGTCGCCGACCAGCACAGTTTCGTGCAGCGAGGTGTCGTCAAAACCTTCCGCTTTGACTGCGCTGATCGTGATCGGCGTAGCGCCAGTGTTGTGCAGGGTTGCGTAGCCGGCCAGCATCATCGCGTTTGGCGGTGAGCTGCGGATCCATGCATCGCGGATTTCGAGCTTTCCCGCGGCCGATGCGGAAAGTGGAATGATGACGGCACCCAGCGGCAATGCAAGGGCGAACAAAACGCGAATGAACTGGTTCATCGGCAACTCCTTTGGTCCCCGCTATGATAATTCCAGCGACCTTCGCACCGTTCAGCTGCGGCGACCTGCCGCGTCGTCGATCGCGAAGCAATCCGTCACGTTGCCATGCCTTGGAGTTTTTGCAATGCGCCAATCCGTAGCCGCCCGTTTTTCCATTCGATTCGTTCTTTGCATCACTGTTGTTGGCGCCGCGCTCCCGGCGCTTGCTGCCGACCAGGATGTCGCCGTCACCGTCTATCGCAGCGACAGCGACGCGCTGTTTGTCGGCGGCGGATCACCGGTTGCCGATGGCTACGCGATTGTCCACGAGCGCCGCTCGGTGCAACTGACGGGCGGACGCCAGTCACTCAGCATCGACGGTTTGCCAACCACGCTCGATCCCGAGGCGGTTGCACTGGAAATTGGCGAAGCGAAGATCCTTGCCCAGCGCGTGCTGTCGGCGGGCGATAGCGGCATGCTTGCCGCGCATCGCGGCGAGCGCGTTGAAGTGACCACGATGAACTCGGCCACCCTCAGTGGCGTGCTGATCGGCGTCGATGGCGATGGCATCAGCGTGCGCGACGATAACGGCGTCGTTCGGTATGTGCGCAACTTCGCCTCCTTGCGTTTCATGGAGCCGACCGGTCGCCCCGGCAGCGTGTTGCAGGTAACCGTCGATGGCAGCGCGGGCACGCTGCCGGCAACGCTGACCTATCCGACATCCGGCCTTGGCTGGCGCGCGGCCTATTCCGCCTTGCTGCAATCGTCCAGCGGTTGCCGGCTGCGCCTTGATGCGCTGGCCAGTATTGCCAACCGCAGCGGTCGCGACTACGACTCGGCAGAGTTGAAATTGGTAGCGGGCGACCCGAATCGCGTAAAGCAAACCGGCCCACAACCGGTGGCGATGCGAGCGATGGCAATGGAAGCCAGCGCCGATTCCACGCCCGCGCAATCCTCACTCGGTGACTTCCGCGTCTACACCCTTCCGAACACCCTCGACCTGCCGGATGCCAGCGTCACCCAGACGCCGCTGTACGCATCGCGCGAGCTGGGTTGCGAGCGCACCTGGTTGTTCGAGAACGGCCAGCAATGGGCGCCTGACAAGCCCTACATCGCCCCAGGCAATGACGGGCGTAGCAGCGGCGCCGTGGTCAGCAAATTGCGTTTTGTTGCCGCGGAAAACCTGCCCGCCGGCACCTTGCGCGTGCTGACCCGCGATGCCGACAACCGCATCGAGTTCGTCGGCGAGGATCGCGTGGCCGATACCGGGCAGGGCCGGTCGGTCTCGCTGACACTGGGCAACGCCTTCGACTTGACCGGCAGCCGCGAGCGCACTGCGTTCAGCGTCGACCGCGCGGCCCATCAGATGAACGAGGCGTTCCGGATCACGCTGGAAAACACCGGCGAGCAGGCTCGCACCGTGACGGTGCGCGAGCATCCGTATCGCTGGCGCAACTGGACCCTCGCCAGTTCGTCGCAGAAGCCCGCCAAGCAGTCCCCTGACACCCTTGATTTCGCCGTCAGCGTGCCTGCGAAAAGCAAGGTCAATCTCGACTATGCCATTGATTATTCATGGCTCGCGGGCGACGAATAACACCCATTTCAGTTGCGTGGAAGCGGCTGGCGGGCTAGTCTCACCGGCTGATTGATGTATTCGGCACATGGTGCCGCTGGAGCCTGATCTTGAACCTTAGTCTTTTGCGCTGGTGTGCCGGTGCGGGCCTGTTGCTGGCTGCCCCGCTGTCGTTTGCCTGTTCAGGCGCGTTGCACATCGAAATCGAACACGAAGGCGTCTATGCGCTCGACTACGCGAGCGTGATCGCCAAGCAACCCAAGCTTGCCGACTGCCGCGCCGACCAGCTGCTGCTGAGTCATCGCGATGGCGACGTGCCGATGCGGGTGGTAGCCGACGACAAGGGTAATTTCGGGCCGGGTAGCCGAATCGAGTGGATCGGCCATCGTCTGCGTGGGCCGGAAAGCTACAACGACCACTTCAGCGTCAACAACGTCTATCAACTGCGCGCCGCCGAAGGCAGCCATCCGCGCATTGGGGACGTGAGCGCCAGCGGCAGCGGTGCGGCCAGCCTGCAACGTGTCCTGCACCTGGAAGAAGACCGGATGATGATCCGGCTTGACCAGTCGCAGCAGGAAATCGGTAGCGAGCCCGATGTCTGGCAGTGGGGAAAGATGACCCAGGTCGATCCGGAGCCGTTCGCGGTGCCCTTTAACCTGCCCGACTTGTCGGCCAACGGCGAGATGACCCTCGCGGTCAATTTCCGCGGCTTGTCGGCGTACTGGAAAAACCCGACTGACAAGAACCAGCAGATGCATCACCGGGTCGAGGTCAGTGTCAACGGCAGCGAGGTTGGCGCGTTCGAATGGGATGGGCGCGACGAAGTCGAGAAAACCGTGCAGGTGCCGGCCAGGCTGCTCAAGATGAATGACAACGCTTTGACCCTGCACATTCCCAAGCGCTTCCGCGACGAGGAAAAGAAGGACGTGCTGATCGACGTGGTCATGTTCAACTGGGCCAAGGTCACCTATCCGATCAACGGCGACCTGGATGCCGGCGCGTTCTCATTCGCGGTCAGGGGCGATGCCAACAAGGATATCGCCCTCGGTTGGAAAGGAGATCAATCACCACTGCTGTATGGCGATGACGGCAAGCGCCGGCTTGGCACGGCCAGCAACGACGGCCGCTACCGATTCGCGGGCGCAGCCGCTGGCGTCGAGCAGTTCCCGGCAATCGATGGAACCCTGGCCGCGCCGGTACTGGTCAAGCCGGTAGTCGATACCAGCGACTGGACCAACCCCGGTGACGGCTACGACTATCTCATCGTGTCGCATCCCACGCTGATCGATGCCGTCAAGCCGCTGGCTGAATTCCACGCCAAACAAGGACGCAAGGTCGCTTTGGTCGATGTCAATGAACTGTACGACCAGTTCAATGGCGGGATCGTCCATCCGGTAGCCATTCAGCGCTTTGTCGCCAACGGTTACAAGAACTGGACGCTCAAGCCGAAATTCCTGCTGCTGGTCGGCAAGGCCAGTTTCGATATCCGCAATCGCGAATACCATCGCTCGTCGTACGCGACGTTCGCGGGGCAATCGTTCGACCTGGCCATGCCCGGAGGTTTCGCGGAAATCCCGGGCACGCTGTACGAAGACCAGCCCGATGCGCTCGGCGACAGCAACCTGATCCCGACCTGGCAATTCCCATCGCCCGAGGGCCAATCGGCCAGCGACAATCCCTATGGTGCGGTCGAGGGCGACAGTTGGAAACCGGTTGTCGCGGTCGGGCGTTTCCCGGTCGTGAAGCCGGAGGACGTCACCGCCATCGTCGACAAGACGATCAATTATTTCACCAAACCGGCACCGGGTTCGTGGCGTCGCGACGTGATGTTCATTTCCGACGATTCGGAGTACTTCAAGCAATCGTCGGACGAGATCAGTGCATCGTTGGCGAGCGATGGTTATGCGATCGACAAGGTCTACGCGAAATCGACAGAAGAAGACACTGAATTCAACAAGGGGCGCATCAACGATGGATTGAACAACGGCCAGTTGCTGGTCCACTTCATCGGCCATGGCGGGCGCTACATCTGGCGCACCGGTCCGCCCGACCTGACCAGGAACCACGACCTGTTCACGCTCGACGACGTCGCCGCACTCAACAACGGCGCACGCCTGCCGATGATCCTGTCGATGACCTGCTATTCGGCGCCATTCGACAACCCCAGCGAAGATTCCATTGGCGAGCGTTTCCTGCGCGAGGCCGACAAGGGCGCCGTCGCCGTGTTCGCGGCGTCTTGGCGTAATGCGCCATCGGCACGTTTCAGCAAGGCGTTGGTCGACGAGTTGCTGGTGCCGGGCCAGACCATTGGCGTCGCCATCAACAAGGCCAAGTCTGAAGAGGCTGACCGCGTGCTGGTCGAGATGTACAACCTGCTCGGCGATCCGGCCGTGGTGCTGGAACCGGTGCCGGAAAAAATCCGCATTGCCCGCAACGAAGATCGCTGGGTCGGTGGATACCTGATCGACCTGCCAATGAATCGTTTCGACGGCACCATCGACGTGCGCTGGTATGACGACCAGTCCAAAGCGATTGGCGAAACGCACCAGAAGCTGGACCAACCGCGTTTCGCCTTGCAGGTGCCGGGCTGGATCAATGCCAAACAGGTTGCCTCGTTCCGCGTACGAGCCCGCGACGACGATGCCGCGCGAAACGCCGAGGGCCGCTTGCAGGTGCGTCCA
>JBBSLA010000099.1:0-9535 GCA_038255665.1 Lysobacterales bacterium | reverse complement strand
CGCAGCCATCGAACCGGCGTTGCGCACGAACACGGTGGAACGAGCCGTCTGTCCGATCAGCGTGCCCTGATTCCAGTCGCTGCCGACGTGTGCACCGGGCCAACCCGAATCCAAGAAATTTGCGCGGCAAGCATGACCACCCAACACCATCCCGATAGCGCCGACCTGATCCAGAAGGGTCGCGATTTCCTGGTCCCGATCTATCGCCAGCGCGAGCGCATCCTCGACCGTGGCAAGGGTTCAAGGGTGTGGGACAGCGAAGGTCGCGAGTACGTGGACTTCGCCGCCGGTATCGCAGTCAGCGCGCTTGGCCATGGCGATGCGGACATCCTCGCGGCGCTGCACGATCAGGCCGGCAAGTTGTGGCACACCAGCAACGCGTTCTACAGCGAGCCGCCGCTGCGCCTGGCTGAAGAACTGGTTGCAGCCAGCGGCTTTGCGAAGCGCGTTTTCTTTTGCAACTCCGGCAGCGAGGCGGTCGAGGCAACGATCAAGCTGGTGCGCCGCTGGGCCGATGCGCAGGGCAGGCCGCCGGAACGTCGGGTGATCCTCACCTTCAGCGGCTCGTTCCATGGCCGCACACTGGCCGCCGTCACCGCGACGGCGCAGCCGAAATATCAGCAAGGCTTCGAGCCGCTACCGGGCGGTTTCCGCCACTGTGCATTCAACAATCTCGACGCGCTCGATGCGGCTTTCGACGACAGCATTGCGGGGGTGATCGTCGAACCGATCCAGGGCGAAGGCGGCGTTGTCCCGGCAGCGGACGGCTTCCTCGAAGCCTTGCGCGAACGCTGTGACCGCCATGGCGCGCTGCTGGTGTTCGACGAGATCCAGTGCGGTGTCGGCCGTACCGGCAAGCTGTGGTCGCATCAATGGGACCAGGTACAACCCGATGTGATGACGGTGGCGAAAGGCCTGGGCTGCGGGTTTCCCATCGGCGCGATGCTGGTCGGCGACAAGGCGGCCGATACGCTGCAATTCGGCTCGCATGGCAGCACGTTTGGCGGCAATCCACTCGCGGCCGCCGTCGCCCGCGTTGCACTGCGCAAACTTTCATCGGCTGAGTTGCTCAGCCATGTGGCCACGCAGGGTCTCCACCTGCGATTGGGACTGGAGCGCATCGGCAATTCGCTGGGCGTATTCAGCGACGTGCGCGGTCGTGGCCTGATGCTCGGCGCCGTGCTGGTGCCTGCATACGTTGGCCGCGCTGGCGACGTGCTTGATTTCGCTGCGGATGAGGGCCTGTTATTGCTGCAGGCCGGGCCGGACGTACTCCGCTTCGTGCCGGCGCTGAACATTCCGGTCGAGGATATCGACGACGGACTGGAACGGCTCGAAAAGGCCTTGAAGCGCCTGATTGCCTGAATTCGGGCGTTTTTCCCGTAGCCCAGCGGCCGTGGCTTGCGCCGTTGCGTCGCAACTCAATCCATCGTCCACCCGAATCCGCGTACAATGTCGCGCTTCCCCGCGGCGTAGCCGGACTAGCAGCACTCGGTCCGAATCGACAGCGCGCGCCGTGGTCCGGAGCGTAGCGATTCCTTCGATACGGATACGGTGCCCGCATGATTCGACCTGCCATCCTTGCCCTTGCTGACGGCAATGTTTTCCATGGCTCCGCGATAGGTGTCGATGGCAGCAGCGCTGCTGAAGTCGTGTTCAACACGGCGATGACCGGCTACCAGGAAATCCTCACCGATCCGTCCTACGCGCGGCAGATCGTGACGCTGACCCATCCACACATCGGCAACACCGGCTGCAATGCCGCCGATGCGGAATCCGATCGCGTCCACGCCGCAGGCCTGGTGATTCGCGACCTGCCATTGCTGGCCAGTAACTGGCGCAGCGAGGAAGACCTCGGCAGTTATCTCACGCGCCACAAGGTTGTCGCGATTGCCGATATCGATACGCGCCGGCTTACCCGCATCCTGCGCGAATCCGGTGCCCAAAACGGCTGCATCGTCGCGGGTACGGACGCGAGCGTGGACGTGGCCCTCGCCCGAGCGCGCGCCTGCGAAAGCCTGGAAGGCATGGACCTGGCCAAAGTCGTTTCGATTCGCGAAACCCAGCGTTGGACCGAAGGCAGTTTCGATCTCGACAGCAATGCATTCACCTCCACGTCGGCGCGATTTCGTGTGGCCGCCTACGACTTCGGCACCAAGCGAAATATCCTGCGCATGCTGGTTGATCGCGGTTGCGACGTGACCCTGGTCCCTGCGCAGACCAGCGCTGCGGACGTTCTCGCGATGAATCCCGACGGCGTTTTCCTTTCCAATGGTCCCGGTGACCCGGCCGCCTGCGACTACGCGATCAGCGCGACGCGGGAATTTCTCAACGCGAAAATTCCGCTGTTCGGCATCTGCCTCGGCCATCAGATTCTTGGCCTTGCTGCCGGTGCGCGGTCAATCAAGATGAAGTTTGGCCATCACGGTGCCAACCACCCGGTGATCGACATCGCCAGCGGCCGGGTGATGATTTCCAGCCAGAACCACGGTTTCGCGATCGACGAGGCCAGCCTTCCCGCAAACGTCAGAGCGACCCATCGCTCATTGTTCGATGGCAGCCTGCAAGGCATCGCGCTCGACGAAGCACCGGCGTTCGGATTCCAGGGCCACCCCGAAGCGAGCCCCGGTCCGGCCGATGTCGCTGGGCTGTTTGATCGCTTCATTGAAGTACTGCATTCCGCAAAGAACGCGAAGGACGCAAAGGAAGGCTGAGTTGAAGCAGAAACTTTCCGAAGGTGTAATTGGTTGTGCCATTGAAGTCAGCCGAAGACTGGGCGCGGGCTTTCTCGAGAAGGTCTATGAGGGAGCTCTGGCCGTCGAACTACGCGGCGCGGGCATCGAGTTCACGAGACAGCACGCGGTTCCCGTGTTTTATCGAGATGAACCGGTGGGCGACTATGTTTGTGATTTCATCATCGGAGAGCGGTTGGTCGTCGAGATCAAAGCGCTGCGCGCGCTTACTGGCGCGCATGACGCACAGCTTTTGAATTATCTGAAAGCGACCCGTTTACCGGTGGGTCTGCTGTTGAATTTTGGTGGACCGAGGCTGGTGATTAAAAGACTCGCGCTCGGCCACGATGACCAAGCACCAATCTGACTTTCTTTGCGAACTTTGCGCCCCTTTGCGGACCGACTGCTCCATGCCTAAACGTACTGATCTCAACCATCCTCATCATCGTCGCTGCTGTTTGGTCGGTTCGTCGAAGCAATGCAGTCCGCAAAGGACGCGAAGGACGCAAAGGAAGGCTGTGCTGAATCAAGAACTTTCTGTACGTGGTGGGTCTGTTGTTGAATCGTGGTGGACCGAGGCTGGTGATTGGACGACTTGCATTCGAGCACGACGAACAAGCACCGATCTGATGTCTCAGACACCGATCTGATTTTCTTTGCGAACTTTGCGCCCCTTTGCGGACTGACTGCTCATGCCTAAACGTACTGACCTCAAGACCATCCTGATCATCGGCGCCGGGCCGATCGTGATTGGCCAGGCCTGCGAGTTCGACTACTCCGGAGCGCAGGCTTGCAAGGCGCTCACGGAGGAGGGTTATCGGGTTGTGTTGGTCAACTCGAACCCGGCAACGATCATGACCGATCCAGCCAGTGCCGACGCGGTCTACATCGAGCCGATCAACTGGCAGACGGTCGAGAAGATCATCGCAAAGGAGAAGCCCGACGCGTTGCTGCCGACGATGGGCGGCCAGACCGCCCTCAACTGCGCGCTCGATCTTGCCGACCATGGCGTGCTGGAAAAATACGGCGTCGAACTGATTGGCGCAAAGCGAGATGCGATCCGCATGGCCGAAGATCGCGAACTGTTCCGCGTGGCGATGGGCGAGATCGGGTTGGAATGCCCGAAGGCGCGTATCGTCCGCAACTTCGACGATGCTTTGGTGGCGCAAGCCGAGGTGGGCTATCCGACTATCCTGCGGCCCAGCTTCACGCTCGGAGGTTCGGGTGGCGGCATTGCCTACAACCGCGAGGAGTTCGAGGAGATCATCAAACGCGGCCTGGAGCTTTCGCCCACGCACGAAGTACTGGTCGAGGAATCGGTGCTCGGCTGGAAGGAATTCGAGATGGAAGTGGTTCGCGACACGGCGGACAACTGCATCATCGTCTGCTCGATCGAGAACTTCGACCCGATGGGCGTGCACACCGGCGATTCGATTACGGTTGCACCGGCGCAGACGCTGACCGACAAGGAATACCAGCGCCTGCGCGATGCTTCGCTGGCCGTGCTCCGCAAGATCGGCGTCGACACCGGTGGCTCGAACGTTCAGTTCGGCATCAATCCAGCCGATGGGCGCGTCGTTGTCATCGAAATGAATCCGCGCGTGTCGCGTTCGTCAGCGTTGGCGTCGAAAGCGACCGGTTTTCCGATCGCAAAGGTCGCCGCCAAGCTTGCGGTTGGTTACACGCTCGACGAACTCCGCAACGAGATCACCGGCGGTCTGACCCCGGCATCGTTCGAGCCTTCGATCGACTACATCGTCACCAAGATCCCGCGCTTCGCGTTTGAGAAATTCCCCAGCGCCGATTCTCGACTGACCACGCAGATGAAGTCGGTCGGTGAAGTGATGGCGTTCGGTCGCACCTTCCAGGAGTCGTTGCAGAAAGCCCTGCGCGGCATGGAGATGGGCTGGAATGGCCTGTCTCCGGTCAATGAAAGCTATGAAGGCAGCGATGCTCGCTCGCATTTGCGCCGCGAACTGAAGGAAGCTGGTCCGCAACGCATCCTCTACGTTGCTGATGGTTTTCGTGCCGGATTCAGCGCAAAGGAAATCCACGAACTGACCTGGATCGATCCGTGGTTCCTCGCCCAGATCGAAGACCTCGTCAGTACGGAAGCGCAGGTGCGTGAGCAGGGATTGTCCAATCTCGATGCCGGCAACTTGCGCCGATTGAAGCGCAAGGGCTTCTCCGATTCGCGCCTCTCTGAGTTGCTCGAAACCGACGAGAACGCAGTGCGCGCCTTGCGTCACGCGTTTGGCGTGCGGCCGGTCTACAAGCGCGTGGATTCGTGCGCGGCCGAGTTCGCGACAACCACGGCCTACCTGTATTCGACCTACGAGGAAGAGTGCGAGTCGGCGCCCAGCAATCGCGACAAGATCGTCGTGCTCGGTGGCGGCCCGAACCGGATCGGCCAGGGCATCGAGTTTGACTACTGCTGTGTCCACGCCGCGCTTGCACTGCGCGAGGATGGTTACGAAACCATCATGATCAACTGCAATCCGGAAACCGTTTCGACCGACTACGACACGTCGGATCGGCTTTATTTCGAACCCGTCACGCTGGAAGACGTGCTCGAAATCATCGAGCTGGAAAAGCCCAAGGGCGTTATCGTGCAGTACGGCGGGCAGACGCCGCTGAAGCTTGCGCGTGCGCTGGAAGCCAATGGCGTACCGATCATCGGTACTTCGCCCGATTCGATCGATCTTGCCGAAGACCGCGAGCGCTTCCAGCAGATGATCGACAAGCTGGGCCTGAAGCAGCCGCCGAACCGTACTGCGCGCAACCCCGAGCAAGCCCTGGCGCTGGCCAGCGAGATTGGCTATCCGATGGTGGTGCGGCCGAGTTACGTACTCGGCGGCCGCGCGATGGAAGTGGTCCATGACGACGCCGACCTGTCGCGTTACATCCGCGAGGCGGTGCGCGTTTCCGAATCTTCGCCGGTGTTGCTGGATCGTTTCCTCGACCACGCCATCGAAGTCGATGTCGACATCATTGCCGACCATGAAGGCAACGTGCTGATCGGTGGTCTGATGGAACATATCGAAGAAGCCGGCGTACATTCTGGCGATTCGTCGTGCTCGCTGCCGCCGTATTCGCTGTCCAAAGCGATTCAGGATCGGCTGCGCGTAGAAGTCGCCGCAATGGCGCGCGAGCTGAAGGTCGTCGGGCTGATGAACACCCAGTTCGCCGTGCAGGGTGACAATATCTTCGTGCTGGAAGTGAACCCACGCGCCTCGCGCACGGTGCCGTTCGTATCCAAGGCGACCGGCATTGCGCTGGCAAAGATCGCCGCACGTTGCATGGTTGGGCAGACGCTAGCCGAGCAAGGTGCGACCGTTGAAGTGGTGCCGGACTATTACTCGGTCAAGGAAGCGATCTTCCCGTTCCTGAAGTTCCAGAACGTCGATCCCATCCTTGGACCGGAAATGCGCTCGACCGGTGAAGTGATGGGCGTCGGCCGCACGTTTGGTGCGGCGTTCGCGCGTGCGCACGAGGCGGCAGGTATCAAGGCGCCGCCGGTCGGCAAGGTATTTCTTTCGGTGCGCGACAATGACAAGGCGCGGCTGCTGCCGGTTGCTCGCGACCTCATCGTGCGCGGTTTCAGCCTGATCGCCACGCGTGGCACCTGCCGTTACCTCGCCGAGAACGACGTGGTCTGTGAGCCGATCAACAAGGTACAGGAAGGTCGCCCACACATTGTCGACAGTATCAAGAACGGCGAAATCGTTTTCATCGTCAATACCACCGAGGGCAAACAGGCAATCGCCGATTCGTTTTCGATCCGCCGCGAAGCCTTGCAGCAACGCGTCACCTACTCGACGACGATGGCGGGTGCAGCCGCCCTGTTGCACTCGCTGGACTTTCGCGGTGCCGGTGATGTAAACAGCCTGCAGGAATTGCACGGTGAACTGGCCAGTCGTTAGGCTGGAAAGCGTTCGCCACCACTGAAACGCTCTGCCGCGAAGACCGATTCGCGGCGAAATTCTTTCTTCTTGCCGTCGCCAACCCGTGGCGACGGCTTTGCATCGATGGAGCAGGACCATGGCAGAGAACAGACGCGCACCGATGACCCAGAAGGGTGCCGAACGCCTGCGCGGGGAACTGGAAAAGCTGAAGTCGACCGATCGCCCGAACATCATCGCGGCGATTGCCGAAGCGCGTGCCCACGGCGACCTCAAGGAAAACGCCGAGTACCACGCCGCGCGCGAAATGCAGGGCTTCATCGAAGGACGCATCCAGCAGATCGAAGGCGCACTTTCGTTTGCCGAGTTCATCGATCCGTCCAAGCTCAACGCGGGCAAGCGCATCGTGTTCGGGGCCAAGGTCGACCTGGTCGACGAGGACACCGACGAAGCGATCAGCTACCAGATCGTTGGCGACCTGGAAGCCGACATCAAGCAGCGCCTGCTTGCGGTGAGTTCACCGTTCGCGCGCAACCTGATCGGCAAGAGCGAGGGCGACAGTTTTGAGTTCGTCGCGCCGAATGGCACCCGCAACTACGAGATCGTGGGTGTCAGTTACGAAGACTGAGTCGTCGCGCAGCCTCGACGACCTTCGCGACCAGCGTTGAGATTTCGATGACCACGCTGCTCTTGCCCGAACGTCGTCACGCCCATTTTTCGTCGATCGAGCGTTGGATTTCCCGTGGCGATCGGCTGCCCGACGCCGCGCCCGGCAACAAAGCGATGTTGCGCGAAGTCTTCGACTTCGATGGTCCACTCTCCGCCGCCGCGCTAACCCGCCAGTTGGATGTCGGCGACGCGGAAGAAAAGGTGTGGTTACGCGCCGATCCCGCGTGGATGCGTGCTGACATGAGCACCGCGCGCATGTTCGCGCATGGCGAACTTGGATTGTCACCAGTGCAGATTGCGGCACTCACGCCGGATCTTGTCGAGTTGTTCGCGGAGCACGGCCTGGCCTTCGACGCTCCAACCGCAACGCGCTGGTATCTGGCCTGTCCTGATTCACTAACCATTCCGGATTTCGCCGACCCCGACGATGCGTTGGGCGACGACCTGCGCCTGCATGCGCTGCCCGGCAGTGAAGGGAAGTTCTGGCGTGTGCTGGCCAATGACATCCAGGTGCTGCTGCACAATCACCCGGTCAATCAGAACCGAGTTGCGAGAGGCGCAGCGCCAGTCAACGGACTATGGCTATGGGGAGGTGGACGCCTACCGAAATCCGTCACCAGCGATGCAGATGCCTACTTCGGTGACGACCCGCTTGCGGTTGCACTCGCGAGTGCGGCGTCGATGCCCGTGCATTCACTTGAAGCATTCGACCAAAGCGTCACTGCTAGCAACGCAGTCGTTGATTTGCGCGGTCTGCGCGACGACGTATTGGCAGCAGTGATTGGTGCGATCTCCCAAAGCGAACTTGGTTCAGCCAAAGCGACCATGGATATCGCCTTCGCCAGCGGCGAGCGCTATCGCTACGCACCGTCTCACCGCTTGCGGTTCTGGCGTCGCTCAAAGTCGAGCAGCGATTGAGTGGAGCGCGACACTTCTTGAAAATGGCAATGGGCGCAGCTGTGCCTGGCTTTATCGTTGTTGCGACGCAGGCGTCACGATTTCGCAGAGGTGCAGAAGCGTAGGATTTCGTCATTCCCTCGAAGGCGTAGACGGTTTTCAACAGCCGATGGCTGGTCAACCCAGCCGTAGCCCGGCGCGCGCAGCGCGCCGGGAGTGGACGGAACGAAGATCGGATAAAGAAACGATCAGCTCGCGTCGCGCAGCCCCGGCGCACTGCGCGTGCCGGGCTACAACTCATTGTCGAGTCGCCATTTTCGCGAGTATGACGAAGTCGTTGGACGACACAGAATTGGCGCTAAGCGTAGGGATCCGCGATACCCAGTCTGGCGAGAATGAGCGTTTCCCACGCTTCCATTCGCTCGGCCTCATCGTCTATCTGGTGGTCATGGCCGAGCAAATGCAACACACCATGCACGGTCATGTGGGCGTAGTGATCGCGCAGCTTCTTGCCTTGCGCCTTCGCCTCGCTGGCGATTACCGGTGCGCAAATGACGAGGTCGCCAATCAACGGCAGTTTCAACGCAGGCGGCAGGTCGGCTGGAAACGACAACACATTGGTGGCGTAGTCGCTTTCGCGATATTGCAGGTTCAACGCGCGGCCCTGGTCAGCATCGACGATGCGGATCGACAACTCGGTTGCGCGTCGCCGACGCAATGCGGCAAGCGTTGCCGCAACCCAGCTTTCGAAAGTCGCGCGCTGCGGAATGCCTTTGCGCGACAAGCCGCTGGCGAGCGACAGGTGCACGGTGATGACGGCGGCATTCATCGAGGAAGTCGTTGCAACGTCAGGCCGTGCCATCCGGCGCGTGTTTCGCATTGCGCTCGTCCCGACTTTCGTAAGCCTGCACGATGCGTTGCACCAGCGGATGTCGAACCACGTCTTTTGCCTCGAAGAAGGTGAAGCTCACGCCGGCGACCTCGCGTAGCACCTCGACACCATCACGCAGTCCTGACTTGATGTGGCGCGGCAGGTCGGTCTGGGTCATGTCGCCGGTGACCACGGCGATCGATCCGAAGCCGATCCGGGTCAGGAACATCTTCATCTGCTCGGTCGTGGTGTTTTGCGCTTCATCGAGGATGACGAACGAATCGTTCAAGGTGCGGCCACGCATGTAGGCGAGTGGCGCGATCTCGATAACGTTGCGTTCGATCAGCGTGCTGACGCGTTCGATACCGAGCATTTCGTAAAGCGCGTCGTACAGCGGGCGAAGGTAGGGATCGACTTTCTGGGTCAGGTCGCCGGGCAGGAAGCCGAGCTTTTCGCCGGCCTCG
>JBBSLA010000098.1:0-9772 GCA_038255665.1 Lysobacterales bacterium | reverse complement strand
GCATACGAGCCTTCGTGGAATTTCTTGCGGCCCACATGCGCCATGGGCGTAGAACAGCGAATGCAGTCGAGCCGACGATCCGTCGGCGAAGGCGCGGGTTCGAGTTCCGACCGCCAGCCTTCTGGAGCAGGCGAACCATCAAAGCCGGTTCCGCACTGCCAGCAAACGTCCAGTTCGTCGTCATTGGTTTCACGGCAGGTTTTGCAGGTCCAGATCATGGCTGATGGAGTGGCCTATGGATTGCGGTGAATAACGGCAAGTTCCGCCTTGCATGCGACCGCATGCGCGTGGCGCGACCCGGTCAACCCGCATAAACTGTTGCATTCATTGGAATTTCGCAAGCCCCATGACCGGCAAGCTCTACATAAAAACCCACGGTTGCCAGATGAATGAGTACGACTCGGCCAAGATGGCCGACGTGCTCAAGGCCAGCCACGGGTTGGAACTTACCGCGGATGAGGGCGAGGCCGATGTGATCCTGATCAACACCTGCTCGATCCGCGAAAACGCCGAGAACAAGGTTTTCAGCCAGTTGGGGCGCTGGAAAGAGATCAAGAAGAAGAACGAATCCGTGGTCATCGGCGTCGGTGGCTGCGTGGCCAGCCAGGAAGGCGACGCCATCATTGCGCGTGCGCCCTACGTGGACGTGGTGTTTGGTCCACAAACCCTGCATCGCCTGCCCGGTCTGATCGATGCGCGACGCAGCAGCGGCAAGCCGCAGGTGGATATCAGCTTTCCGGAAATCGAGAAATTCGACTGCCTGCCCGAGCCGCGTGCGGACGGGCCGACTGCGTTTGTGTCGATCATGGAAGGCTGTTCGAAATACTGCTCGTTCTGCGTGGTGCCGTACACGCGCGGCGAGGAAATCAGCCGGTCGTTCGATGACGTGATTGCGGAAATCGCGACGCTCGCCGAACAAGGCGTGCGCGAGATCAATCTGCTCGGTCAGAACGTCAACGCCTATCGCGGGGCGATGCACGGCGGCGGGTTGGCTGACCTTGGATTGCTGATCCGCGCGATGGCGGAGATCGACGGCGTCGGCCGAATTCGCTTCACCACCTCGCACCCGATGGAGTTTTCCGACTCACTGATCGACGCCTATGCCAGCGTGCCGCAATTGGCAAACTACCTGCACCTGCCGGTGCAGTCGGGTTCGGATCGCATTCTTGCGGCGATGAAGCGTGGCTACACGGCGCTGGAGTTCAAACAGCGCATCCGCAAGCTGCGTGCGGTGCGGCCGGACATTACCGTCGCGTCGGATTTCATCGTCGGCTTCCCTGGCGAGACTGATGCGGACTTCGAAAAGACCATGAAGCTGATCGACGATGTCGGTTTCGATCACAGCTACTCGTTCATCTACTCTGCACGTCCGGGAACCCCTGCAGCCAGCCTCGCCGATGACACGCCTCTTGAAGTGAAGAAACAGCGCCTGCAACGTTTGCAGGATGCGATCAACGCGAATGCGAATTCCATTGCGCAGTCGATGATGGGCAGCGTACAGAGCGTGTTGGTCGAAGGGCCGAGCACGCGCGATGCGAACGAGTTGTCCGGTCGCACCGAGAACATGCGCAAGTTGAATTTCGCCGGGCCTATGCGGCTGGTTGGTCAGTTTGTTGATGTGCGGGTTACCGAGGTGATGACCAACTCTCTGCGTGGAAGGATTGTCACCGACGAGACGGTTGCGGCCTGAAGATTGTCAGCACTGCTTTCTCTCTTCGTCATTCCTGCGTAGGCAGGAATGACGAGATTGGGGGTTCTGCGCGAGCCCCGGAATTGAGCCAGAGCGCCGGGGCGCAGCCGAACGCTACGCTGACTACCCAACACTCCGCGCCGTATTGATCACATTGATTCCATCAAAACGCGCCGTGCTGCCGCCATGTGACACGGCCGAGACCTGTCCCGGCTGGCCCTTGCCATCGAAGAACGAGCCGTTGAGGCGGTAGTCGCTTTTGTCGCAAACCGCGCTGCAGGCGTTCCAGAACTCCGGCGTGCGGATCTGGTAGGCGACGTCCTCGATCATCTCGCCGACCTTGCCGTCCTTGATTTCAAAGAACAACTGGCCTCCGAACTGCGCGTTGTAGCGCTGCTGGTCGATCGAGTACGAACCGCGGCCGAGGATGTAGATGCCGTCCTTCACGTCGGCAATCATCTGCGCCGGTGACAGCGCCTTGGTGCCCGGTTCCAGCGATACATTGGCCATGCGCTGGAACTGCACGCTCGACCACGAATCGGCGTAGCAACAACCCTGCGACGCCTTCTCGCCAATGATGTGGACCTGGTCGCGGGTGGCCTGATAGTTGACCAGGATGCCGTCCTTGATCAGGTCCCAACGCTTGGTCTTGACGCCTTCGTCGTCGTAGCCGACGTAGCCCAGCGAGTTCGGCTGGGTCTTGTCGGCAAAGATGGTCACTTTGTCGCTGCCGTACTTGAAGTCGCCACTCTGGAGCTTGTCCAGCGTCGCGAAACTGGTTCCGGCGTAGTTGGCTTCGTAGCCGAGCACGCGATCCAGCTCCAGCGGATGACCAACGGATTCGTGGATGGTCAGGAACAGGTTGGTCGGATCGATCACCAAGTCGTACTTGCCGGGTTTCACCGAAGGCGCTTTGAGCTTGGCGCGCGCGTGTTGGCCAGCTGCTTTTGCGTCGGCGAGCAGGTCGTAGGAATCGGAATAGAACGTCACGCCACACGGCAGCACGAACTGGTGTTCCTTCTTCGGCTCCAGATATTCGTAGCCCATGCCGACTGGCGCGCCGAGGCCATCGCGGCTGCGGAACTTGCCGGTCGCCTTGTCGGTGGCGTTGGCGGTGAGTGGCGCCCAGATGCGGTGGACGTCCTGGTCGATGTACGAGCCATCGCTGGATGCGAAGTATTTCTGCTCGTTGATCTGGAACAAGTTGGAGTTGACGAAGCTGGCACCCGCAGCGAGTGCGGCTGCATTCGCCGCCAACAACAGGTCGGCCTTCTCCTTGATCGGCACTTCCATCGCGTTGCGCTTGATCGGCGTGGCCCAACTCACCTCGCCCACACCTTTCACTGGCGCAAGTTGCACCGGCTCGGTGGTGAGCGCGGAATTGGCCTTGGCAATTGCGACCGCCTGCCTGGTCGCATTGGCAACGCCATCGCGAGTCAGTTCACTGGTCGCCGCAAAGCCCCAGGTTCCCCTGACGATGACGCGAATGCCGACGCCGGTAGATTCGGTATTGGTGATGTTCTGGACCTTGTTCTCGCGGGTCATCACGAACTGGCGCAAGTACTTGCCAATGCGCACATCGCAATACGTCGCCCCGGCCGACTTCGCTGTATTCAGTGCAACATCGGCGAGTTGCTTCTTCAGCGCCACATCGATGCGCTCGATCAACTGCTCCGCGGCAATGGCGCGGCCAAACGACGGCGCCAGCAACAGCGCAAGGCCAGCCTGGCTGGTGATGCTGAGGAAGTTTCGGCGATCCATGGTCCAGCTCCACGATTGGAATGAATGCATCTTGGCGCGAAGGGTCGGCGCTGTCATGTGACTTTTGCCATTCGTGCGGCACGGCAGCGCAAGCGGTCGCACGATGGCAAACTGCGCCCTGTTTTCGCCGCAAGCCACCACCATGCTGACTGCGTTGCGCGCCCTGCCCCGCACGGTCTGGCTGATCGGATTGATCAGTCTGGTCAACGATGCTGCCGGCGAAATGATCTACCCGTTGCTGCCGCTGTACCTAGCATCGGTCTTGATGGCCGGACCACGCGCGCTGGGTTTGATCGAAGGCCTCGCGGAAGCGACATCAAGCTTGCTGAAACTGGTTTCCGGCGTATGGGTCGACCGCACTGGCAAGAGCAAGCCGTTCATCGTGTTCGGCTACAGCCTTGCCGGATTCGGCCGGCCGTTGATTGCATTCGTGTCGACATGGCCCGGCTTGCTGGTGATCCGCGTCGCCGACCGCGTTGGCAAAGGCCTGCGATCGTCGCCGCGCGATGCCTTGCTGGCAGCCAGCGTGTCGCCGGATCGACGCGGCCTTGCGTTCGGCTTGCATCGCGCAATGGACAACGCCGGCGCCGTCGTTGGTCCGCTGATAGCGGCAGCGCTGCTTGCGCTGGGTGTCGGCTTGCGCGAGGTGTTCCTGTGGGCGACTGTGCCGGCGGTCATCTGCGTGCTGCTCGCGCTCGCACTGCGCGAGCCACCGGTTGCGGTCGCCCCCCTTACCAAGCCATTCGATTGGCGCTTGCGCGATCTGTCGCCGCGCCTGCGCCGCTACCTGCTCGTCGTAGCGGTGTTCACGCTCGGCAATTCATCAAACCTGTTCCTGCTGCTGCGTGCCCGTGAACTGGGCGTGGCCGATGCCAACATCCCGTTGCTGTGGGCAGGTGTTTCCGTGGTCGCGATGCTGTTCGCCACACCACTGTCTGCGCTGTCGGATCGATTCGGTCGCGTTCGATTGCTGGTGATTGGCTACGTTGCGTACGGTGCGGTGTACCTGTGCATGGGCCTGCTAGACCACGCTGGCCCACTGCTGTTTGCAGTGTTCGCTGGCTATGGCCTGTTCTTCGCGGCAACCGAAGGCGTCGAGAAGGCGCTGGTGGCAGACCTCGCCGCGAACGACCAACGCGGCACGGCGTTCGGCTGGTTCAATCTGGTCAGTGGCTTGCTGTTGCTGCCCGCATCGGTGTTGTTTGGATGGCTTTACCAGGCCACGTCGGCGTTCGTCGCCTTTGCATTTGGTGCCGGTTGCGCGTGGATCGCTGCGATGCTGTTGTGGCGATGGATGGGCAATTCGGCGCAGGAAACTGCTGGCAGTTAACACCGCGAGTTTGCGTTGTCGTCGGACGGCGACAACGCTACGTTGCCGCCGCCGAGCTTGCGATTGTTGTTCGTGCAGGATTCGGTTTCGGAATGGATGCTGGAACAGGACAGGCGACTCGAGCAGGCAGGAAAACGCGATGACTGAGTTGGCCGCACCCATCGCAGATCAGGTCGCGGTAGCCTTCGCGAGCTAAAACGCATTCCGGGGAAGCTAATGTTCGACTACATCATCGTCGGTGCAGGATCTGCTGGCTGCGTCCTTGCCAATCGGCTTTCCGCCAACCCGAATACGCGGGTCTGCCTTGTCGAGGCAGGCCCACGCGACTGGAACCCCTTGATCCACATACCGCTGGGTCTGGCACTCCTCGTCCGCAGCGAAGGCATCAATTGGGCCTATGAAACAGCCCCCGAAGCCGCGTTGAACGATCGCCACCTCTATTGGCCACGAGGAAAGACGCTTGGCGGGTCCAGTTCGATCAACGCGATGATCTATGCGCGCGGTCACCCTGTCGATTACGAGGGCTGGGCCAAGGCCGCTGGGCTGCAGTGGGGCTGGGATCGGGTGCGCGACCTGTTCCTGCGCATGGAAGGCAACACGGCCCTGTCGGACGCAGATCACAACACGGCTGGACCGCTGTCGGTCAGCAATTTGCGCGACGTGAATCCGATGAGCCGAGCCTTTGTCCAAGCCGGGGTCGAGTGTCAGTTCCCTGCCAATCCGGATTTCAATGGGGACAGCCAGGAAGGTGTCGGCCTGTATCAGGTTACCCAGCGCGACGGCAAACGCTTCAGTGCCGCCCGCGCGTTCCTTGATCCGGTGCGACAGCGTGCGAACCTGACGATTGAAACCGGCGCGCACGTCGAACGGGTTCTTTTCGAGGGACGGCGGGCCACCGGCGTGTCGCTGCGCGGGCGCGACCTGCATCTCCGCCCTGGCGGCGAGGTGATCCTGTCGGGCGGATCAGTGAATTCGCCACAACTTCTCATGCTGTCGGGGATCGGTCCGGCGGCGGAACTGGCCCGTCACGGCATTCCGCTTTTGCACGATGCGCCTGAAGTAGGCGAGAACCTGGCCGACCACCTCGATATCACGGTCATGTCCTCAACCAAGGGGCGAGAGCCGATTGGCATCGCGGCCAGCTACATTCCACGCGCCATCAAGGCAGCCTGGAGCTTTGCGACCAGTAACACCGGCGAGCTGACATCGAACGTGGCCGAAGCCGGCGGGTTCGTGAAATCCGACCCTTCGCAAGAACGGCCGAACCTGCAATTCCACTTTCTACCCGCCTATCTGCGCGATCACGGCCGCAAGATTTCGTGGGGCTATGGGGTGACGCTGCATGTCTGCGATCTTCTGCCCAAGAGTCGTGGACGTGTTGGACTCGCCAGTGCCGACCCGCTGGCTTCCGCGCGAATCGCGGCAAATTACCTGAGCCATCCCGACGACATTGAAGTGATGCTGCAGGGCCTGAAGATCGCCCGCCGTGTCATGGCGGCGCCTGCCCTGGCAACGCGGATCAAGGCCGAGGTATTGCCAGGCGCGGCGGTGCAATCGGATGCCGACCTGATCGCAGACATCAGGGCGCGGGCCGAGACGATCTACCACCCGGTCGGAACCTGCCGGATGGGAAACGACAATGCGTCGGTTGTCGATCCGCAAGCGCGAGTGCGCGGCGTGGAGGGCCTAAGGGTCGTCGATGCCTCGATCATGCCCGCTATCATTGCCGGCAACACCAACGCCCCGACCATGATGGTCGCGGAAAACGTGGCCGACATGATTCTGCGGGGAGGTTTTGGTCAAGAAACTTGATACGCCTCACTCCTGGCGCTGCACGGCGCAAGGGTCGCGCATCGCGCAGGTAGGCTCTGACAGCCATATTGGGCTAGCGGCAAATCGGTATCGACGATGCCGAAGTACGAGTAGTCGCCAAGGATGCGCAGGGCCACCACGCCGGCGAAGGTCACCGCCGTCAGGATGCCGCTGAAGCGATGCTCGGCGGAAGACTGGTGATGGACCATTTCAAATGCGGCGAGCGCTTCCGGGTCGGAAACAGACTAGCGCGCGATGGATCGCGGGCAGCCGGAGTCGTAGTGGCATCCATCGTTCGTGTCGTCGATGCCTGCCGCTCAATCGAACCCGTTTGCAAAAATGCGATCAAACAAGGGTGGGGTCGGATCCGCGAACAGGCCGGCACTGACCGTGGTTCCCAATTCAGTGATCACGCCGGTGGACAGGTTGAAACGTCGCAACCGCGCTGGATCGTTGGCCTTGCGGGTCACCGCGTAGAACGCATTGGTCGCAACGTCGATCGCGGGGCTGCCAACCAGCACCGAGCAGCAATCCATGTCGCCAACGCCCAAGGCGACCACGGCAAAGCCGGGCGTGAAGTCGAACCGCACGAGGCGTGTGATCGAATTGCTTGATGAGGTGGAAAGCCCGTACAACACCCCTGTGCTGGGATGCGCGGCTAATGCCAGTACCACTTCGCCAGCGAGATCGAATTCGACCGGCATCAGCGGCGATGCGGCCGAGTTCAGGTCGAAACGCAACAAACCATCCTCGCTGACCTGGCCGGTCCTGCCCACCATGTAGAGCTGGTTGGGCGATGGAAGGTAGGCAATCACGCCAGCTCGGTAGCTTTCCCAAACGGGATCGACCTGCTTGATCACCGTAGTCGCCGCAGTGGCAGGATTGATCGCGTTGATGAACGCCGAGGTCAACGGGATATCAAATGCAAAACTTACGATGCGAGTGCGTTGCGCATCGTACGCAGCGTGGGTGACGCGATATCCAGCCGACAAGCCTATACCGGCGGACGACGACGCCAAGGCATACGGCAGGTTCTGCAAGGTCTGCGCACCGCTGCTCCCAGTAATGAAGTAGACGCGATCCTGTGCATCCCGACCGGCGACCGTACCGGCGTTGGCGCCATTGGGCGTCGTGATCGTCGATTGCGACATGCCCTGCGTTTGCAGGTTGCGAACCAGGAACTCGCCGGAACCGCCAGGCGCAAGCGACATCACGTCGGCGTGTACCGATGGCATCGCGGCAATGACTATCAGGCCTGCCAGGCGGCAGGCGTAGCGTGATCGGATATTCATGGCAGCCTCCTAGCGTGCGGCGCGGCTGACAAGAATCTCCAGGTCGTGCAAGCGCTTCTCGAGTGCGGCAATGCGCTGGTCGCGTTCGCTGATTTCATCCTGCAATGCCTTCACCGATGCCAATGCCACGCCGGCCATGTCGGTCGGCGCAACGAAGTGATCGCTGGTGCCGAGGCCGAATGCTTCGTGGAAATCTTCGGCAACCGGGCCGAGATGGCGATCATTCGCATCGCTGCCACGATAGTTCCAGGTACTGATCGGCATTTTCTCGAGCTTGGCGAGGACCAGTTTGCCGTTGGTCAGCTCGAAGTTTTCCTTGACGGTGCGGCTGGAGAGTTGCGACAGCGTGCCACGGATTACTGCGTCGCCAGCCACGTCGAGGCGCGCGGCGGGCGTTTCCGTTCCGATCCCCACATTTCCGGAAGCAGCAATGTCAATGCTGGACGTCGGAGCACCTGGGCGGATGCGAAACGGCAAGAGTGACGCGTTGGTCCCGTCGCGAATGAAAAAATTGGTTTCGTTGCCGGCAACGTCCCACGACTGCGCCAGAAATCCTCCAGAGCCGTCTTGATCCAGCCGCAGCGCAGGCGTATCGCCTTGCGCCACGTGTACCTTGAGGACAGGCGTTGCGGTTCCGATACCGATTCGCCCTGCGCTACTGACGAACAAGGAATTGCTCGGCGCCGCGCCGGTTACGGTGAACGGCACCGTGGCCGCCGTGATGTCGGTGATCGAGAAGCGATTCGCGCCACCGTTGGCGGTGTCGTTGGCGGTCAGCTCCCAGTCTGTCGCCGGGAATGAACCGAATGTGCTGGTGTCATCAAATCCGATGCGCAGATTTTTTTGCTTGAGACGCAAGGTCTCGACGCCGAAATTCTCGTTATTCACGCAATCGAGACCGGCGCATATGCTGCCCCGCACGATCAAATCATCCAGGATCACCTGGTCGTTCGGCCTTGGACCAGCACTTGCGTTGTTCGGATTGCTGGACGGTGCAGAACTCGAAGTCTCAACGAGATTGGCGGGCACGAGCTGGCCATTAGCGATGCGGAACGCACCCCCGACCGGTGCCATTGCGACGCGTGATAGCGAAGCAGCGGTACGTCCGCTGGCAGCATCAGCCGCCACGTTCGATGGGGTCTTCGCGCCCACCCGGTCGATTCGCTACTGGTAGGCGCCATCGGCAAGAGCGCTGGCTGCCAGGGCGATACGACCCTGTGGATTTCCTGGCAGCACGTATTCATGAACGTCACCATTCGGTCCGATCAGGGTGACCTTTCCTGATTCGACCCCGTTGCCGACTTCGACCGGGATCGAAACCCCCGGCGCGTCGAGCGAGATGGTGGCGGCGGCTGCCGTGGTGGTCGAAAAACCCAGTGCTGAGGCGACGCAGAATGCGAGCTTGGTCATGGCGTACTCCCTTGCTTTCGTCAGCGAAAAGAAACCGAATGAGAATGCAGTCTGATCGACCCACCATAGAACACAGGGGTGACGATCACAAATTTGGCCTAGCGTTGACCAGCTCGGAAGGATGTGAAGTTTTCAGCGAAAGGGGGGCGCAGGTCGAGTCGCTCGGCGGCACGCCGAAGGGTCTCGTGAATTGTCGAGAACGGGTGACGGAGAGAGTGTCCGCCAAACTCTTGTACCGCCTCAGTCCGAGCTGCTCCGCGATACAAGAGATGAAAGCCTTTCATAGCAATGTTTCAGTGATTTTTTGTACCGAGGAGGTCCGTTGTCTTCCGTGACTTACCGACGTACAATGTAGGGACTGAAATTGGGACTCAGTCACCACAAGTATTTTGGGACTAGCTATGGCTCGCACCACCAACAAGTTGGTCGCACGGCACTTAGACAAGAAGGCCCCCGGCCGCCACGGAGATGGCGGTG
>JBBSLA010000097.1:0-9834 GCA_038255665.1 Lysobacterales bacterium | reverse complement strand
CGACTGCGACCAGCGGTTTCCCGGCGACCATCACCTCGTACTGCTACGAAAATACCGGCGCGGCCATCACGGCTGGTACGGTTCCGGTCACACTACAGAACTTCTCGGTCGACTGATTCAGTCGGTCTTGCTATCGCAAACGCCCCGGCTTGCCGGGGCGTTTCTTTATGGAACGAGTAAGCGCGCGGAGCGCCGATGCGTCGCGACAATGCGTGGATTGTCCGCAGGTGCGGCGATCAGCAGCCGCGGTCAGCGGGTACGGTCAAGTTGCACTTTCCACACTACCCGGTGTGTCCCGCCATCGTCCTTCAGGTCAAGAGTTGTTGAGTCAATCACTACGTCATCGACCATGAGGCGGGATGCGTCGTCAACTGCCGGTTTCACGTCGATCAGATAACGCGCATCACCATGGCCATACTCCAGATGGTAGCCATCCCATACGGTAGGCAGGCACGGCTCGATTCGCAACTCTTCGCCATGCCGCTGCACTCCCAGCAACGACTCGATGATCAACCGATACATCCATCCCGCCGAGCCCGTGTACCAGCTCCATCCACCACGCCCGATGTGCGGGGCGACGGCGTAGACATCGGCTGAGACCACGTAGGGCTCGACCTTGTACACATCCACTTGCGCGGCATCGCGGGCACGGTTGATCGGGTTGATCAGGTTGAACAGTTCCCAGGCGCGTGGATCGCGGCGCTCCGCGAAGGCCATCGTTGCCCAGATCGCGGCGTGGGTGTATTGGCCTCCGTTTTCACGGACACCGGGCACATAGCCGCGGATGTAGCCGGGATCGGGTTTGCCTTCGTCGAACGGCGGATCGAGCAACTGGATGAGCCCGTGCTCGCGCCGAACCAGGTGGCGGTCCAGCGACTCCATGGCCTTTGCGGCGCGATCTTCAGGCGCGACACCCGATAGCACCGACCAGCTTTGCGCGATCGAATCGATCGCGCATTCACTGTTGCCAGCGCTGCCCAAAGGCTGGCCATCGTCGAACCAGGCGCGGCGATACCAATCGCCATCCCAACCGTGTCGTTCGAGATTAGCGGCGAGTTCGATAGATGCCGCATCACATTCGCGCGCGAAGTCGGCATCGCCCTGCAAGCTCGCCAGTCGCGAAAACTGCTGCAAGGCGTCATGCAGGAAAAAACCGAGCCAGACACTTTCGCCGCTGCCGTGCTCGCCGACGCGATTCATGCCGTCGTTCCAGTCGCCGGTGCCCATCAATGGCAGGCCACGTTCGCCAAGCAGGCGCATGCCGCGGCGCAGTGCGCGAATGCCGTGATGGTAGAGCGACTCGGCCAACCCGGATCGACTCGGCAGGTCGTAGTACGATTCTTCATCGGCACCCACCTGACGCCCGTCGATGTACGGCACCGGCACGTCGAGCACGCTGGTATCGCCGGTCGTTTCCACGTAGCGGCAGATCGCGACCGGCAACCAAAGGTAGTCGTCGGAGCAACGCGTGCGCACGCCACGGCCTTGCGGCGGATGCCACCAGTGCTGCACGTCGCCTTCCGGGAATTGATGGCCGGCGCACCGCAGCAGGTGCTCGCGCAAGCGCGGCGCGTCGGCGTGGACCATCGCCATTGCATCCTGCAACTGATCGCGAAAACCGTAGGCACCACCGGACTGGTAGTAGCCGCTGCGGGCGACGAAGCGGCAGGCGATGGTCTGGTAGAGCAGCCAGCCATTGGCCAGCACGTCGACTGCCGGATCGGGGGTTTTCACCTGCACCACGCCAAGCAAGCGCTGCCAATGCGCATGCACGCGTTGCAGTGCCGCGTCGGCAGCCGCGTCGCCGCGATGCTGGTTGGCGATCTTCAGCGCATCGGATTCGCTGCGGCCCACGCCCAGCCGGAACACCAGTTCGTGGTGGCCGCCGGCGTCCAGTTCGATCATTGCCTGGATCGCCGCGCACGGGTCCAGCCCCGCTCCACTGCGTCCAGACAGTCGCGTCCGGCGCAACGCGGCGGGATCGGCCATGCTGCCGTTGCGACCGATGAACTCGGTTCGATCACATGTGACTGAACGGGTCGGCGCGTCGCAGTCGAGGAATGCCGTGCGATCGGCGAACTCCGTGTTGTAGGGATTGGAAACCAGCACGACGCCGGATTGCGGATCGATCATGCTGACCAAGTGCATCTGGCTGCGCGCGCGCAGGTCGCCCAGCACCCATTCGACGTAGCCGGTGATCGACAGCCGCCGAATCGCATCGGAAACATTGTGCAGCCGCAGGCGCAGGAACTTGACCGGGGCCTCGACATCGACGAACACCGTCAATTCGCTGGCGATGCCGTGCCCGACATGCTCGAACACGCTGTAGCCAAAACCGTGGCGGACGCGGTACTGGCCGGCATCGACGCATGGCAGGCGAGTGGGCGACCAGACCCGGCCGCTGTCCTCGTCGCGCAGGTACATCGCCTCGCCACTCGGATCGGCGATCGGGTCGTTGTGCCATGGCGTCAACCGGAACTCGTGCGCATTCTCGCTCCACGTGTAACCAAGACTGGATTCGCTGAGCACGCAACCCAGCTGCTCGTTCGCGATCACGTTCGACCACGGCGCCGGCGTCATCCGGTCGGGCGAATGGGTGATCACGTATTCGCGGCCATCGGGAGTGAAGCCGCCATGGCCGTTTTCGAGGATCAACGCGACGGGCTCCAGCGCATGACCGGACGACGCCATGTGCGGTTGCACAGTGAGCGCCGGCGGCAATAGTTCAGCAGGCTTGGCGCGCAGCACCTGGTCAGCCAGCGTGCCGCCGCGATCGGTCAACACGACTCGCGCCACCGATTGCAGCAATACCCGATCCTCGTTCGACAACTGCTGCGCAGGTCGCACGAAGATGCCGCCCGGCCGATCGATGATGTTGGTTTCGACGCCGGCAGCGATCAGGCCGAGGATCTGTTCCTGCAATTGCTGGCGATAGCCAACCTGGTCTTCGTTCCAGATCACCAGGTCAACAACGAGACCCTTCAATCGCCAGTAGGCATGGGCCTGCACCACCTGACGGACCAGGTCGATGTTGTCGGGATCGGCAATCTGCACCAATACGATCGGCAGGTCGCCCGAGATCGCTTGGCCCCACAACGCGGACTGGCCACGTCGGTTCTGCAGCAGTACCGCGCTGTCCGCGCGCAGCAATGGATGCGCGTAAAGCACCACCCCCGCCAGGCGTTCGTACAATTGCGCATCGGCCTGGCTGGCCTTGATCTGATGGCGCACCACCTGGCTGTGCGTCCATGCGAGGTCGAAGACCCGGTCGGCGAGTCGGCGATCGCGGTATTTTTCGATCAGTGTGAGGCATCCTTCGCGCTGATCCGAAACGCCAGTAACCATGTCGATGGTGACCGCCTGGTCGGAATCGAGCGCAATGCGCACCCGGATCGCAACGATGGGATCGAGTACCGATCCTTCGCTGTCACCAAGTCGCTCCATCGTCGGATCGACGACAACCTGCGGATTGGTCGGCGAATGGCCGCGACCGAGGAACAACGCGCGATCGGTTTCGTAGGAGATATCAGCGACATCGCCACCGTGTACCGCAATCAGATGGAACAGCCACGGCGTGGGATCGCCCTCGGCGCGAGCGCGTCGCGTACACAACAGCGCCTGCTTGTCGCGAACCAGTTCGCTCTGCACGAACAGGTTGCTGAAGGCCGGGTGCATTTCGTCGGCCAGCGATTCAGCCAGTACGACTTCGGCATACGTGGTGATTTCGATGACGCGCCGGCCGCGACCGCGATGGCTGATCTTCAATCGACGCAGTTCGATGTCGTCTTCCGGCGAGACGGCGATTTCCATGTGCGTCTCGTAACCATTGCGGCGCCCACGGAACTCGGCCTTGGCGTCGGAGAAGATTGCCTCGTACTGGTCGACGGCAACGCCGGTCGGCTGTCCGGAAGCCGACCAGTAGTCGCCGCTGGCGACATCGCGCAGGTAGCAGAAACTGCCCCACGGATCGCGGGTGGTGTCCTCGCGCCATCGCGTCACCGCCATCTCGTGGCGACGGCTGTATCCACCGCCGGCCGCGGTCACCATGACGTGGTAGCGCCCGTTCGACAGCATCTGCACGGCCGGCCGCTCGGTGTCAGGGGTGTGGAAGATACGCAGTCGGGTTTCGTGAGTGTCGGCGACAACCACCTCGCTGCCCATGTCCGTGGCATGCGGCAGGAATGCACCCGCGCGAGGCACGCGCTCCTGCAGCAGCAAAAGGGTTGCCTGGAAGTGCGGATCGGCAGCGAAGCGGCGCTGCATCGGCTGGTCGAGCAACAGGTAGGCCAGCGCGAGGAAACCCATGCCCTGGTGGTGCGCCATGAACGACCGGATCACCGCCTCGGTCTGCCCACGCGGCAACCGTGACGGGGTGAAGTCGATCGCCTCGAACAGTCCGTAGTCGCCTTCGTAGCCGGCGCGAACCAGTCGCTGCAGGTTCTCGCAAGCCTCCGCCGGCGCGACCATCAGCGCCATCATGCTCGCGTACGGGGCGATCACTCGATCCTGGGAAAGGCCACGCTTCAGCCCCAACGTCGGCACGCCGAACGCGCGGTACTGGTAGTTCAACCGCGCATCGACGGCGTTGTATCCCGATTCCGAAATACCCCATGGCACGCCCAGATGTCGCCCGTAATCGATCTGCATCTGCACCGATTTCAGCGTGGTCTGGTCGAGCAAGGTACCGGGGTAACTCGGCATCACCAGTTGCGGCATCAGGTACTCGAACATCGAGCCGCTCCACGACAACAGCACCGGCTCGCCGTCGGATTCAGTCAGCAGCCGTCCCAGCGCAAACCAGGCCTCCTGCGGCAACTGGCCTTGGGCAATGCCGACGAAGGTTCCCAGCCGCGCCTCGGATGCCAGCAAGTCGTAGTAACTGTCGTCACCGCGTTGCTCGTCGGCGTTGTAGCCGATGCGCAGCAAGTGGCGTTGGCGGTCGTAGAGGAAGTCGAAATCGAAGCGCGCGAAGTAACCCGCCGCGCTCGCCAGCCGTTGCAACTCGACAATGCGCTGGTGCGCACGCGCGCGGTTGGGCGATTCATCGCTGCCAGCCAATTCGCGCAATGTCGGCATGCTTTCGTCGTCGTGACCAGCACCCAGCCAGGCCGCCGCATCATCACACAGGTCTTCACATTGCAGCGCCAGCGCGGTCGTCCATTGCCGCGCGAGTTCATTGCGCACCGAGTCGTCGGCGTCGATGCGCCGGGCGCGGTCGGCGAAGGTTTCGAGCAGCGTGCGCAAACCGACCAGATCGGCCGGTGGCAGCAGACGGGCTTTCAGAAGATCGCGATGCAGTTCGGCAACCGCGGTATCGACCACCGTGCCATTGGCGTCTTCGAGTGCGGCAACGGTGTCGACCAGGCCATCGATCACGCGCAGCGTCATTACCGGCTCGTCGATCATCGCCAGCAATCCCTGCTGCAACGTCAGCAAGTGACCGGCAAGGTTCCCGCTGTCCACGGTCGAGACATAGCGCGGCGGCAACGGCTGCAGGCTCTGGGTGTCGTACCAATTGTAGAAATGTCCGCGAAAGCGCTCCATGCGTTCCAACGTGGCGAGGGTGTCGGCGATGCGCTGGACCGCCGTCGTGGCACTGATGTAACCGAAGTCCCGCGCCGCCAGGTTCGATAGCAGGTACAGGCCAATATTGGTCGGCGAGGTGCGATGCGCCAACGTGCGCGAAGGCTGTTCCTGCACGTTGTCCGGCGGCAACCAGTTGTCGTCGGCAGTGACGAAGGCATCGAAGAATGCCCAAGTCTTGCGCGACAGGCTGCCAAGGAATTGCCGTTGTTCCGCGTCCAGCCGGGTGCTGCGGCGTGGCTGCGGACGTCCAAGCCACGCCATCAGCGCTGGCGACAGCGCCCACAGCAGCAGTATCGGCGCCGCGACCGGCATGGCTATCGGATGCAACAGGAAAATCGCAATGCCCACACCCACCGCGAACAGCGGTGCTATCACCATGCGCCGCCATTCGGCCAGCATGGAATCCGGCAGCGATTGATCGACCTCGCTGAAGGGCTGCCACTGCAGCAGGTGGCGTCGACTGATGGTTGTACGCCACAGCGTCTTACCGATTGCGTGAAGGCTGTAGCCGGCTTCGAATGGCAGGCAGGCGAGCACCACAGGCAAGCGCATGAAGTGCTGCCGAATCGCGTCGCTTGCGAAGCGCAGGTGGGTCGCCCACGGCAGATCTTCCGGCTTGTGGAACAGGTCGACCAGCGATGCCGCCAATGGCGGCACATACAGGAACGCCAATGCCCACAGCGTCCACGTTCCGGGCATGCTCGGAACCAGCCAGCCGGCCACCAGCAGCGCGACCGCAGCCGCAGGAACCAGGCTGCGGCGCAAGTTGTCCAGCACCTTCCAGCGCGACAGGACGGTCAACGGATTGCGTTCGTATTTGCCATCGCGACGCGGCACCCATGGCAGCAACCATGGGATCAGTTGCCAGTCGCCGCGGATCCAGCGATGGCGGCGCTTGACATCGGCGCTGTAGCGCGATGGATAGTCTTCGTAAAGTTGCGCGTCGCTGACCAGGCCGGCCCGCACGTAGCAGCCTTCGAGCAGGTCGTGGCTGAGGATGCGGTTTTCCGGGAAGCGGTCGCGCAGCACGGTCTCGAACGTGGCGACTTCATAGATGCCCTTGCCGACGAACGCGCCCTCGTCGAAAAGGTCTTGGTACACATCGGACACCGCGCGGGTGTACGGATCGATTCCCGGCTCCGTGCCAAACAGGCGCGCGTAGCGCGACGGTGATCCCTTGCTGAGACTGGTGCCAACGCGGGGTTGCAGGATTCCGTACCCACGCACTACGCGACCCTTCGCCGGATCCACGATGGCGCGGTTGAGTGGGTGCGCCAACGTCGCGATGAATTCGCGCGCCGAATCGCGCGACAACTGGGTATCGCTATCGAGCGTGATCACGTAACGCACGTTCGACAACGCCCGCGTGTTGCCGGTGACGCACGAAAACGCCGAACTGTCACCGCTCAGGATGAAGTCGTTCAACGCCGCCAGCTTGCCGCGCTTGCGCTCGTAACCCATCCACACGCCTTCGCGCGGATTCCACAGGCGCGGTCGATGGAACAGGAAGAACCGGTCGCGAGTTTCGGGCGCATGGCGGTCGTTGAGACGCTCGATCTCGGCCACGGCGAATGCGAGCAGGTCATCATCGCCGGGGTGATGCTCCTCGGCCGCATCGAGGAAGTCGGTAATCAAGGCGAAATGCAGGTGTTCATCGCGGTTCGCCAGGAAGCGGACTTCCAGCGCCTCGACCAGTGTGGCAATGGCTTCGCGGCCGGAAAGCATTGTGGGAACGGCTACCAGGCTGCGCGCGCTGCTGGGCAGCCCGTTCGAATAGTCCAGCCTTGGCAACTGGCGTGGCGACGCAAAAAGCATGGCTGCCCAGTTGACCAGCGCGATCGCCAGTTCGCTGAAGGTAATGACGGCCAGCACGGCGACACTGCCGAGCAGCAGTCGCGGGTAGGCAACGGCATGAGCCAGTTCCTGCCACGCCTCGCGCAGCATGCCGCTGGCGAACATTGCGGTGACCAGTGCGATCGAACCCAGGTAGAGCGTCAGCGGCATCCTGCTCGCAAGTGCGCGTAGCCAGCTGCCGAGGCCACGTTTCATGCCGCTGCGTAGGACCAACTCCGGGCAGCCATCGTCGAGCAGGTAGTAGCCGACATGCGCGCTCACGTGCGCCGCGCCGTGCCGCGCCGCCGCCTCGCGGGCAAGTTCAAGAACCAGCCCCGCCACCTTGCCCTCGCTCAGCTTGCTGTTGCGCGCGACGCGCTCGACCGTATGGCGATACCGATCGCGGGTGGCGAAATCGGCCGTCCCGTAGGTGCCATCCGGATCGTTTCGCAAGGCGCGTTCGACCACGCTGAGCGTCTCGACAAACTCGCGCCAATCGGTCGTTGAAAGGAATCGCAGGCTGCCGATGCTGTTGCTGATCGATACCTGGTCGGCGGCCTGGTGCCGATTCTCGGTCTGGATCTTGCGCTCGATGGTCTGACCGGATTCACCCAGCCATTGTTCGATCCAGCTTAGCGGCAGGGCCAGGGTCGAACTCTGGCCGGACAGCCGGCGCGTCAACTCAGCGACGAACGGACTGCTCAGCGGCGGCTCCGATCGCGCCATGTCGGCGATCACCAACACAACGTTCTTCGGGTCGGTTGCGGCCGTCTCCACCATGCGATCGGCCCAATCTTCGGCCAAGTCGCGATCGCGACGATCAACGATGATGCAACCGGCGACGCGGCGCAGGTTCTCGATCAAGGCCAGGCGCAGCATGATCGGGATTGCCCACAACTCGCCGAGCGCGAGTGGCGTGACCGCCTGGTACGCAGCGACGAAGCGGGTCAGGCCTTCTTCGTCCACTCGCCCGTCGCCATGCGAGATCGCCTCCAACGCGATGTCGTATACACGCGGCATTCCGGCCGATCCACCCTCGGCAAGTCGTGGCAGTTCGCGGCTGTAACCTTTCGGCAAGTGACGGCGGGCGGTGCGTATCTGCTCGTCAATGACATAGAAATTGTCGAGCAACCATTCGCCAGCTGGAGTGATGCTGCGGTTGGCCGCCGCAGCCGTGGCCAGTCGTTCGCGCGCCTGTTCCAGCACACGCTGGTTGTCGCTGAGCCGGCGCAACAGTTGTTCGCTCAGGCGGTTCGGTTGCAGGTGATGGCTCTTGGCAAGGACCGCGCCGTGGCGCTCCATCTGCTCGGCGCTGAACAATTCCGCACGCAGCGGAGATTCGACTCCCGCCGGGTGTCGCGATTCTTCCTGGGTTGCGCCGTCTGCTCGGCGAGCTGCTGCCATCGTCACGCGATCCTCGTTGGGGTGAGCCGACAGAATGCTGCAGGCACCGATCCATGCAGTATGCCGCCCGCCCCGTTGCCAAACCCTGAAGGCTGGCTGGCTGGAGTCATGCGCGCCGGCGCGCTACCCTCCCCGCCCTATGACGACCCAACATTCGCGCGATTTCGCGCTGCAACCCGATGATATGGAACGCCTCGCCAACCTGGCCGGGCCGTTCGACGAGCACCTGCGCCAGATCGAACTGCGCCTTGGCGTGGAGATTGCCAATCGCGGCAACGTGTTTCGCGTCAACGGCGAACCACGCCCGGTCGAGCGCGCCTCGCGACTGCTGCACGAGCTCTACGAACGCACCGGGTTCGAAGTACTGAATGCGCCGATGCTGAACCTGTACCTGCAGGAATCGGGTGTCGATGCAATTGCCGATTCCGAGGCAGCCGCGACGCCCCAGGTTTCTGTTCGCGTCAAGCGCGGCACGATTCGTGGACGCGGTCCGAATCAGGCCCGTTACCTGCAGGCCATCGCCAGCCACGACATCAACTTCGGCATCGGTCCGGCCGGTACTGGCAAGACCTATCTCGCGGTCGCGATGGCCGTCGATGCACTCAACGAAAATCGTGCGCAGCGATTGATCCTGGTCCGGCCTGCCGTCGAGGCCGGCGAAAAGCTCGGCTTCCTGCCCGGCGACCTGACCCAGAAAGTCGATCCCTACCTTCGCCCGCTGTACGACGCGCTTTACGAAATGCTCGGTATCGAACGCGTCAGCAAGCTGATCGAACGCAACGTTATCGAGATCGCGCCACTCGCCTACATGCGTGGCCGCACCTTGAACGATTCGTTCGTCATCCTCGATGAAGCGCAAAACACCACGACCGAGCAGATGAAGATGTTTTTGACGCGTATTGGCTTCGGCACCACGGCTGTCATCACCGGTGATCTGACGCAAATTGATTTGCCGAAATCGCAAAAATCAGGCCTGCGCGATGCGATCGACGTTCTGCGCGGCGTCGAAGG
>JBBSLA010000096.1:0-9841 GCA_038255665.1 Lysobacterales bacterium | reverse complement strand
TGCGGCTTCACCGCACGACCGACAGGCCATCGGGCCGCATCTTTGGGCTACGTTTCTGTGCGAGCAGAAAGGTAGCTCGGTGGGCGGCAGCCCGGCGAAACGCATGACCAGTTTGGCGACAGCCAGCAAGAGCGAAGCGGCCAGATACAGCCAGGCGAGACGTTTGACTAAATTGGCGATAGTCGAGTACGGACGTCTAGACGGCCAACCGAAATGGGCGCCGCGCAATAGCCGGACCCTAACGCCAGGCCTCTCCCCCCCCCGGGGGGGGGGGGTGAAAAGCGCCATCGCGGCGCAACCGCGAAATCAATCGGGCTGCGGAAGCCCGAAAAACTCCCGCGCATTGCGCGTCGTGATGTCGGCCACATATTCCGCGCTCTCGCCGCGCGCCTCGGCGACTACATTGCAAATGTGGGCGAGGTACATCGGTTCGTTGCGGCGATGGGACGGCTTCGGCACCAGGTCGCGCGGCATGAGATACGGCGAATCGGTTTCGATCATCAAACGATTGGCGGGGATCAGGCCAACGATGTCTTTCAGGTGCTGGCCGCGGCGTTCGTCGCAGATCCAGCCAGTGATGCCGACGTGGCAGTCGCGGTCAATGTAGTCGATCAGTTCTTCGCGATTGCCGGTAAAGCAATGCACGACGACGCGGCCGACCTTGCTGCGGACGCGGTCGAGGCTGGTAATGAAATCCTCGTGCGCGTCGCGTTGGTGCAGGAACAAAGGCTTGCCGTTGTCGACGGCGATCTGCAACTGGCGATCAAACGCGGCGACCTGTGCCGATGGCGGCGAAAT
Organism: Lysobacterales bacterium; assembly: GCA_038255665.1. Lineage (GTDB taxonomy): Bacteria > Pseudomonadota > Gammaproteobacteria > Xanthomonadales > Rhodanobacteraceae > Dokdonella. Next base: position 9,043 of record JBBSLA010000096.1, on the reverse strand, counting down.
GTTGCGGTGGTAGTCCAGACCGGTTTCACCGACGGCCTTGACGATCGGCTGGTCTGAAAGCTCGCGCAACATTGCGTCAGTCGCATCGTCGTACTCGACCGCCCAATGCGGGTGCACGCCAGCCGTTGCGTAGAGAAATCCGGGATGTTTCATGGCGATCGAGCTGGCAATGCGGCTGCCGGCGGCGTCGGCACCGGTCACCATCATCTGCACCACGCCGTGGGCGCGGGCGCGGGCCAGCATTGCGTCGAAGTCGGGACGAAACGTTTCGTGGCCGATGTTGGCGCCGATGTCGATCAGTTGCATGGGTCTGTGGACGTGGCATTGAGTAGGGCGACAAGGATACGCAGCTTGTCGGCTGGCTGGCTGGCTGGCTGGCTGGCTGGCGCTGCCGTGGTGGAGACAACGCCGGCGGCTTTCGTCGCGACGCCGCAGACGCTAATCTGCCGTCCCTGATGGATGAAGCCAACATGTTGCAAAACCTCACCGCCGCCGAGTTCGAGATGTACCTTGGCCAGTCATGGACGCTGAGCGCCCATGCAAGCACCACAAGCGTCGTCCTGCAGTCAGTAAAGCCGCTGGGCAGCCCCAGCCCGCGACCGCAGACACCGTTCTCATTGTTGTTGGTCGCGGACCGCGCTGAGCCCGTACTCGCACAAGGTATCTACACGCTTGATCATCCGAACCGTGAGCCGCTGGAGTTGTTCGTGGTGCCGATCGGACCGCACGGCGATGGCATGGGTTACGAGATCACATTCAACTAGCCCGCTTCACGTCGCCGCGGTGGACGGCCAAGGAACGAATTGACGCCACGTTCCTCGATCAGCTCAAAACCAAGACGTCGGTAGAGTCGACAAGCCGGATTGCCGGGTTCGACGTGCAGGGTGATTTCGCAAGCATCGCGGTCGGCCAGGTCGCATAGCGCCTGGATCAGCAATCCACCCAATCCCTGGTCCCGGCGCTGTTCGACCAGCGCGATTTCCATCAGGCGGATTTCATTGCCACTGCGGCGCAGGTAGATGCGTCCGATTGTTTGCCCTGCATCGGTGATGACGAGAAATTCCGCTCCGGGATAGTTCGCCCGATAGTAGGCATGCTGCAGCGCGAACTGGTTGGCCAGGAAGTCGAGCTTCTGCGCGGCGGTCCATGGCACGAGAGCGAGTTCTTGGCGACGAACCTGCGCGTAAAGATCAGTCAGGAACGTTCGATCCGACTCGACTTCCTCACGCAGCGCGATGCCGGTGACGTGGTGCAGGCGCTGCGCGAAACTGCCTGCGGTCGCGCTCAGGCGGCGTCCTCGATGACGTCGAAAGCGAGATAGTCGAAACCCACGGCGCGGCCATCGCGATAACGCAGTGGCGCGCTGTGTTCGCCGCTGAAATCGAACGCTGCCGTGTCGACGCGACGGCCGCCACGTCCGGCGAAGACGACATAACGACCCGTTTGCAGGCGGCCGGCCAACGGACAACGCAACTGCCAGGTTTCCCCGTCGCGCGACGTGCCCGACAGCGCGAATGCGTCGAGCGCGGCGGCATCGAATGCGAAACCGACCGGCTTGCTCTGGCCACTGTGTCGGTCGGCGTCGAAACCATAAAGTGCGTGCGGATTGACTGCACCGTTGCTATCGCTGAACTCTGCGGCTACTCGCAACGTGTTCAACGTACTGGTCCGGCCGCGAACGAGACCATGCAGGTTGATGCGCCAACGCGGCGCGCTGGCGACGCAGCGATCAGGATGCGCCATCCACGCACAAGCGCCAGGCAAGTCGTTGTTGGCAACGATTGGCGATTCGACCAGGCGCAGCAGGGTCGCGTGATCGACGCCCTCGGACGGCGCAAGCGTGCTGGCGAACGAACTACGCGACGCGTTCAACAAGCTGCTGCCGCCAGCGACAGCGACGGTCCAAAGGAAGTGGCGACGTTTCATCAGGTTCTACTCGAAAGGGCGTGGATGCCGTGCTGGCGTCAGGATCGCGGCGGGAAAACGCCTTGCAGCGCGATGCAAAAATTCAGGGTGAGATACGGCTGCATATTATTGTGCGGCTGGCCGCCGCCCGCTGGCGCCAAGGACTTGTCGCTGAGACTGACATTGGAGGATTGTTGGCCGAACATCGCGACGCCGGTTCCGGTTGCCGGCAGTTGTCCAGCGGCAACTCGGGTGGTCGCGTCCTGCGCGGAAGCGCGCACCGGATGGCTATGTGCCGGCATTTCACTTTGAAGCAGGGTCACCGTTTCACTGCCGCCGGTTTCGCCGAGATCGTGCAGCGATAGTCCCGGGCCTTGGCCGGGATGCATCGGTGCCCGACCCTGCAGGTTGGGCAGCGCGAAATTCGACTGACCGTTGCCGCCATAGGTTGTTCCGAGCAGCGAGAACAGCGCCGTGTTCTGGCTCAGCGGCAGGATCTGGCCGTCGCAGAACGCCCAACCGGTTGGCGCGAAATTGAACGGGAAAATGCGGATTTCCGCGACGAAGGGATCGGCCATGGGAATGCTCAGGTTGGCGACGGGAAGATGCCGAACAGCGAGATGATGAAATCGACACACAGATACGGTTGCAAGTTGGTATGCGGCTGGTTGCCGCCGGCCTGCGACATGCTCTGCGGACTGAGGTTGATCTGCGGATTGTCGGTCCCGTATCCCGCCGAGGTCGCCGTGCCCAGGTTGGCCAATACGCTGTTCTGCGGCGTGGTGCCGTTACCGGGGTTGGTTGATGCTAGCGCCGGATGGGCGTGTGAGGGAATCTGATTCACCGTCAAGGTGACCTCTTCCACACCGCCGGTCTCGGCAGGAATGAAACCGTTGCCTTGGTGAATCGGCAGTCTTCCACGTAAATCCGGCAACGCGAACGTTGACTGGCCATCGCCGCCATAGGTGGTGCCGATCAACTGGAACAAGGTCTCGTTTTCCGAAATCGGCAGTAATTGCCCTTCACAGAACATCCAGCCGGCGGGCGCGAAATTGCCCGCGAACATGCGTATCTCTCCAACATAGGGCTGTGCCACCGTCAGGATCTCCTAGTTGCGGCTCGGAAAGATGCCCTGCAGGGCGATGGAGAACGTCAAGGTCAGGAACGGTTGCATGTTCAAGTGCGGCTGCGATCCGCCGACGTTTGCGTTTGAATTGGCCGCCATTGTCGTGAGATTGGTCGCCGCGGCCCACGCGTTGTCACCCAGCGATTGCGCGAGCACCAGGGTGTTGTCCGGCATATTGGTGGTGGCCGGCGCGGAGTTCGCACCCCACAGGTGCGTATGGGTAGGCAATTCAGCAGGCGACAAAGTGTGCGCCTGAAAGCCAGCACGCTCACCGAGCGGGTGCCCCTGGCCGACATGAATCGGCGTGCGTCCGCGCAAATCGGGCAATCCGAAATTGGTCTGCCCGTTGCCGCCATACGTCGTTCCCAGCAGCGAGAACAGCGCCTGGTTCTGGTTGATCGGCAGAAGTTGGCCATTGCATAGCGCCCAGCCGCGCGGAGCAAAGACAAAGCTCATCAAGCGAATTTCTGATAGGAACGGTTCGGCCATGGCTCAAGTCGTCGGTGGGTTGGTGGATGCAATCGCTTACGGCAACGAACAGCCCGAATAGCCGCTGCTCGCTGAAAGCATGTCGACGCCGGTTATGCCGAAGTTACCGGTCGTGCTGCCTGGATTCAGACCGCCGACGTAGTTCTCGACGCCCGGTGTGCTGGTCGCCGCCATTCCGTTGACAGAGAAATCGTTGGTCGTCGTCAGCGTGCCTTGCTTGCGGAACCCGATTCCCGACGCGATCGTGCCGGAATTGGTGCTGCCCGAGGTGGTGTTGCCGGAAATATTTACGCAGACGCTGTCATCAAGCGAAATACCATTGCCGGCATCAATGCGGATGCCTTCACGAATTCCACCCAGCGGCGTAGCGACAGTATTGCCCTGCACCTTGCTGCGCAGCGTTCCGCTTGCATCGCGGGCGACCAGCAGGATGCCGTTGCCGTCGGTCTGGCTGACGTTGTTGTTGAACACGTTCAAGGTCAGGCTGGGTGTTTCGATTGACGACAGCGTGGCTCCGGTTCCGGCGCCGATTCCCTGCGACCCGAACAGATTGTTGGCAACGATGATGTTGTTGCTGATCAATCCGGTGACATTGGCGTAGCCGAACGAAGACAGCGCGATGGCGGTGCCACTCGAATTGCCGATCGGATTGGCCACTGTGCCGTTGTTCGAAATATCGAAATTGCCCTGGCCGCGACCATTGACCGACGTGACGATCGCTTGCGTGCCGAAGCGATTGGTCGCGCTGAATCCCGCTGCCCGATTGCCGGTGATGGAGATGATGTTGGTCGCACTACCGGCCGTGCCGAATACGCCCGCCGGTCCGCCCAGGTTGCCATTGCCGCCCTGCGCCATGATGCCGGCGGCGCTCGGGAAGTTTGACACCACGTTGTTGGTGATCGCGGCCTTGGTGACGTTGGCAATGGTCGATGCCGAGCCGAACGCGATCAGGCGGATGCCCGAACCCTTCGACGTCGCCGTCGAAGTGCTGCTGGTGATCGTGTTGCCTGAGATGTTGGCGTCACTGATGGTACCGTTGAAGTTGAAGATATCCACGCCGTGGTAATAGCTGTTGGTCAGGGTATTGCCGGTGATGGTGACGGCACCACTCAGGTTGTTTTCGGTGCCTGTCGCCGTCGTGTTGAAGGCGATGCTGGCGCTTTCCACGCCCAGCCCGGTACCCGTGTTGTCAATCAGGCCGTTGATGTAACTGAAGCCGGCGACCTGGGTTCCGCTGACGCCATGACTGGCGCTGTTCTGGATACGCAGGTTGGTGAAGGATGGCTGGTAGGTAGTGTTCAATGACACGCCTGGGCCGGTCGTGTTCTGGATGGTGCCGCCGCTGTTTGCCGCGCCGGTGCCCGTTACCGTCAGACCTGCTGCGACGCCGGTATTGTTCAGCACGATGCCGCTGCCTGCGCCATTCGCGCTGACGCTGGTGACATTGATGCCACCGAGGCCGATAGCGGTGTTGCTGACGTTCAATGCGGTCGCGGTCGTTGTGGTCAGGCTGCGCGTCGCCGCGCCGGTGACGGTCACGGTGCCGCCGCCGGTTGCCGCGAACGCGGAATTGCTGCCGGTGCTGATCGACATCGATCCGGTGAAACCGATCGTCGCGCCACTGTTGTTGGTCAGTACGATTCCGCTTCCAGTTGTCGTCGTGATCGGCCCTGCATAGGTGATGCTGGCATTGCTGTTGGCAACCTGGAACGCGACACCCGCTGCGCTGGTTGGTCCGTTGATTGAGCTGGTTGCGGCAAAACTGACCGCGCCCGACAGTGACGTGGCCGCGAAGCCGCCGGTCGGACTGCCGGTGCTGGTTCCCATTACCAGCGGCAATGTCGTCGTGACGGTTCCAAGCTGTGCGATCGGCCCGCCAACTGCTTGCAGGGTTGCCACGCTGGATGGCACGACGATGCGCAGTCCTGCCGATCCCGTGTAGGCGACCGACGAGGTGGCAACCAGTGCCGCGCCGGCGTCGGCGAAGATATCAAGGTCGGTGAACGAAAGGTCGCCATCGACGTTGCTCAGGACTACGCCGGCCGCGCCGACGCCATTTCCGGAGACGCCGACCTGGGTCACCCCGCCAGAAACGGTCTGGAAGCTGCCGCCCGGCGTCGCGTCGAACACCACCGACGGACCGCTGATCGTGATACCGGTGCCGCCGGTGTTTCCCGAGACCGTGTTAGTCGAGAAGCCGGTGATTGTCACGGTACCTGCGCTGCGCACCAACGAAATGCCGGTTCCGCTCGCGGTCACCGTGTTGTCGCTGATCGCGACGGTCTGCGTACCGGTCGAGCCGGCCGCGATGTTGATGCCATTCGTTCCGGCAGCGGAAACGGTGTTGTTGCTGACCAGGATGCCAAGGTTGGCCGCATTGGCGGAAGTCACGTTGACGGCATTGCTGCTGCCACTGATATCCAGGCCGCGGATTTCCACGCCGCTGCGATCGCCGTTGGCCGTGCTGGCCGCAACGGTCACGCCATTGCCACCGCTGTTGGTGATGCGTGGCTGGCTGCCAGCCGGCACCAAGGTGCCGAAACCGCTGACGTTGAGTCCAATGCCTTCGCCGTGCAGCTTCTGGCCGTTCTTCAAGATGATGCCGCCACCCAGCGCTGTCGTTCCGGTGTTGCCGCGGAACACGAAAACGATGCTGTTGGCCTGCGATCCGGTTTGCGCAGCGGCCAGCGTGTCGAAGGCATTATTGGAGCGGCCATCGCCACCGGCGGGATTGTTCGCATCGACGATGTCACGGACGTACCAGACCATCTGGCTGATCGTGATGCTGACCGTGCCGGTGACAACGCCCGGCGTCGGCGACGCACCGTCAGTGACCTGATAGGTGAAGGTGTCAGTGCTGGTGGATCCGGCAGGTGGCACATAGCTGAAGGCGCCGTTGGCAGCAATTGAATAGTTGCCGCCATTCGTCGACGCGCCGCTGGCGGCGATCACGCTCGGCGGATTCGGGCCGTCCGGATCGACCGGGATCGACTTCGCCAGTGCACCCTGCGCGTCGCTGATGCTGGCAACGCCGGCCAGCGTCGCGCCACCGGCCAACAGTTGCGTGTTGCCCGCCGTTGCATAGGTGATGGTCGTGTTGGTCAGCGTGGGCACGATGTTGGCGTGGGTAATCGCGATGGTGAACGTCTGCGTTGGCGATGCGTCGATGCCGCCGTTGTCGGTGCCGCCGTTGTCACGAACGCGCAAGGTGATCGTCGCCGTCGTGGTGCCTTGTGGGACGACGGCTGGCGTGTAGGTCAGCACGCCGGTGGGCGACACCGAGGGGCCCGCGCTGAATGCCGACGGCGCCGTGTTGCCGGTGATCTCGAAGTTGGGCGACTGACCCGCTTCGTTGGCCGGGCCGACCGAGATTGCCGTCGCCCATGGGTTGACTGTTTGCGGGCCGACATTGTCGAGCACGGCCTGGTCGGCACCCTTGGTGAAGCTCGGCGCGTCATTGACCGCTGTCACGGTGATCGAGAACGACTGCCCGGTGCTGGTGTTGACGCCGCCGTTGGCGGTGCCACCGTCGTCCATCAGAGTAACGCTGACGGTCGCCACACCATTGGCATCGGGCGCAACCGTGTAACTCAGCGTGCCGGTCGATGACACGGAGGGTGCGACCGAGAACAGGCTGGCGTTGTTGTTGCTGACGCTGAAGGTCAAGGTCTGGCCGGATTCGTCGGGAGGACCGGCGGAGATTCCCGTTGCCCAACCAGCGATGGTCTGCGCAGCGGCGTCTTCGAGCACGCTCTGATTGGCACCGGCGGTGAAGCTCGGCACGTCGTTCACGGCGGTGACGTTGATCGTCAGCGTCTGCGCGGCGCTGGTGTTGTTGTTGCTGCCGTTGTCCATCAGCACCACGTTGAACGTGGCGGTGCCATTGGCGTTGGCTGCCGGCGTGTAACTCAGGGTGCCGGTCGGGGAGATGGCTGGTGCAACGGCGAACAGGCTGGCGCTGCCAGTCGCCAACGTAACTGTAAAGTTCAGGGTCTGCAGGCCGCCATCGTTGTCGTTGATCGCGGTCGCCCAGTTCGGAACGCTCAGTGCGCCAGCATCTTCGAGGACGGTCTGGGCAGCGCCGGCGGTGAAGCTCGGCACCGTGTTGACGGCAACCACGGTCACCAGCGACGTCGCGGTTGCGCTGTTGAACAGGCCATCGTTGGCGGTGAAGTTGACGGCGCGTACCGGCGTTTCGGTCGGTGCCGTTGAAGTGTTGCGATAGGTGACGCTGCGCAGCACGAGTTGGTAATTGGCGACCGTGTCGGTGCCGCTCAGGCTCAGCGTGCCGCCGACATAACTGGCAATGATCGCCGTGCCGGTCGTCGTTGCGGCGAGCACTTCCGCCCCGCCGTCCTGCAGGTTACTGATGACCACGCTGGCTGATGCGAGCGTTGGATTGTCCACATCGGTCACCGTCAATGCGGCGGCATCGACGATGGCGACTGGCGGATTGCCTTCGGTATAAGTCGCTGCGAAACCGATGCCAGCGGCCGGTCCGTTCAGATCGACCACCGGCGCATCGTTGACGCAGGTAACGCTGACCGTGACCGTTGCCGAACTGCCGCCGGGCGCCAGCGTGTAGGTGAACGTGGACAGTGTGGTGCCCGGCGGCACGTTGCAGTAATCCGCGTTTGGCGCATAGGTAAGCCCCGTGCCGCCACCAGTGATCACGACCGTTCCGTTCGCCGGCTGGGTGACGCTGGCGATCGACTTCGGACCACCATCGACATCGGTGTCGTTGGCAAGTACGTCGATCGCGTTGGCACCGGAATCCTCGACCACCGTTGCGCTGTCGTTGACTGCGACCGGCGGATCATCAACACAGGTGACGCTGACCGTCACCGTTGCCGTGCTGCCGCCCGGAGCGAGTGTGTAGGTGAACGTGGACAGCGCGGTGCCCGGTGGCACGTTGCAGTAATTTGGATTCGGCGCATAGGTCAGTCCAGTGCCGCCGCCGGTGATGACGACCGTTCCGTTGGCCGGCTGGGTGACGCTGGCAATCGACTTCGGACCGCCATCAACGTCGGTGTCGTTGGCTAGCACATCAATGGCTGTCGCCGGGGAATCCTCAAGCACGGTGGCGCTGTCGTTGACGGCTACGGGCGCGTCATCAACGCAGAGGACGCTGACGCTGACGGTAGCCGTGCTGCCGCCCGGTGCGAGACTGTAAGTGAAGATGGAAGGCGCGGTGCTCGGCAGGAGCGGCAGTGTGTTGCAGTAGTCAGGATTCGGCGCATAGGTGAGTCCCGTTCCACCGCCGGTGACGACAACGGTGCCGTTCACAGGCTGAGTCACGCTGGCAATTGATATCGGGCCGCCATCGACATCCGTGTCGTTGGCAAGCACGTCAATCGCGGTTGCGCCGGAATCCTCAATGACCCCTGCGCTGTCCGCGACTGCGACCGGATCGTCGTCGATGCAGGTCACGCTGACCCGCACCGTCGCAGTGCTGCCGCCGGGTGCCAGCGAATAGGTGAAGGTATCCAGCGCTGTGCCCGGCGGAGTGTTGCAATAGTTCGC
>JBBSLA010000095.1:0-9987 GCA_038255665.1 Lysobacterales bacterium | reverse complement strand
GTGAAGCTCAAGTTCCGTCGCCTGATGGAGGACCTCGACAACGTCGACGCGCTGAGCGAATTGCTCGATCGGGAACTGCCGGCGGACGTCGCTGCGGCTCCGCTCGTCGCTGTAGCGGCGTCACCGAATGCGATGCCGGCTTCAAACCCGAGCGCATTTGCCGAACTGATCCAAAGCCAGCTTGCCTTGTTGCAACAACAGACTGCGCTGCTCAGCAGTTTGGCTGGAATGCCGCAGCCGGCATCTACGGTGCCAATGCACTCAGCAAGTTCGACGCCAAGCAACGAACCCGTCGAACGCGCCGACCTGCGCGCGCAGCCGTTCGGCGCTTCGGCGCGGATCAGCACCGAGCGCAAGTCGATCGCAACACCGGCGCAACGCGAGTGGATCGAACACTTCATTGCGCGCTACAACGACCAGACCGCGCGCTCCAAGGCATTCAGCCAAACGCAGCGCAAGCGCATGGCCGATCCGCGCGTGGTCACCGGATTCAATCCGCAGTGGAAGGAACTGGTCTATCCGATCGTCGTCGAGCGCAGCCACGGCGCGCGCCTGTGGGACATCGATGGCAACGAGTACATCGACCTGCTCAATTCGTTCGGTGCGAACTTCCTCGGCTACCAACCCGATTACGTCGTCCACGCGTTGAAAGACCAGCTTGATCGCGGCATGGAGATTGGCCCGCAACATCCGCTGACCGCCGAAGTCGCCGACCTGATCAGCGACATGACCGGCATGGCGCGCGTCGCGTTCTGCAACACCGGCTCCGAAGCGGTGATGGGCGCGATGCGCATCGCACGCACCGTGACCGGTCGCAACACCATCGTCATCTTCAACAACAGCTACCACGGCATCTTCGACGAAGTCATCGTGCGTGGGACCAAGCGGCTGCGCTCGATCGCTGCCGCGCCAGGCATCCTCGCCAGTGCGGTCGAGAATGTGCTGGTGCTCGACTACGGCAGCGATGAAGCGCTGTCCGTCATTCGCGAGCGCGGCCACGAGCTGGCCGCAGTGATGATCGAGCCGGTGCAGAGCAAGAACCCGACCTTGCAACCGGTCGAGTTCGTCAAGTCGCTACGACGCCTTTGCGACGATGCTGGCTGCGCGCTGATCTTCGATGAAGTGATCACCGGTTTTCGCGTCGCCCAGGGCGGCGCGCAGGAGTACTACGACGTTCGTGCCGACATCGCGACTTACGGCAAGGTGATCGGAGGCGGCCTGCCCCTGGCGGTGATCGCCGGCAGCCCGAAGTGGCTGGATGCGCTCGATGGTGGCGACTGGCGGTTTGGCGACGACAGCTATCCCGAAGCCGGCGTCACCTATTTCGCTGGCACCTTCGTGCGCCATCCGCTTGCACTCGCTGCGGCGCGCGCGGTGCTGTTGCATCTCAAGCGCGAAGGACCGCAGTTGCAGCGCGACGTCACGATGCGAACCGAGGCCCTGGTGGCTCGGCTCAACGAGCGATTCCGCGATTTACGCGCGCCCATGAAAGCGGTTGGCTTCAGTTCGCTGTGGCGGATTCTGGTTGACGATGACCAACCATTCGCCGGTTTGTTCTGGTATGCGCTGCGCCAACGCGGGCTGCATGTCTACGAGCAGTTCAATGGCTTCCTGACCGAGGTGCATGGCGAACTCGAAGTCGAAGAAATTTTCGACCGGGTCATAGACGCGGTACACACATTGCTGGATGCCAAGGTACTGAGCCACGTCGGCGGCGCGATTGTCGAGACGACCGCGCCATCGCCTGGTATCCCTGCCGCTCCGGTGGACGCAGCGAGCGAACGTTTCCCGCTCAGCGATGCGCAGCGCGACAAGTGGCTGGCCTGCCAATACAGCGACGATTCCAATGCCGCGTTCAACGAGTCGATGCTGTTGCATCTCGACGGCAGGCTCGATGTCGCTGCGATGACACGCGCCGTGGATACCGTCACTTGTCGCCACGAAGCGTTCCGCCTCTGCATCGCCGGTGATGGCAGCGGACAATGGATCGACCACGATGCACGACTGGAGCTAGAGGAAGTCGAAATTTCCGGGGTCGATGCGGACCGTCGTCTCGCTGCGCATTGCCGCACGCAGATGGCGATCCCGTTCGATCTGGAACAGGCACCACTGGCACGTGCACAACTCGTCCGCCTCGGAGTCGATCGCCACGCCTTGCTGTTCATCGGCCACCACCTGATCTTTGACGGCTGGTCGGAAGCCGTATTGCTGGATGAACTCCAGCGCGGCTACAACGCTGCGGTGTCGGACACTGCGCCCATGTTCGAGCCCGCCGAGTCGTACCGTGCCTATATCGAAGCCGAGCGGCAGCGTCGCAGCGGCGAACAGGGCGTGGCCGCGACCGGCTATTGGAAGCAGCAGTTCGAGAACCCACCTGCGCCCCTGCAACTGCCGCTGGATCGTCCACGCGGTCGTCAGCCGGACTATGCGGCGGCAACCATCACCCACGATTTCCCGGCCGCATTGATGTCGGCTTTGCGGGCGCAGGCGCGGCGGCGTGGTGTCACCCTTTACAGCGTGCTGCTTCATGTGTTCTCCCGACTCCTTGCGGAGCTTTCCGGCCAGGACGACATCGTGATCGGTGTTCCGTTCGCGGGCCAGGCGCTGGCTGGCAGCGGCAGCCTGTTTGGCGATGGCGCACACATGCTGCCGTTGCGATTGAATCCCGACATGGCTGGCACGGTGGAGACAACGCTGGAGTCCACCCATCGCCGACTGCTCGATGCCGCCGATCATCAGGACGTGAGCATCCAGAACCTCGTTCGCGGCGGCGCTCTGGCGAAAACCGATGGCGCGCTGACGCGGGTCGTGTTCAACCTCAACCCACGCGTGCCGCCGTTGCTTTTCAACGGCTTGGCGTCGAGTTTGCGCGACTGCCCGAAAACCTCGCTGTTCTGGGACCTTTTCGTCAATCTCAGCGAGGTCGGCGACGGCCTCAGCCTGGACCTGCATTACGCCAGCGCCCTGTTCGATGCGAGTAGCGTCGCGTCGTTCATACGGCGCTACGAAGCGCTGCTTGGCGAGATTATCGACGTTGCGCAGACGCCCGCGCAGCGCGGCCCGGATGCCGCCGTTTCGGAACGCGATGAAGACGGCCAGCCCGCCCCCGCGGTGGTGACTGCGCACACGTCGAACGAAACGGAACGCGAACTGGACCTGCCGGTTGAGACAACCGAACCGTCACCCGCCCTGGCCATCGACAACCTCCACGATAGCGACGGCAACGATGTACTCGAAGCGATCATTGCCGCGTCGCGCGCACCGGGGCCGCAGGTGACCGTCGAGGACGAAACGCCCACCAAGGCGACGCCAGCACCGGTAGCATCCGCGGCACCAGCGATGCTGACGCCATCGCTGCAAGGGCCCGAGCTGGCAATCGATCCAGCCGCCAACCTGCCGGCACTCGTCGCGGCGCAGGCCCAGGCAACGCCGTTGCGCATCGCGGTCGAAGCGGGCGAGCGGCGACTGACCTATGGCGGCATGGTCCAGCGTATCGACGCGCTGGCGGCACATCTGGTCGAACGTGGCGTCGCTCGCGGCGAACTGGTCGGCGTCTGCCTTCCCCGCGGTGTGGAACTGCCGATCGTGACTCTCGGGGTACAGCGCGCAGGCGCAGCCTACGTTGCACTGGATCCAAGCTACCCGGAAGAACGCTTGCTCGATATCGCCGGGCAGTCGGCACTGAAACGCATCGTTACACTGGCACGCGATGACGTACCACCGGCAGTCGCCAGCGGCCGCGAACTGGTGGCGCTGGACGAGCTCGACTTGCGCGAGCCGGTCACCATTGACCTGCCGGTGCTCGATGGCGACGACCTTGCCTACGTGCTGTTCACGTCCGGCTCGACAGGTCATCCCAAAGGTGTTCGGATCCGGCAACGCAACCTGGTCAACTTCCTCACGTCGATGCGGCGCGAGCCGGGCATTGGCGAGGATGACGCGCTGGTCGCGGTGACCACGTTGTCGTTCGACATTTCCGGTCTCGAACTCTACCTGCCGTTGCTGTGCGGTGCCCGCATCGTGATTGCCGATGACAATGAAATCACCGAGCCAATGGCGCTGGCCGCACTGATCCGCGAATGCGATGTCAGCATCCTGCAAACCACGCCCACCCTGTTGCGGATGCTGCTCGACGGCGCCGGCGACAACGCTGTCGCAGGACTCAAGGTGCTGGTCGGCGGAGAAGCGCTGCCACGCGGCGTTGCTGACCGCGCGCTGGCCCACGCCAGCGAACTCTGGAACATGTACGGACCGACGGAAACGACGATCTGGTCGACCGTGCAGCGGATCCACGCCGACTCGGCGGACATCTCGCTCGGCCAGCCGATTGCGAATACCGACATCTTCCTGCTCGATGCCGGAGGCCGGGCGACAGGTGAAGGCGAGCGCGGCGAAATCGTCATCGCCGGCGCAGGCGTTGCCGATGGCTACCTGCATCGCGACGACCTGACGGCCGATCGCTTTGTCTTCGATTCCCGCCATGGCGCTGACGCGCGCATGTATCGCACCGGCGACATTGGCAGCATTCGCGATGGCCGGCTTTACTACCACGGTCGCAGCGACCATCAGGTGAAGATCCGCGGCCATCGCATCGAACTCGGCGACATCGAAGCCACCGCCCTGCAGTTGCCGGGCTTGGGCGAGGCAGTCGCTGCCATCCACGAACACGCGCCCGGCGACCAGCGCCTTTTGCTCTACGTCGGCTCGCGCGCCAGTGCCGAGGATCCGTCCGAGTCGTTGCGCGAGCATTTGCGCGAACGACTGCCGGGCTACATGTTGCCGCAGCAAATCATCGTGCTCGACGAGCTGCCGCGCACGCCGAATGGAAAACTTGATCGCAACGCGTTGCCGCCACCACCGACGGCGAAGACCAGCACGGAAACGACAATATCCCACGCAGCTCCCGCCGCGCCGAGCCGCGACGCGCGAACGGCCTGGCTGGCCGCGCTGTGGTGCGAAATGATCGGGCTGGACGCCGTGGCCGACGACGACAACTTCTTCGAAATCGGCGGCCACTCGCTACTGGCAGTGGAAATGGCAACGCAAGTGCAGAAGGACACCAAGGTCCGGATGAACCTGTTGATGATCGCGACAGGCACGCTGGGGTCGCTGGCGGCCAAGCTGCCGTCGATGGAGGATTTGGCACCGCGACAGACGGCGGTGGGCAAGATGCTCGGCATGTTCGGCATCGGCACGAAATGAGCGTGTCGCAGCCCGAGTACATCGGCACGGCGGACCGCCAACTGTTTGCCATCGTCGATGGCAACCTGGCCAAGGCCGACGCGCTGTTGGTGGTGTGCGCGCCATTGCTGCACGAACATTTCATGGGCTACCGCATGTTGGCCTTGGCCTGCCGGAGACTTGCCTCGCAGGGTTGGGCCACGCTGCGCTTCGATTACTTCGGCAGCGGCGATTCGGCCGGCGACGATGAAGACTTCAGCCTGGCTGGTGCCAGCGCCGACACGCGCAGCGCGATCGCGTGGATGCGCGAGCGCAGTCGCGCACCGCTGCTGCTGGCCGGCGTGCGTGGCGGTGCGTGGCCGGCAACGGCGTGTGCGGATGCCGCCGATCGCCTTCTGCTGTGGCAGCCGCTGGCCAGCGGTGCGGAGTGGCTGGCCGACCTTCTCAAGGCCGACCTCGCCGAACGCAGTGATCGGGAGCGCTTTCCGCTGTTGCCCGAACTTCCCAAACCCGGCGAAGATGGTTGGCTGCTCGGCAGTTGTTGCAGCGCCGAACTGCGTAACGAGTTGTTGTTCGCCGACTGGACAGAGCCGCCGCAGGTTCCGGTCGACCTGGCAACCCACAGCGAATCCATCCTTGTCGACCGTTGGCCGTACGCGCGCCAAATCACCTTGAGCCCGACCGTCGCTGGCTGGGTCGACAAGATCGACATGCAGAACCGCAAACTCTTCGGCGACGAACTGTGGGCGGCGGTCGATTGGATCGGCACCAGCTTCGAGGACCGTGCATGAGCCCTGAGGAAATTGTCGAACTCAGCGCAGATCGCTTCGGCATCCTTACCCAGGCGGCGCAAGGACTGCCATTGCGCCCCGCCGTCGTGCTTTTCAACGTCGGCCTGGTGCATCGGGTTGGACCATTCCGCCAGCAGGTGCATTTGGCACGGCGGCTGGCGGCGCTGGGCCATCCGGTGTTGCGTTTCGATATGCCCGGCATCGGCGATTCCGGGTTCTCGGCATCGACCGAGTTCGACGTGATCAGCGACGCGTTTGATCGTCTCGATCTGCGCCTCGGCGCGCACGGCTACATCATCGGTGGAATCTGCGCGGCAGCGGATCGCGGCTGGAACATCTCGCTCGCCGATCCACGCGTGCGCGGACTGTTGCTGATCGACGCCATCGCACGGCCCGGGCGATCGTTTCGCGCCGGACAGGCGAAACTGTTTCTTGCACGTCCCAAGGCCGCTTGGCCGGGAATGGTATTGCGGCGCATCCTTCCGCACACGAAAGAGCCCGGTGAGGAGCATTTCCGCGACTGGCCTGAAGCCGGTACGGAACCTGCCGAGATGCAGCAGATACTCGACAAGGACATCCGCGTGCTTGCCATCTACACCGGCGGGATCGCGCATTATTTCCTGCACTCCGGACAATTCCGCGAGACGTTCGGGAAGGCGGCGGATGATCCTCGGGTGGAGTTCGAGTTCTGGCCCGACTGTGACCACTTGATCATGTCGCGAAGTGATCGACTACGCTTGCACGGCCGCATCGGTGACTGGTGCGCGTCGATAAAACCGCTATGATTGATCCATGTTTGCAGCGCCGCCGCGCTGCGAACATCGCGCGACGCAGGGGGCAATGCCGGGCAATGCGACACACAGGAAAATTGGGTTTTCGGAATGGATGCCGATTCCGTGCAAGCGTCGCCGCTGGCATCGGTCGCGTGGCCCGCTGATGGCGACGACTGTCGGTGCACGTTCGCGCCTGTACCAGCCACTTCCCGACGGCGTCCAGAAACTGCGCATCGTGGTGCTGATCGACAACCTGATGGCACCGACCTGGATCGCCGAGACACTGGCAGCACTGGTCGACAGCGATGTCGCCGAGGTCGTCAACGTATCGGCAATCGCTGTGCCTCCGCTGCGCCGCTTTCCCATGCTGTTCGACGTGTTCCTGCGCAGCGACGCAGTCCTTGCCGGCGTCGCACGCGCGGCTACGGCAAGTTCTTCATTGCCGGGTCGTCTGCCGCAGATAGTGTTTTCCGCGTGCATCGCGCGGCCGAATGACCCGTTATTGGAAGTCAGCGAACTCGACCAGAAGCGCCTCGCGGCATTGCGTCCCGATCTGATCATAGGCTTCGGCCTTCCGCCTGTTGGACCTGAACTGGCCTCGATCGCCCGCCTTGGTGCCTGGAGTTTCGACCGTCGTTCAACCGATCCGCACCGCGCGGCAACCTGGTTGTTGGCACCGCTGTTGCGCGGCGATTCGGTGACCCTCGGCGGCTTGAGCGTCACCCTGTCGGATACGGGAAGTCGCGCGCTGTTGCAGCCGAGTTGGTGCGCGACATCGCAGCTTTCGTTTGCGCGTAATCGTGCGCACCAGTTGTTGCGCGTGCCGCCCTTGCTGCTGCGTGCACTGCGGCAATTGGCGCGCGGCATTCCGCTTCACTCTCAGCCCGAGACGGAGTTCAAGCCACCCGGCACGTTCAAGATGCTGCAGTTTCTGCTGCGTCTGGTCGGTCGCGGACTGCGTCGACAGATTCCGCGCCTGGGCACGGTGGAATCGTGGTTCCTTGGCATGCGTCGCAGCGACAGCGGCATCGATCCGGCGCAGCCGAACCTGCGTAACGTCAAGCGCGTTGACCCGCCCAGCGAAGTCTATTGGGCCGATCCGTGCGCGGTACGGCGCGACGGTCGCGATTTTGTTTTCGTCGAGGAGTATGTCTACGCGGAACGACGTGGCCGAATCAGCGTGATCGAACTCGACGAGCAACTCGCCGTGAAATCGTGCCAGCCCGTGTTGCAGACCGCTTGGCATCTGTCCTACCCCTGCGTGTTCGAAGACAGCGGGC
Source organism: Lysobacterales bacterium (assembly GCA_038255665.1). Taxonomy (GTDB): domain Bacteria; phylum Pseudomonadota; class Gammaproteobacteria; order Xanthomonadales; family Rhodanobacteraceae; genus Dokdonella. The sequence continues at coordinate 1,962 of JBBSLA010000095.1, read as the reverse complement.
AGACGCTGATGACGGTCGAGTCGTCCGAAGCACAATGCGTCAACCTGTATCGGGCGACGCAGTTTCCGACGCAGTGGGAGGAAGTCGCCGAGATCCTGCGTGGCTGGCGTTTCGTGGATACCACGCTGCACCAGCACGAGGGCCGCTGGTACCTTTTCGCCAATGTCACAGAAAGCGCGTTGGGCTACGACGAACGCATCTGGGACGACCTGTTCCTGTTCGTTGCCGACACGCCGACCGGCCCGTGGCAACCGCATCCGCTCAACCCGATCGTCAGCGACGTACGTCATGCGCGTCCGGCTGGCCGCCTCTTCGAACACGAAGGCCGTTTGATCCGACCTTCACAGAATTGCAGCATCGACTACGGCTACGCCGTGGTTTTCAACGAAGTGTTGATGCTGTCCCCGACCGGGTACGAGGAACGGCGAATCGGCAGTATCGAGCCGCGTTGGGTACGCGGGCTTCGCGGTTGCCACACCTACACGCGCGCCGGAAATCTTGAAGCGGTCGATGGCAAAGAGCTCATCTCGCGTGGCGCCGTGCACGAGTTTCGAGTGCAGCCGTAACGGGCGGCCGTCGTCGCGCTGCCGGTGACAGATGTGGCCCGGATACACTCCCTGCACCAGCTTCAGCGAACACCCCAACGTTCTGGTCAATTGTCGCCGCGCGCGTCGATCACGGTCCGCGACGGGCGCAACACCTGCACGAAATTGGCGCTCCACGGAGCGATTGTCGTTCTGGATTCGAGCTATCCACGCAGCGCACTTACAATGAACCATCGCCCTTGCCAGGATTCGCCGCCACCATGCCTCGATCCACGATACTCGTCACCGGCGGTGCCGGTTATATCGGCAGCCACGTGGTGCGGCAGTTGCGCGAAGCCGACGAACGCGTGGTCGTCCTCGACGACCTCAGCACCGGTTTTCGCGAGGCGGTTATCGATGCTCCGCTGGTCGTCGGCAACACCGGCGACAGCGAATTGGTCTCCCGCGTCCTGGATGAATACGACGTCGACACGGTGATGCATTTCGCGGCGCGCACCATCGTGCCGGAATCGGTCGCCGATCCACTGCGCTACTACGGCAACAACACCTGCGCCACGCGCAATTTACTGGAATGCTGCGTCGCTGCCGGCGTCCACCAGATCGTGTTCTCGTCCACTGCTGCGGTATACGGAATTCCGGGAGGCGGACTGGTCAGCGAAGACACGCCGACCGCGCCGATCAATCCGTATGGCAGCTCCAAGCTCATGAGCGAATGGATGCTGCGCGACCTCGACCACATCGGCGCGATGCGGCACGCGATCCTGCGCTACTTCAACGTGGCCGGTTGCGATCCCAATGGCCGCATCGGCCAATCGACGCGCGCCGCGACCCTGCTGTTCAAGGTGGCGGCCGAAGTCGCGGTCGGCAAGCGCGATGCGCTGCGCATCTTTGGCACCGACTATCCAACACCTGACGGCACTGGCGTGCGCGACTACATTCATGTCGAAGACCTCGCCAGCGCCCACCTGCGTGCCCTCGCCTACCTGCGCGACGGCAATGCCTCGACCACAGTCAACTGCGGCTACGGCCACGGCTACTCGGTGCGGGAAGTCATCGAGGCGGTGCAACGCGCCCACGGATCGCCGATCAAGGTGATCGAGGAGCCACGACGCGCTGGCGACCCACCATCGCTGATCGCCGACGCCAGCCGCGCACAGGGCGTGCTCGGCTGGACGCCACGGCATGATGACCTGGACCTGATCGCGAGAACCGCATTGGCGTGGGAACGCAATCCGCGCTACTGACGGCGTAGTTCACGTCCGTCAACGATTTCGAGTCGGACAGGTTCCCCGCCATCCGGGCGGGGAACCTGTTCTGCTATCGGCGCGCTCCTGGGGGAAGCGGCACCGGTCGTTGCAGAACCGTTGCCGTCGTCAAGCGACGGCTTAACAAAATAATCGACTTCTTGCACCACCCG
>JBBSLA010000094.1:0-10393 GCA_038255665.1 Lysobacterales bacterium | reverse complement strand
CGGTCAACCTTGCCGTGAGCGGGCAGCCGGCAGGGTCGTCGCCAAGCTTCACGACGAACCCTGTCACGCCGGCGGGAACCAGCGCGCTCAACATCGTGACCAGCGCCGGCACGACGCCCGGGGCGGCCACGTTGACCATCACCGGCAGCAATGTCGATCGCAGCATCAGCCTGACCCGTGATCTGTTTGTCTCGACGGCACTTCCGGGAGTTGCGGCACTCACCACACCGGCCAACATGGCGGTTGGCCAGACCACGATGCCGACGTTTACGTGGACGGCAGGTAGCCAAGCGGCCAGCAGCCGCATACAGATCGCCACCGATGCGGCGTTCGCAGCGATCGTCGTCGATACGACGGTGGCGGGAACCAGCTACACGCCAACCGCTCCGCTGTTGAACGGCCAGGCCTACTACTGGCGCATCATCGGCAACAACGCGTGCGGCGCTGGAACGACGTCGACGGTTTACCGGTTCAGCACGGTGACCGCACCGGGTAGTTGCGAAGTCAGCCAGAGCACCCTGTCGCTGTACAGCGAAGCGTTCACGAGTGGCGACGGTGGTTATAGCGTCAGCGGCACCGTGGCGGGAACTTCCAACTGGGGACTATCAACCGCGCGACCCAGCCCGCTGTCTGGCGGCAATGCGTTCAAGGCCGTCGACCTTCCCACGGTCGCCGACCAGCGCCTGACTTCGCCGACCATCAACCTGCCGACCGGCGTGATGCCGCTGACCTTGCGTTACCAGAACTATCGCGACATCGAGCAGAACGGGGCGTCACAATGCTACGACAGCGCGATCCTTGAAATATCGGTAGCCGGCGGTGCGTTCACGCAGGTACCGGGCAGCCGGTTGATCAACGATCCGTACCGAGGCAATACATCGGCTGCCAGCAACCCGCTGTCCGGCTTGCAGGCCTGGTGCGACAGCACCACTCCGCGTGCCTACGCGGATACGCTGGTCGATCTCAGCAGCCATGCCGGCAATGCGGTGCAGTTGCGCTGGCGCCAAGGCAGCGACTCTTCGGTCGGCAAGGAAGGCTGGTATGTCGACGATGTTCGCGTCACTGGTTGCGGCGGCGACACAATCTGGGCCAACGGCTTCGATTCGAACTGATCGTTCCACTTCGTTTTGCAGAAAGGGACGCCGATGGCGTCCCTTTTTGTTTCTGCAGCGCGGGTCTACGAGGCAGGTTTGGAGAACGCGACGTAGCGGGCAGACAGGCTGGAGCCGACCGCGTCCTGGGCGCCGGCGATTTCGACGGTCGCACCAAGACGCGCCTTGCCGCGCGTGGACAAGGTGTTGAAGTAGGTATCGAACGACTCGCCTTCGACCAGTCGCGCGGTGGCGCGCAGTTCGCCGAACACCGGCGCGAGGTAGCGGATCTGGCTGTCCTGCACGTAGACATCGCCACGTATGCCGCGCTCGTCCATGGCGAGCCGGATCAACGCCCAGCCGGCAATCGTCATCAGGCTGGCAAGGCTGCCCCCGAACGCGCAGCCCTTGTCGTTGACGTTGGGTTCCGGTGGCGCGACCAGGGTGACACTATCGCCGTCCCAGGACGCGACGCGGATATCCATCATCCGCGCCAGTGGAATATCGCGGCGCAGTTCGATCTCGAGCCGCTTTGCGGAATCGACGACGACAGATTCAACCGGGGACGATTTGACAGCATTCATTCGCGGGCAGCCATGTAGCGGGAGAGTGAGGGGATACGTCGGGGTGACCCGTGCGGTTGCAGGCACCAACGGAGTCAAGCCGTTAAGTGTGGCGCATCGTGGCGCTGCAACTCAACGTTCGGCGACGTATGGAAACGCTGGCAGCGCCGCCGCCGCGCGCGACCTACACTGTCGCCATGAGTGCTCTTGACCCTTCTTCGACTAGCAATACCAGCGCGCTGGCTGGCTGGAATGTCGTGGTGACCCGTCCACGCAACAGCGCCGCGCCATTGATTCGCGGTTTGCGCAGCCATGGCGCCCGTGTGTTGCGATTGCCCGCGCAGGAAACTGAAGCCAATCCCGAATTCGATTGGCTCGCTGCGCGGGAGGATCGTGACGGCATCAATGACTGGATATTCACCAGTGTGTCCGCCGTGACCCATGCGCAACCGCTGGTAGAACGCAGGCTGCCAGAGGGCCACGTCTTCGCCGTCGGTTCCAGCACTGCCGCAGCCCTGCGCCGCCATGCCATTACTGCCATCGCACCCGAGGATGGCCACAACAGCGAAGCGCTGCTTGACCTTCCCGGCTTGGGCGAGGTGGCGGGCCGACGCATTGCCATCGTCACTGCGCCTGGCGGACGCGGCCTGATCGCGGACGTCTTGCGCGAAGGTGGTGCCGAGGTTGTCGAATGGCCTGTCTATCGGCGCCGAGCTGTCGTCTGGTCGCAGCAGCAACTGGATGACCTTGCATCGGCCGACGATCCCTTGCTGACCATCGTCAGCAGTACGGAAGCGCTCGATATCATCGCCAGTTCGCTGCCGCGCGCACTGTGGCAACGGCTTCGCGACGCGCGCTGGATCGCGAGCAGCTCACGTATCGAAACGGCGCTACGCCACCATGGAGCGACCCGGATCAACCTTGCCGAGTCGGCGCTAGCCGGCAATCTCGTCCACGCGGCATTGAGGTTGCGCTAATGAATTGTTGGCCCGCGTGAACTACGATGCCACTTATGGAAACCAATACGCCCGAACCGACGCCCGCCACGAAATCCGCCACGCCACCACCACGGCCAGCTTCGACGCCCGTACGCAAGCCGCCACGGCGCGGCGGCGGAGGCATTTTCACCGGCATGCTGGTACTGGTCGCGTTGTTGTTTTCCGGCTACTCGTTGTGGCGCGTCGAACAGTCGCGGAAACCGGCCGTCAACGGCCAGGCGCAGGCAATGGCCGCGCTGGAGCAACAGATCGAGAGCGCCAACCAGGCCAGCCAGCAGTTGCGTGGCGACCTGGACACGCTGCGTTCGCGCGTTCGCGATGCCGACAACGTCAACAAGGGCTTGCGCGAAGAGATGCTCGGCATCGGTGAGCGCAGCCGGCACATGGATGACGCGATCGCCAATCTCGCCGAGCAGCGACTGACGGGCCGCGACGCGCTGGCCCTCAACGAAGCCGAATTCCTGTTGATGATGGCGAACGAGCGCTACCAGCTTTTCGGCGATGCCGCGGCTGCCATCCAGGCGCTGCAATTGGCTGACAGCGCGTTGGCGGCGAGCCAGGACCCGGTGTTTTCCGGCGTGCGTGCCACGATCACCGCAGAACGCGACGCCGTCGCTGCCGGTCACGACAGCACAACGCGGGCCACCCTTCGCGCGCTCGGCACACTAGCCGACAATGCTGGCGAATGGCCAATGCGTAGCGGCGAACAGGTTGAGGACACGAGTCCGGATGCGTCGCGGTTCTCGCGGGTGTTTTCGCGCTTTGTACGGATTCGTCATGATGACGACACGCTGGCAGCTCGCGAACCGACCCTGGCGCGCTCATTGCTGCGCATCGATCTGCATGCCGCTACCGCTGCGTGGCTGGCCCGCGATTCGGACGACTACCAGGCCGCATTGCGGCGTGCGCGAAACGATATCGTCGCCAGTTTCGACGAAAGTGCCGCATCGGTGCAGGCAGCACTGGCTGAGGTTGATCGTTTGGCAGCACAGCCCGTCGCGCCGCCACTGCCGGTACTCGGCACGGCATTGAAGGAACTGCGCGACCTGCGAGCCACCCGCGCGCTATCGCGACAATCCGCCGAGCCGATGCCGGTACCTGCCGCGGCACCGATGACCGAGCCTGTCGCGCCGGAGCCTTCGGTTATCGAGCCCGCCCCGACTGAGCCAATGCCCGAAGCCGCCGTGCCAGTTGCCGATCCGAATAGCGGAGGTACGCCATGAAGCGCTGGTTGGGCATGGGATTCCTGCTGGCGGCTGCGGTTGCCGCGGCATTGGCATGGCAATTGGTCGCCGACGATCCGGGTTCGGTCGTCGTGCGTCTGCGCGGCTGGTCGCTGGAAACCAGTGTCGTGGTTGCGATCGTTGGCTTGGTATTGCTGTGGGCGGTGTTGAGTGTCCTGTTCCGGCTGCTGCGCTGGCCAATGCAGGCATGGAGTCACGGCCAACGCCGGCGAAGTCGTGAGCGTTTGGCAGGTGGATTGACGGCGCTCGCCGAAGGCCGCTACAGCCAGGCCGAGCGGTCATTGAACGCAGCCGCGCAACGCGACGAGACGCGGGCATCGGCGTTGCTCGCCTTGGCCGACGCGGCACACGCACGCGGCGCCCACGATCACGCGCGCGATGTTCTGACCCAGGCGGAAGAGGTTGCGCCTGCCGCTGCGCAAACCGTTCGCGCACGTCACCTGTTGAAGAACGGCGATCCCGTGCAGGCGTTGGCGGTGTTGAAGGTCGCCCGCGAGAAAGACAACCTGACCCCGCTGGGTGCGCGCCTGATGGTTGAAGCCGCGCTGCAAACCGGCGATGCCGAAACCGCGCTTTCGGCGCTGGAGCCGTTGCGTCGCAGCCAGGCATTCTCGTCGGCGAAGGTCGATGCACTGGCCGAGCGCGTTTATATCGCCGTTATTGCCTCGGAAAGGACGATCGACTCACTCAACAGCACCTGGAAAAGCCTGTCGAAGGAACAACGCCGCGATCCCGACCTGATTGCCGCGTACGCACGGCGTTCGGTGGCATTGCAGTCGCCGATGGCCGCAGTCGACATGATCGAAACCGCACAACGCGCCGGCTGGAGCGAAACACTGGCCGCCGCTTACGGCGAACTCGGTATGGTCGAACTGGAAGCGCGCAAACGCACGGCTGAAGGCTGGCTCAAGCTGGCACCGAACAGTCCTGCGTTGTTGCTCACGCTGGCTCGCCTGCATCTGGCCGCCGGCCAGCGCAGTCGCGCACGCGATGATCTCGATCGCGCCCTTGCCGCCGGTGAAAGCGCTCCGGCATGGGAACTGTACGGCGACGTCGCCGGCGCCGACGGCGATACGCTCAGCGCCGCCATCGCCTATGCAAATGCGCTGCGTGTGCAACGTGGCGAAATGAGCCAGCCGTTGCCGAAAGCCGAAACGCGCAGCGTTGTCGATACCCAGGCCATGCTCGTCGACCAGCGCGACCAGCACGGTCTCCCGCTGCTGCCGCGCTGACCGCTTGCAAACAATCAGAACGGCTTGACGACAACGAGGATGACGATGCCGATCAGCGCCAGCGCCGGCAGCTCGTTGAAGATGCGCAGCCAACGCGGCGAACGCGTGTTGGCATCGGCAGCGAAGCGGCGCGTCAACGAGATCAGCATCATCTGATACACGATCAGCAGCGCCACCAGCGCAAGCTTTGCGTGCATCCAGCCCTGGGTCAGATAAACCGGCACGGCGATCAGGGTCAAAAGCCCGAAGAGCAGACTGCCGATCGCGCCGATATGGGTCATTACCAGCAGGCGTCGTTCCATGATCTTCAGCCGCTCGTGCACCGCCGGTTCGGTGGATTCGGCATGATGGACGAACAGCCGCGGCAGATAGAGCAGGCCGGCGAACCAGCTGACGACGAAGACGATGTGGAAAGCCTTTAACCAGAGCATTGTGCTGTTCCTTTGACTACAGGCGATGAGAGTAGCGGTCGCGCCGACACGATGCACGCTGCCGTCAAGCAGACGACTGTCGCTGCAGGTCGGAACGGTTCGTTCAGCGGTCGGGTATCCTTGCCGGCCGCACTGTTCGAGCCATTGGAATCGCTACCGGCATGCCGTCGTCCCGCAACCCCTATGTGGTCCATTTCGATGACGTCTCGCGCCAGCGTCGCGTGCGCTGGCTGCTTGGGCTGATCTGGCTGGCGAGCCTGCTGTGTGCGCTCTGGGTTGGCCTGGTGCTGAATCCCGAAGTGGTGCGCGACGACAGCGCCGCGCAACTGGAAGGCTCGCAGCAGGAGAATGCCGCGCTCAAGGGCCGCGAGGCGATGCTCAAGCGCTCCGAGCAGGTCGCCCGGATTGCGTTGGAGGACCTGCAACGCACCCTGATCGACCGCCAGGAAGAGGTTGCCGGCCTGCGTGCCGACTTGGCCTTCTACGGCCGACTGGTCGGAGGCGCCCGTCGCGAAGGCCTTGCGATCCAGGCAATGCGCTTGCGCCCGGTCGCGGATTCGCGGGCGTGGAACTTCTCTGTCACGCTGACCCAGAACATCAAGCGCGACAAGGATGTCGAAGGCGAAGTCAGCCTGGCCATCGATGGCATCATTGATGGCAAATTGACCAAGCTCGATTGGAAAACCTTGCAACAGCGTGACCCGGCACCCGGTATCGAGTACCGTTTCAAGTATTTCCAGCAGGTCAGGGGGACCGTGGTGCTGCCCGAGGGCTTTTCGCCCACCCGGCTGCACGTCCGCGCCGATGGCGACGGCGGGCACGCCGAACAGGATTTCGACTGGGCCGAAGCACAACGTAGCGAGGACACGAGTGATGTGGGCTAACAACAGCAAGACCGTCAGGAGCGGCGCGTCGATCACGACGCTGATCGCGCAGGGAACCGTCATCCAGGGCAACGTCAGTTTCACCGGTGGCCTGCACGTGGACGGTCGGATTGAGGGAGCGGTGCAGGCCGAGGGCACTGATGCCACGTTGACGGTAAGCGAAAATGGCTCCGTGCACGGTGAGGTTCATGTCCCGAACGCCGTGATCAATGGCAACGTTGTCGGCGATCTGCACATCGCCAACCGGCTGGAACTGGCCAATGCGGCACGGGTAGAGGGCAACATCCACTACTGCGTACTGGAAATGAACGCGGGCGCCCAGATCAACGGCAAGATGATCTTTCGTAGCGAACCGCAACGGCGCTTGTCGGCACCGGTTGCGAAAACGGATGACGATCACGGTGCTGAAACCGCCGCAGCGTAGAGTGCTTGCCTTGTGAACGGCCTGACTTGTGTACGGGCCTGACTTGAATCATGTGGCACCGACCACGATGTTCTTGCCCATGACCACGCCATTGATGCCATGACCAGCGCCATTCCCACCTATCTCGACAGCATCGCCCCTGCGCTCAATTTCAGCGCAGCAGCGGCGCACAAGGTCAGCGAGCTGATCGCCGAGGAAGGCAATCCCGATTTGAAGCTGCGCGTCTACATCAGTGGTGGTGGTTGCTCCGGGTTCCAGTACGGCTTCACATTCGACGAGGAACGCAGCGAGGACGATCTCGCCGTTGATCGCGATGGCGTCACCCTGCTGGTCGATCCGCTCAGTCTGCAGTATCTCGGCGGCGCGGAAATCGACTACACGGAGTCGCTGACTGGTGCGCAGTTCGTGATCCGCAATCCCAACGCGAAAACAACCTGCGGTTGCGGTTCGTCATTCTCGATGTAGGCGCGTGATGAGCGCAGATGAATGGGCGCGAGCAAGTGAGCGGGTTCGAGTGAGTGCGTTTGGGCGCAGCCGCGCCAACACGTACAGCAACCTGTCGCTGGACCGCGAAGGCGAATTTCGCGATCGCGACGCTGACCTTGCGCAACGCGTGGGTGCAGCCAGCAGTCGCTTCATCGTGCTGCGCAAGGATGGACGCGCCCTGGTCGATCCCGATTCGACGGCTTTGCGCCTGATCTTCGGGAACGAACGTGCTGGAACGGCCCAGCACGCCAGCTTTCTCGGTCGCCATGCCAGCGCGGACTATTTCCTTGCTGTCGTCGATGACGCCGCGAGCGATTCGCTCGCGCTTCAACTCGACGCCCGCTGGCTCGACCTGCGTAGCGCCGGTAGCCAGTTGCCGTCGTTCGACGCCGGCTTGTTTGCTTACGCACGCGCGCTCGCGCACTGGCAGGCACGCACGCGACACTGCTCGGTTTGCGGTGCCATGTTGTTGCTGGTCGCGGCAGGGCATCGTGCGCGTTGCACCAATCCCGAATGTGGAACCGAGCAGTTCCCGCGCACTGACGCCGCCGTCATCATGATCGTCACTCACGACGATGCCTGCCTGCTCGGTCGCCAGGCCAGTTGGCCGGAACGCCGCTATTCTGCGCTGGCGGGCTTCGTCGAACCGGGCGAAACACTGGAAGACGCGGTCTGTCGCGAAGTATTCGAGGAAGCCGGCGTGATCGTCGAGGATTGCGAATACCACTCCTCGCAGCCGTGGCCGTTCCCGGCGTCGTTGATGGTCGGTTTCATCGCCCGTGCCGCGACTCGGGAGATCACCCTCGGCAGCGAATTGCAGGATGCGCGCTGGTTCAGTCCCGACGACATCGTCCGCAAGATGCGCAACGGCGAGTTGCTGTTGTCGTCGTCCGTGTCGGTATCGCATCGGTTGATCGAACACTGGTTGCACGAGGGTGCAGGCATCGATCTGACCGAGCTGGTCCACGAATCCGAATTGTTCCAGGCGACACAAGCAAGGTGACCACGATGAGCGAATGGCTGCGCGTCTGCGCGATGTCCGAATTGTTGCCCGGTGAAAACCACGTGCTCGACCACGACGGCGTGTCGTATCTGATCGTCAACATCGATGGCGAGGTCTACGCGGTCGAGAACGTCTGCACGCACGACTACGGCGAACTATCCGGCGGTGTCATCGAGGGTTTCGAAGTGGAATGTCCGCGCCACGGCGCGCGCTTCGATGTGCGCAGTGGCGAGGCAACCTTGCCACCCGCGTACGAGCCGATCGCGAAATTTCCGGTCAAGGTTGAGAACGGGCTTGTTTTCTTGCGCGACGATCGCTGACGCTGTCGCTTTTCAAACGGGTTCGTTGCCGCGCGGCGTGAAGCGCATCACCAGCAAACGTTCTGTACTGTTTATCGTGAACTCGGCTGGTTGTTCCAGACTGTCGATGCGCAAGCCGTCGCCCATGCCGAGTTTGATCGTGCCGTCATTCGCGCCAATGCTCGCGTGGCCGCTGCACACGTAGACCAACCACTGCGATCCGGCTGGACCGGCAATCGCGAGATTCTGCAAAGGCTCGGACGCGGCGATGTAGGCAACAATACTGCGTGCTCGCACCATCACATTGAAGTCGCGCGTCGGGCCCTTGATCAACCTGCATTCGACACGCGCTTCGCCATCGAAATGGACGCGTTGCAAGGGCTGGTCGAGGCGTTGCTCGACACCATCGATGTCGAGAAGCATGCCGACGCCTTCGAGCAGGAACAGGTCGCGCTCGACGCCGGGAAACAGCGAGAACGGTCCGTCCCCCTCGATGTCGGCGATGCTGACCCGCCAATCGAAGTCGCCATGGAGATCGGCCGTCGCCGGTTCGATGCCAAGTTCGGTGGTCCAGCCACCGCCATTCTTCCAGCGCGTGCGCCGATGGCGGGCCGCGGGCAGGTGACGCACGAACATCAGACTGCGCTGTCGTCCGGGTAGTAGCTGTAGACCAGGGTCGCCTTGCCGAGAAAGTCGATGGTGGTTCCCTGGCGTCCACCAAGTCGTCGGGCAACGCGCTCGGAGCGCACGTTGTCGAACCGGATCAGGCTGATCAGTCGCTGCAGGCCGAGGCTATGGAACGCGAAATGCAGCACCGCGCTGGTCGCCTCGGTGGCATAGCCCTGCTGGCGGTGTGCGGGTACCAGCATCCAGCCCAGCTCGACATCCGGCCAGCCTTCCGGATTCATCAGGCCAACCCGGCCGATGAATTCGCCGGAATCCTTCAGCTCCACCGCCCACATGCCATACCCGCGCAAGGCCCAGTGGCCGAGCAGCATTGCCATCGAACGCCAGGCATTCATGCGATCCAGCGGCTGCCCGTCCCCAACGAAACGGATCGTTTCGGGATCGGCCAGCATGCTCGCGTAGGCTTCGAAGTGGCGTTCGTGCAAAGCGGTCAGACGCAGGCGCGGCGTCTCGATCGTCGGGATATACAACATGGAAAACGACGCTGCTGGCGCGCCAAACGGCGATGCGCATTCTACCACGCGGGTTTTTCTCCCTTCGCGCCGGGAGAGTCGGCGCTGTTCTCTCCTCTCCCACCGGGAGAGAAGCCGGAGGTGACGGTTCGACTCTTGTGTCACCTTTCATTGTTGCGACGCCGCCGATTCGCTCTGTGCGACCACCGCCGATTGGTCAAGCGTTTCGCCGGGCTGCCGCCCGCCGCGCGCTGATTGGGTGACTGTCGCCAGACTGGTCAAGCGTTTCTCGCGCCTGCCGGCGCGCGAGCCACCCCGGATCAAGTCCGGGGCAGGCTTTTTCTCGCGCAGAGAAAAGTAGCCAAAAGATGCGGCCCGATGGCCTGTCGCCCACGCGGCTGCGCCGCGTGGGTACGCAAGCACTGGCCGAGTTCGGCTGAAGGCACATCCTGTGCCGCAGCCGAAGCCACGCGATCCCTCACGTGGCCCGCAAGCGGCTGATCCGTCCAGCACTTGCCGACAGGAACGGGCGGGTGGATCAAAGTCAAAAGCAATCGCCGCGAGCGGCGACCTTACGCAGCGCACCGCGCTGCGTGCCG
>JBBSLA010000093.1:0-10461 GCA_038255665.1 Lysobacterales bacterium | reverse complement strand
CTCGAACGCGCAGTCGCGAAACTTCGAGGAAGTGCTTAGCCAGCACGACGTGAAGTACCGCGTTTATGGCGGCCAGCGCTTTTTTGATCGCGCAGAAATCAAGGATGCACTGGCTTACCTGCGACTGGTCGCGAACCGCGCTGACGACGCCGCGTTCGAGCGCGCGGTCAACACGCCGGCGCGTGGCATTGGTGATCGCAGCCTTGATGTCGTGCGCCAACGCGCGCGACGCGATGAGACATCGTTGTGGGATGCCGCGCTGGCGGAACTCACCAACGCTCAACTCGCGGCGCGATCAAAGAATGCGCTGAAGGGTTTCCTCACGCTGATCGACGAACTGGCACGCGATATCCGCGCGCCGGCTTCCGTATTGAAGGATGCTGATGGAGACGACGCGCAAACCTCGGCCAGCCTTGGCCTCGACGAACAACTCGACCAAGCCCTTCAGCGCTCGGGGCTGCGCGACTTCCATGCCCGCGACAGTCGTGATGGATCCGAATCGCGCGTCGAGAACCTTGACGAACTCATCAACGTCGCCAGCCGCTTCGAGCTGACGCCTGACGACATCGACGCCGGGCTTTCCGAGCTTGCCGCGTTCCTCTCGCACGCCACGCTCGAAGCTGGCGAAGGCCAGGGCGAATCCTGGGAAGACTGCGTGCAGTTGATGACCCTGCATTCGGCCAAGGGCCTGGAGTTTGAACTGGTATTCCTGGTCGGCCTGGAAGACGGACTTTTCCCCAGCCAGAAGTCGACCGAAGAACCGGGCCGCCTCGAAGAAGAGCGCCGCCTCGCCTACGTCGGCATCACCCGCGCCCGCGCGAACCTTGTTTTGACCTGGGCCGAATCACGCCGCTTGCACGGCATGGACATGATGGGCCGGCCATCTCGATTCCTGCGCGAAATTCCCGAAGAACTGCTGCACGAAGTCCGCCCGCGCGTGCAAGTCAGCCGACCGATGTATCGCAGCCAGGGCCACGCGCGACTCGACGAAGAAGAAGTCACCCCGCTCAAGCTCGGCCAGCGCGTGCGCCACGCGAGTTTCGGCGACGGCGTCATCGTCCACTACGAAGGCAGCGGCCAGCACCTGCGCGTGCAGGTCAACTTCGAAGACTCCGGCGAAAAATGGCTGGTGCAGTCGTATGCGAGGCTTGAGGCGATCTGACCGCGGTTGCGCGCTAGTTGCTTCGCGACTTCCTGCGCCGCGCTGCCACGCCACCGATTGCCAACGCTGCGAGTGCAATGACCATCGTCCACCAGCCGATTCGTCCGCCCATCGGCACGGCTTGCGTTGCCGCCGCACCACCGTAGGCAAAGGCGACTATGTTGTCAGCGGGATTGACGTCGCGAAAGAAGCGGCAGTTGCTGGGATCCAAGCCTGCGATCGCTTGAAATTTCAGATTGCGCGGTTGCGACGCAGCATTCAGCACCTCAAAACGCAGGCTGCATTGGACTTGGGGCGCTTGCATGCTCACGGTCGCGACCAACGTGTAAAAGTAGGTCGCTCCCAACTGACCATTGCCGAATTGTTCGTAGAAGGGACAGGTGTTGTCCGATGCCACGGTCAGTCGGATCGGTTGCAGTGCGCCGCCCGGAAGAACTTGCGACGCATCGCTCAAACCCAGTGTTTCAATCCGTAGTGGGACTGCGATGCCAGTCGGAGTTGGCGCGGACAGAAGCTCGGCGGTGAAATCGATTCGCCCAGTTGCTCCCTGTCCCATCGCGCCCGGTTGATCGGGCGAGACCACCATGGAAAGGCGAGCGTCGTAGTCGAAAAGAAGTGGTGGCGAACATGCGAACGCAAGCGCCGGCAATGTCGAGACTATTGTCGCGATCGCCGCAACGAGTGAATGCTTGTGCATCTTCCTGATCGAAGTCATCGGCTTTCCTGCGTCTTGCTCTGGCCAACCCACAATCTATTCCCATCCGGATCGTCGATCCGGAACTCGACCATGTCGTAGAACGAGGTTTCGAGATCGGGGGTCTCCACACCATTGCCGCGCAGCATCGCGTGATAGGCAACGATATCGTCGGGATACAGGTACAGCACCGACATGCGCGTCGCGCTGGGATCGACATTGATCGATTGATCGACCATCAGGCGGCAATCACCAGACGCCAGCATCGCCCAGCGCCACTGGTCGTTGCGATCAACCACGCTGAAGCCGAGCTTGCCGTACCAGGCAACACTGGCCGGCATGCTCCGTACAGGAAGCATAGGAATGATGCTGGTCATCTTCACTGCATGTTTCCTTCGGCGTTAGCCCGCGACTGACCGCTATGGCATCCTAGTCGTTGTCCTTGTCGAGACCAACCATGAACCAGGTGTCCCCATGAGCAAGCTATACGCCAGTGCGCAGGCCGCACTGGAGGGCGTGATCGAAGACGGCCAGACGCTTGCCGTCGGCGGCTTCGGCCTGTGTGGCATTCCCGAAGCGCTGATCGCGGCATTGCGCGATAGCGGCAAGACCGATTTCACGGTGGTCTCGAACAACGCCGGCGTCGATGGTTTTGGTCTTGGCCAACTGCTGACCACCCGGCAGATCAAGAAGATGATTTCCAGCTACGTCGGCGAGAACAAGGAGTTCGAGCGCCAGTTTCTGGCCAAGGAACTGGAACTGGAATTCACGCCGCAAGGCACGCTCGCCGAGCGCCTGCGCGCGGGTGGTGCGGGCATCCCCGCGTTCTTCACCAAGACGGGTTACGGCACCATCGTTGCCGAGGGCAAGGAAACCCGCCAGTTCGACGGCGAGTGGTACGTGATGGAGCGCGCCATCCGCGCCGACGTATCGCTGGTCAAGGCGTGGAAGGCCGACAAGTCGGGCAATCTCATCTACAACAAGACGGCGCGCAACTTCAATCCGATGGCGGCGACGGCAGGAAAGATGACGATTGTCGAAGTGGAAGAGATCGTCGAGATCGGTGCGCTGGCTCCCGACGCCATCCACACCCCCGGCATCTACGTGGACCGCATCGTGTTGAACGCGAATCCCGAGAAGCGCATCGAACAACGCACGGTGAGTAAATGACACCGCAGGTGTCATCCCCGCGCAGGCGGGGATCCAGAATTGGAGAAGAAAAATGAGTTGGAACCGCGATGAAATGGCCCAGTGCGCCGCGAGGGAACTGCGCGACGGCTACTACGTGAACCTTGGGATTGGCCTGCCGACCCTGGTTGCCAACTACATTCCCGATGGCATGGATGTGTGGCTGCAAAGCGAGAACGGCCTGCTTGGCATTGGCCCGTTCCCGACAGAGGAAACCATCGACGCCGACCTGATCAACGCCGGCAAGCAGACCATTACGTCAATTCCGGGCGCGTCGTTTTTCTCCAGCGCCGATTCGTTCGCGATGATCCGTGGTGGCCACATCAATCTTTCAATCCTTGGCGCCATGCAGGTGTCGGGCAAGGGTGACCTGGCCAACTGGATGATCCCCGGCAAGATGGTGAAAGGCATGGGCGGCGCGATGGACCTGGTCGCCGGCGTCAAGCGCGTGGTGGTGCTGATGGAGCACACCTCCAAGGCTGGCGAACACAAGATCCTGCCCGAATGCACGCTGCCGCTCACCGGCGTCGCTTGCGTGCACCGCATCATCACCGAGCTGTGCGTGCTGGATGTCACCGACGACGGCCTGAAGCTGGTGGAGCTGGCACCGGACGTGACCATCGAAGAACTCCGCGAAAAGACCGGCGTGCCGATCAATGCGTAGATGAGAAACGGGAAGAAAGAAATGAGCAACGTCGAACGCATCGAAGAACAGGTATCGAATCTTTCGGCGGCCGAACTTGCGCGCTTTCGCGCGTGGTATGCGGAGTTCGATGCGGCCGCTTGGGACAAGCAGGTCGAACACGATGTCGCGGCCGGCAAGCTCGACGCAATTGCTGATCGCGCCGCTCAGGAACATCGGCTGGGTCAGACCCGGTCGTTGTGAAGCACTTCGCGTCGTCGGAATTCTGGAGTAACTACGACGCGCTTCCCGTCAGCATCCGCAGGATCGCCGACCGGAATTTCGAGCAACTCAAAGCTGACCCGCGTCATCCATCACTCCACTTCAAGCGGATCGGTCGCTTGTGGTCGGTCAGGGTGGGTTTGAACTACCGCGCTCTCGGAACCGACACGGATGACGCGGTCGTCTGGTTCTGGATCGGCAGTCATGCCGACTACGACAAACTGATCGCAACGTGACGAAACAAGCCATAGAAATGTCCGAACCCATTCGCCTCTCCAAGCAGCTTGCTGCGAACGTGCCTTGCTCGCGGCGCGATGCCGAGCAGTACATCGAGAACGGTTGGGTCCGCGTTGATGGCGCAGTTGTCGAAGAGCCTTACTTCAAGGTCCGTGCCGACCAGTTGATCGAGCTGCACGCGGGCGCCAAGCTTGGCAAGCTCGAAGCGGCGACGTTCCTGCTGCACAAGCCGGCCGATGTGGTCATCGGCGACGACGCGGAAGCGGCCATCGGATTGCTTGAGATTGCCAATCGCTGGCAGGACGACGACAGCTCGATGCGCTTGCTGCGCCGTCACTACACCCGACTGGTTTCCCCGTTGCCGCTGGAACCAACCGCGAGCGGCTTGTGGGTGCTTAGCCAGGACTGGCAGGTGCTGCGCAAGTTGGAAGAAGACGCGGATAGCATCGAACAGGAATTCAACGTCGATGTTGCGGGTGAGATCGAACCGAATGGCCTCGCCTTGCTCAATCACGGCCTGCAGGTGGAGGGCTGGCGCCTGCCCGAGCGCAAGGTCAGTTGGCAGAGCGAAACGCGGTTGCGCTTTGCCATCCGCGCCGTACGTCCCGGCATGATGCAGGCCATGTGCGCGGCGGTTGGATTGCAGGTGAGTGCGCTCAAGCGGATTCGCGTCGGTCGCGTATCGATGGCCAAACTGCTGCCGGGCCAGTGGCGATTGCTGGCAAGCCGCGAGAAATTCTAGGCTGGCCCGCATACGCATCGTCGGCCGGACATAGACATGATCAACATCCGCGAAATCGATCACATCGTCCTGCGCGTCGTCGATCTCGACGCGATGCTGGCCTTTTATTGCGATGTGTTGGGTTGCAGCATCGAGCGTCGCCAGGACGAGATCGGATTGATCCAACTTCGCGCGGGTCGTTCGTTGATCGACCTTGTCACGCTGGATGGAAAGCTGGGTCGCGAAGGCGGCGCGGCACCAGGCCGCGAAGGTCGCAACGTTGATCACTTCTGCTTGCGCGTCGAGCCATTTGACGAAGAAAGCATTCGCATGCACCTGGCGAAACATGGCGTCGATACCGGCCCGGTCGAATCGCGCTACGGCGCCGAGGGCGAAGGTCCGTCGATGTACCTGGTCGATCCGGAAGGCAATACGATTGAACTGAAGGGTCCGCCCCGAGCAGTGCCGTGACGGTCTAAAAATCGCAGGCGCTTCATCCTGCATGAAGTCTTGCGCGCAAATACTCCTGCCATGCGTTCGCGATGGATTCGAGCGCACGGCGTCCGCAACCAAGTCCATCGTCCAGAGGAGTTGACCATGAAGCGTCCATCGCCGAAGTCGAAGGCATCGACCGCCAAGCCGGCCGCGAAGAAAGCCACAGGTAAGACGGCGAAAACCAAGTCGTCCAGCGCTAGCAAATCCGCCGCATCGAAAGACGCGGCCGACGCGAAGAAGAAAAAGAAGCCCGCTGCTGCCGTGAAGTCTGCAACGAAGAAGGCCGCAACTGCTGCGAAGAAGCCTGCCGCTGCTGCAAGTAAATCATCTGCGAAAAAGCCTGCCGTGAAAAAGTCGCCTGCGAAGAAAGCAGCAACTAAAAAGCCCGCTGCAAAGAAGGCGGCCAAGCCTGCGGCGAAGAAGTCAACCAAGCCGGCATCGAAGAAATCAGCGCCGGCTGGCAAGAAAGCCGCTGCGAAGAAGCCGGCCGTGACGAAGGCTGCACCGAAGAAAACCGTTTCGAAGAAGGCAGCCTCGAAAAAAGCTGCGCCCAGCAAAGCTGCGGCGAAGAAAACTCCGTCACCCGAGCGCGTGAAATCGCCGGTGCCGACACCGCAGGTTGATCCTGCGCATGGCTCGACTTCGGTCAAGCCAAAGACACCGCCCCCTGATGGCAAGAAGCAACCCGTCTCGACGAAATCGTCGTCAGTAAAGTCGGAGTCGAAAGCCGGGAAGCCACGAACCGACGCCACCCAGGCCGATGGTCGTAAGCCGCTCGCGGCAGCAATGTCGTCAGGGACAGACTCGGATAGCGACGGCTTGGCGCACTTTGACCTGCACCATCAATCCACCGGACCGGTCGACGTAGCAGGCCCCGAGCACGCCGTCTCGAACAAGGCACACATCTCGATCCCGAAAACCATCCCGGGACAGGACAAGCTGCCCGACCCGCCAACGGCATTGCAGCGGAATATTCCGCGAAAATTTGGTCGCTAGTTGGGCCCTGGACGACGACTCCGGCTTCGCTTGCCATCCATCAATGAATCGTCGTCATCCTCGCGTAGGCGAGGACCCATTTTGACGTTGGGAACGCTGGTCCGGGCTCGCTCGGTCGACAACAAATAGTTCTTCGTCACTCCTGCGAAGGCAGGGGTCCATTCTGATTCTGCCGCTCTCATTGACTTGACGAAGATCAAAATGGGTCCCCGCTTTCGCGGGGATGACGACGATTTTTACATGGATGTCGAACGAAGCTTCCGATGTTGCTCAGTGAATCGTCGGCGGCGCAGCCGAATCAAACCCATTCGCAAAGATCGCATCCACCGACAACAGCGGGCAACCCGCCGGTGCGATGTAGGTCGCGTTGAACAGCATCGCTGATGCCCATTCCGGGTGATCGATGAACGGGTTGCGGTTGCCCTGGAAGCTCTGGATGACACCGTTGCGTGCGATCTCGGCAGCATCGGGCGGATCGGCCTGGCTCCATGCGAGCAGATCGGCCATCACGCCCATGTAAGCCGCCTGGCTGTAGTTGTTCTGGGTCGCGATCAGGCTGGTGTTGTCGGTCAGGCGCAGGATCGGTTCGTTCTGGCCGCTGGTTGGATCGACGCCGCCTTGATAGCGCACGGCCATGTACATCACGGCGCGCGCCATGTTGCCCTTCTGGTGTCCCCACACTTCGTAGCCGCTGTTGGTCGACCAGTTCGAATTGCCGGGATACATGCCGCTGCCACCGCCGAAACCGGCATTCACTTCGGTCACGCCTTCCGCGCAACTGGCCGGAGCCGCGCAGTTCTTGTACGGAAAGTTGCCGCGCGTGGAGTTGTAGCCAGTGTCGCTGAGATGAAGCATATGCGTGTCGGTGTACGGCGCGCTCGGCAGGCCGAGGTTGCCCGTGGTGCCGGGAAAGCCGAGCGAGTTCGGCCATGTGTGTTCGCGGTTGTAGGTGATGCCGCCACCGGTGCCGGCGCGATCACTGACCGCATTGAACAGGCGGTTGCGGTAGACATCCAGGATCTTGTTCGGATCGCTTGGGCTGGCGTCGGCGATTTCCAGGATATTCCAGGTGCTCGTCGCGCCGCCGCTGTACGGGTAGGCGGTATGACCGAGGATCTTCACGTGCAGGGTGCACATCAGGCGCTCGGGTGTGCTGGTGTCGACACCGTTGTAATAAGCACCTACCGGCGTTGGCACGAACACGGTGAAAGTGCTGGTCGGGTTGCCCGCGAGCGCGATGTTGTTTCCATTGCGCACCGCGTTGCCGGTGATCGTGAACACGCAGGTTGCGCCGCCGGGCAGCACCGTTGCGGGCGTCAGCGTGCGGTTCGCACCGGTGCCGGATTCACCGAGCATGATCGAATTGGAATCGCAGGCCAGCGCGAAAGCGCCCGCCGTGGTCGTCACGGCTTCACTGAAAACGACGCGGATGTCCGCAGCAGTCGGCACGTTGCTCGCGCCATTGGCGGGCGTGATCGAAACGAGGGTTGGCGGTGCGTTGGGATCAAGTGTCGAGAACATCACCACCTTGTCGGCCGCCATCGGATCGGGCGTGCCATCAAGATCGGTGACTGCACTGGCAAGCACGGTGAAGGTGCAGTTTTCCGCCGCCGAGAAACCCGGCGACGGGGTCAACACGTAGCTGCTTGGTCCACCGGCCACGCTGCCCGTGTGGCTGCCTGAAATACTGCAGCTCAGGGTGAACCACGTGCTGGCCAGCGTGACCGGCTCGCTGAAGTTGACCGTGATCGTCGAAGCGAGCGGCACATTGGTCGCGTTGTTGCTCGGCGTGGTGCTGGTGACCGTCGGCGGCACATCGACTGGCGGCCCACCGGCGGGCGCGAAGCTGACGTCGTCGATAGCGAGGCCGTCGTCCGCGCCCGTTGCATTGAAATCGACCCAGCGTACCCATAGGCTCGCACCTGGTGCCAGGTTCAAACCGACAATCGAGTCGGAGATCAGGGTGCGATTGGCGGCGAGGTTGCCGTCCAGTGCGCCCAGCGCGCCCGTGGTCGTCGGCGAAGAAAAATCCAGTTCATCAACGGGGATCCAAGTCGCACCCGCGTCGCCAAGACTGGTCGCGTTCAAGCTGTACTGAGCATCTAGTTGGTCCGTGCGACCGGCAGTGCCAAGGCGCCACTGCTCACCAGTGAACGTGACCGCGATTTCAGTCAGTGCGGCGCCGGTGTCATTGCGCACTTGTGCACCGATGATTGGTGACAGCGAGCCTGATAGAAGCGTGCCGAACGCTCGATCAGAGTTGCCCGTTGTGCCGTAGCTGAAGGTGTTGCCGCTGTTTAACGCACCGTTGTCGGCAAGGTAGGTCGTATTCGCATTGGTGCCGGTTTCAAACAGGTACCAGCCATCCGGCAGCGTCGCCGACGTGCCCGTGCTGGCCATGCTGTCGAAGCTCTGCACGGTTGGTGTTCCCGTGATCGGGACGAACTGGGCAAAGGCAGGAGTCGCGGCGAACGCCGCCACAAAAAACATCGAGGCGCGCAGGGCGCAAGCGTGAAGCCGCATGGAAAATACCTTTACTGGTGCGCCGTGCAATCCATGCCGCGCGTTCGGGGCGCGCAGTCTAGCCCAGGCGGTGTGACGGTTTGTAGTTGAGGCGATTGGCTTTTTGGCGGGTTGACGGTGCGGGCGACTCACACTTTCGAGCGCGTGGAAACCCTACGACTTCGTCATTCCTGCCTCCGCAGGAATGACGAAGTGCTGCTTGGCAGGGATGACGACGAAATGGGAGGTCGCGAGTCGACAGGGATCGGCAAAGCACCCCCCAACCCTTGAATCCCACTGACCCGGCTCCACCTGTTGGGCACGTCGCCAAGCACTTCCCGTGAGCACAGTTACGCGGGTAAACTTGGCACTCAGTTGGGTCGAGTGCTAGCAACCCGATCCGATCCCTTATTTATCAACCAGTTAAAGGAGTCACCATGACACTGCGTCCCCTCCATGATCGCGTGATCATCAAGCGTCTGGAAGAAGAAAAGATGTCCGCCGGCGGAATCGTGATCCCCGATTCGGCTGCCGAAAAGCCCATCCGTGGCGAAGTAATCGCTGCCGGCACCGGCAAGATCCTCGAGGACGGCAAGGTTCGCCCGATCGCGGTCAAGGCCGGCGACAAGGTGTTGTTCGGCAAGTACTCCGGCACCGAAGTGAAGATCGACGGCGAAGACCTGCTGGTCATGCGCGAAGAAGATCTGCTCGCCGTCATCGAGTAATCGCTGCTGATCGGTCGGGACTGCGCCACTGCGCAAAGTCCGAGCGATCGCAGTCTGAAAATCACGGCACAGCCGTCAGCGCGCCCGGATATTCCGTACCGCGCAGCCGGCCACGCCGATCATCAACGCAAACCAATCAGGAACTGAAATGGCAGCTAAAGAAATCCGCTTCTCCGAAGATGCCCGCGCCCGCATGCTGCGCGGCGTCAACATCCTCGCCAACGCCGTCAAGGCAACCCTCGGGCCGAAGGGCCGCAATGTCGTTCTCGAAAAGAGCTACGGCGCACCGACCATCACCAAGGACGGCGTCTCCGTCGCCAAGGAAATCGAGCTTGCTGACAAGTTCGAGAACATGGGCGCACAGATGGTCAAGGAAGTTGCTTCCAAGACCTCCGACGTCGCTGGCGATGGCACCACCACCGCCACCGTTCTCGCCCAGGCAATGATCCGCGAAGGCATGAAGGCGGTCGCCGCCGGCATGAACCCGATGGACCTCAAGCGCGGCATCGACAAGGCCGTGGGATGTGCCGTCGAAGAACTCAAGAACCTCTCCAAGCCGTCGGCTGATTCCAAGTCGATCGCCCAGGTCGGCACCATCTCGGCCAATGGCGACAGCGACATCGGCGACCTCATCGCGCAGGCGATGGACAAGGTTGGCAAGGAAGGCGTCATCACCGTTGAGGAAGGTTCCGGTCTCGGTAACGAGCTCGACGTCGTCGAAGGCATGCAGTTCGACCGCGGCTACTTGTCCCCATACTTCGTGACCGACGCTGAGCGTATGGTCTGCCTCCTCGAAGACGCCTACATCCTTCTGCACGAGAAAAAAATCTCGAACAT
>JBBSLA010000092.1:0-10576 GCA_038255665.1 Lysobacterales bacterium | reverse complement strand
CGAGTCGATGCTGACCGGCGAGTCCATGCCGTCGGAAAAAACCACGAATGATGCCTTGACCGGTGGCACCGTAAACCAGACCGGCTCGCTCATCATGCGCGCGGAAAAAGTCGGCAGCGAAACGCTGCTCGCGCAAATCGTCCAACTGGTTGCCAAAGCGCAACGCACGCGGGCACCGTTGCAGCGCTTGGCAGACAAAGTTGCCAACTGGTTCGTTCCGGCGGTGGTGCTGGCGGCGGTACTTACCTTCGTGCTCTGGGCCTGGCTGGGACCTGATCCCAAACTGGCTTTTGCGCTGATCAATGCGGTAGCGGTGCTCATCATCGCCTGCCCCTGTGCGCTGGGATTGGCGACGCCGATCTCGGTCATGGTCGCTACCGGCCGCGGTGCCCAGATGGGCGTGTTGTTTCGTGATGCAGAGGCAATCGAGACGCTGGAGAAAATCGACGTATTGGTCGTTGACAAGACCGGCACGCTGACCGTGGGCAAGCCGGCGCTGACCGATGTCGTCGCACTGGCGGAGGGCGGCGAAGACAAGGTCGTCGCAATCGCTGCGGCGCTTGAACGCGGCAGCGAACATCCCCTCGCAGCGGCGATCCTGGCGGGTGCAAAACAACGCGAGCTATCACTTCCGGAAACCACAGATTTCCAGTCGCACACCGGCCAGGGGGTCAGCGCCGAAGTGGGCGGAAGCAGCGCCGCATTGGGAAACCGTGCGCTGATGGATTCGCGCAACGTCAGCGTCGATGACGACGTTGTCGCCACAGCCGATGCCCTGCGACGCGGTGGCAAGACCGTGATGTTCCTCGCGGTGGACGGCGCACTGGCTGGCCTGATTGCGGTCGCGGACCCGATCAAGGACACGACGGCCGCGGCGTTGGAAGCGCTGCGCGCCGAAGGGCTTGAGGTCATCATGCTGACCGGTGACAACGCGACGACGGCCCAGGCGGTGGCGAAGCAGCTTGGCATCGAACGCGTCGAGGCCGATGTCCAGCCGGCTGACAAGGCACGCATCGTCGAAGAACTCAAAGCCGCCGGCAAGCGCGTCGCTATGGCCGGCGACGGCGTCAACGATGCGCCGGCCCTTGCTGCGGCAGACGTCGGCATCGCCATGGGCCAAGGCACCGACATCGCCATGGAAAGCGCCAAGCTCACCCTGATCAAAGGCGACCTGATGAAGATCGTTCACGCTCGCGCACTGTCTCGAGCGACGGTCGGCAACATTCGCCAGAACCTGTTCTTCGCCTTCTTCTACAACACGCTTGGCATCCCGCTGGCGGCCGGCCTGCTCTATCCGTGGACAGGCTGGCTGTTGAGCCCTGCCGTCGCGGCGCTGGCGATGAGCCTCAGCTCGGTGTCGGTGATCACGAATGCCTTGCGGCTACGCATGGTTCGGCTAGGCGGCGCGGATTGAACTGCTGCGATTGACTGGTCACGTGATCGTCACGAGTACCGCTTGCTCTTGGCCATGAATGGCTTTTGCTTGCGGCGGTGACCCTCATCAATCTTCAGGGCGCGCAAGTCCATCCACGTCCACGTGATCCGGTTGCCGGTTGCGGTCTCGCCGGGTGTCGACGATGTCGCCAATCATGCGGGTCATCTTGTGGCAGGCGCCGTTCAAGGCCTGGTCCAGCGTATCAGCCTGCTCGGTCACGGCGATCGGCTGACGCCCTTCGAGACGGGCCTCCATCATGCAACGCTTGTCCCGCTGCCCGCTCTTGTCAGCGTTCTCGTCGCTCAGATGGACTTCCACACGAGTCACGTGCTTGCTGACGTTCTCCAACGCGCTGGCGACCTCGTTGCTGTAGCGTTCGACCAGCGCCTCGCTACCCTCGATGTTGTTGTCGGTATTGATCTGGATTTTCATGGTGTTCTCCTTTTTGGGGTGGTCTGACCGTTTCGAGCCTCGACGAGAACCGTCCTTCGCGTCAAGCGTCGGCATCGCTGTACAACCGACTGTGTTCAGCGAGTGGTTCAAGGGCGGCATGCCTGTGAAGGGCGATAGCGGATTCCATCACGACTCGCCGGCTGGATCCCGGACCGTTGGCGTAAACGACGTCCATTTCCAGTCGCGAACTTCGGGCATGTCCTGGCCATGCGTATTGATGTATTGGCGATGCTCAATCAGCTTTTCAGCAAGATTCCGCTTCAACTGCTGCCCTTTTTCGCCGGTCTGCGGCAGGCGATCGATTGTGTCCATCACCAGGTGGAAGCGATCGAGATCGTTGCGTACCGTCATGTCGAACGGCGTGGTGATCGTGCCTTCTTCCTTGTAGCCGCGCACATGGATGTTGCCGTGGTTGGTACGTCGATAGGTCAGCCGATGGATCGACCATGGATACGCGTGAAAGGCGAAGATGACGGGCTTGTCCTTGGTAAACAGCGCGTCGAAGTCGGCATCACTCAAGCCGTGCGGGTGCTCGCTTTTCGGCTGCAGTCGCATCAAGTCGACGACGTTGACCACCCGGACCTTCAGTGTCGGCAGGTGTTCGCGCATGATCGAAACTGCGGCGAGGGTTTCAAGCGTTGGCACGTCGCCGCAACAAGCCATCACGACATCGGGTTCGCCACCGCCGCCATCGCTGCTGGCCCAGTCCCAGATGTCGATGCCCTTGGTGCAGTGCACGACCGCCTGGTCCATCGTCAGCCATTGCGGCGCGGGATGCTTGCCGGCGATCACGACGTTGACGTAGTGGCGACTGCGCAAACAGTGATCCATCACCGACAGCAGGCAGTTGGCATCGGGCGGCAGGTAAACGCGCACGACGGATGCCTTCTTGTTCATGACCACGTCGATGAAGCCCGGATCCTGATGCGAGAAGCCGTTGTGGTCTTGCCGCCAGACGTGCGACGCGAGGAGGTAGTTGAGCGACGCAAGTCTGCGACGCCAGGGCAAACCGCGCGAGATGTCGAGCCACTTGGCATGCTGGTTGAACATCGAATCGACAATGTGGATGAATGCCTCATAGCAATTGAAAAGGCCGTGCCGTCCGGTCAGCAGATAGCCCTCCAGCCAGCCTTGACACTGATGCTCGCTGAGCATTTCCATGACCCGACCCGTCGGCGCCAGCCATTGATCGTTGGGGAGCGTGGCGGCATCCCATTGACGCTCGGTCACATCGAATAACGCCCCGAGTCCATTCGACAGGGTCTCGTCCGGGCCGAAAACGCGGAAATTGCGGGTCGCCATGTTGCTAGCCGTCACATCGCGCAGAAACGGTCCCAAGACACGGGTGTCGCCAATGCCGCGGGTGCCGGGAATCGGCACGTCGCAGGCGTAGTCGCGGAAGTCCGGCATCTCCAGATCGCGCAGCAGCAAGCCGCCATTGGCATGCGGGTTCATGCCCATGCGGCGTGAACCTGTTGGTGCCAGTTCCGCAAGTTTGGCCAAGAGTCGACCGTCGGCATCGAACAACTCCTCGGGCCGGTAGCTCCTGAGCCACTCTTCGAGCTGGGCTAGATGATCGGGTTTCGATGCAGAGATCGAAATCGGTACCTGATGCGAGCGAAACGTGTCCTCGTTTTGAAGGCCATCAGCCGTCTTCGGTCCGGTCCAGCCCTTTGGCGAATTGAGCACGATGACAGGCCAGCGCGGACGCGTCTGATTGCCGTGCTCGCGTGCGTCACGCTGGAATGCACGGATCTGCTCGACGGCCGTGTCAAGCGCGGTTGCCATCGCTTCGTGCATGAGTGCCGGGTCATCGCCCTCGACGAAGATCGGCGTCCAGCCATAACCGCGCAACAACTGATCGAGCTCCTCGTGGGAGATTCGCGCCAGCACGGTCGGGTTGGCGATCTTGTAGCCGTTCAGATGCAGAATCGGCAGCACGGCTCCATCGGTCGCGGCATCGAGGAACTTGTTCGAGTGCCAGGCCGTCGCAAGCGGTCCGGTCTCCGCCTCACCGTCGCCGATGACGCAGGCGACGATCAGTTCCGGGTTGTCGAAAACGGCACCGAACGCATGGCTGAGTGAGTAGCCGAGTTCACCACCCTCATGGATGGAGCCCGGGCATTCCGGCGACGCGTGGCTTGGTATGCCGCCCGGGAACGAGAACTGCAGGAAAAACTTCTGCAGACCGGCCTCATCCCGGGTGATCTCCGGGTAGATTTCGCTGTAGCTGCCTTCGAGATAGGTGTTGGCGAGAACCGCGGGCGCACCATGCCCGGGGCCGCAGATGTAGATCATGTCGATGTCGTATTTCTTGATGACACGATTCAAGTGGACATAGATGAAGTTCTGCCCCGGCGTACTACCCCAGTGACCGAGCAACATGTGTTTCACATCCGCCAACAGCAGCGGGCGCTTCAGCAATGGATTGGCGAACAGGTAGATCTGGCCAACCGCCAGATAGTTCGTGGCGCGCCAATAGGCATCCATGCGCCGCGACAGGTCTGGGGTCAGGGTAGAGGGATTCATCATTCAATCGTCCTTTGGATTTGGGCGGGCCGGTCGAAGCGCGATGTCCATTCTCGGAATGGAAGTCCCTCTCCCGTCGGGAGAGGGGTTGGGCTGAGGGTCAGGCCGAAGCGAACGGTGGCAGCGCTCAAGACTGCTGCTCCACGCAGGATCCGTACCCTCAATCCGGCGCATTGCGCACCCCGGATGTCCGCGGCAAGCTCGTCTCCCGGCGGGAGAGGGGTCAACTCCGTTGAAGTTCGACTCCAATCAGGCAATCGTTTGATCGCTCATTGCTGGCAGATCAAGGCTGTGCACCACAAGGGTGGCATCGTCCGGATCGGGCGCGCGCTTGAAACCGAGATGGGCGGCGAATTCACGCATGTGCTCATTGTCTGCGGCATCGATCGAGTGCATGGACTTGATGCCACGTTCAACTGCGCTGTTGATGAGGTGCCGCATCAGCAGCGTTCCCAGTCCCTTGTGTTGCCATTCGTTGACGCAACAGCATCGAAGACGCGATCAGAACGCCTACGACGACATCTGATTACTGTGCTGCACCTGCTCAGCCTTCACCGGAGTTTTTCGCGTCTTCAGCGCGGTCGTGAGTAGCGCTGACGGGTCCGCGACCTGGGCGTGGATCTGTGTCAACGGCCTTAGCGGCAGTGGGTGATGCCTTCCCAGATTGAAGAAGAAGCTGATCGGATTACGCGCCATGAGGCATTCCTCCTGCAAAAAAGAAGTGAAGTGGGCTCGTATGGTGATCTTGCGTTCCAGGAAGAAGGCGTGCCGCCCGATCCGACTCGGCACCCGCCACATCGAGCTTCGGGCTCAACTTGCGCCAGCTACGAACCCGGTCGACGCCGTATTCCGCCCAGTGCGAATAGAAGGCCGGGAGCCTGTAGGTGCCACGCATGGCCACGGTGCGGCCATCCAGCACGAACTCGATCTGCTCGCCATCGCGAGGAAGCCCGTTTGAACTTTGGTTCCAATCTTCGCCCATGTTGCCACCTGCATTTCGCAATTCCGATCCTGCCGGCCTCTCGTTTGAGTATTCAGTCGGCAGTGGAGCCAGCATGGACCGGTGTTTCGCGATCGTCTGTGCGGTCTCGTACATTGCGCGCCGATTTCAGATTGCCTGGTTACGAAAGCGCTACTTTGTCGCGTTTCCATGGGGCTTTCTGCGCGCTGGTGCGGCGGTCGCCCGGCTTTACTCGGCCAACGAGGTTTAGGAGTAGCATCGGGGCTCTGCGCGCGATCGGAGACAGGGATCTGCCGACGCACCCGCTCACGTACCCGGACGCTGCCGGTGCAGCGCTTTGAACTTCCACTCAGTCATGAGGCCGTTACGTGGCCGCAAAGTTCTCCGATCCGAGAGGCAACCACCTGCTGGCCGCGATGCCGGCTACCGAGTGGACGCGCTTCGAGCCGCAACTCACGCCGGTGTTCCTCGGCCTCGGCGATGTCATTTACGAATCGGGCAAGGAACAACCCTGGGTCTACTTTCCGACCGATTCGATTGTTTCATTGTTGTACGTGTTGGAAGATGGATCCTCGGCCGAGATCGCGATCGTTGGCAATGAAGGACTGGTCGGCATTTCCCTGTTCATGGGCGGCGGAACAACGCCGAGCCGCGCCGTTGTGCAGAGTGAGGGAAATGCCTATCGCATGCGCGCACAGTTCATCCGCGATGAGTTTGTTCTCGCCGGACCGGTGCAACACCTGTTCCTGCGTTACACGCAGGCCCTGCTCACCCAGATGGGACAGACCGCCGTCTGCAACCGGCACCACAGCGTCGAGCAGCAATTCTGCCGCTGGCTGCTGATGAGCGTGGATCGACTGTCGTCCAACGAACTGACGATGACCCAGGAACTGATCGCCAACATGCTCGGCGTTCGGCGCGAAGGCGTTACCGAGGCCGCCGGCAAATTGCAGCGCGCGGGCGTGATCAGCTACAGCAGGGGTCGCATCAAGGTTCTTGATCGGACACGCCTGGAACAAATTGTCTGTGAGTGCTATGAGGTGGTCAAGCAGGAATTCGCGCGTCTACTGCCTTGGGAGGTAGAGAAGCCCGGCAGCTCTGGGAAGTCCCCGCGGCAACCTTCAGTCCTGGCGTGATGCGAGCGTGGACGTGCCGCCTGATCCGATCACGGATTCGTGTAGCGGTGACGAATCTGGGGATGCTCCATGGGTAGTGATGAATCAAGATCCGGCGGCGAAGCGGGTTGGGGCTCGCAGAGGAACGTACATACGCTGCTGCTGATGGCCGTTACGGTCGCCGGTCTGTATCTGTGTTTTTTGCTTGCGGCGCCGTTCGTGCCGGCCATGGCTGGCGCATTGGCATTGGCCGTGTTGTTTGCCCCGTTTCACCGTTGGCTGGAGCGGCGTCTCGGCGCTGGCAACATGGCGGCGACCGCTTGCGTGCTCGTCGTAGCGCTGATCGTGGTCGTGACTGTCTTCGTGATTGCCAGCCGGTTGATCGCTGAACTTGGCCGGGGCGCCCAGGCAATCCAGGCGCTGGTGGAATCCGGCAGCTGGCGCGCTGCGCTCGAACAACACGCGCTGCTGGCGCCCATTGGTCAATGGCTGGACAAGCAAGTTGACCTGCGCGCCATCGTAGCTCCCGCCGCCGCTTGGTTGAGCAGCTCCGGCGCGTCCCTGGCCCAGGGTTCGATGCTCCAGGCGATTGGCGTTGTCCTGATCTTCTACATGCTCTTCTACATGCTGCGTGATCGCGCAACCGCACTGCAATCGCTGCGCGCACTCTCGCCGCTGTCGGCGGCGGCCATGAGCCGGCTATTTTCCGAAGTCAGCGATACCGTGCTTGCCACGCTGTACGGAACGTTGATCGTGTCCCTGATCCAGGGCACGCTCGGCGGCTTGATGTTCTGGTGGCTTGGGCTGCCAGAGCCGCTGCTTTGGGGTGTCGTGATGGGCTTGCTCGCCGTGGTGCCGGTGCTGGGCGCATTCGTCATCTGGGTGCCGGTGGCTATCTTCCTGGCACTGGAAGGCCGCGTTGGCGGCGCGCTGCTTCTCACCGTGTGGGGTGCGATTGTCGTCGGCGGGATCGACAACCTGCTGTATCCCATGCTGGTCGGCAATCGGCTGAAAATGCACACGATGGTCGTCTTTGTCTCCATCGTGGGCGGGCTCATGATCTTCGGGCCGTCCGGCTTGATCCTGGGCCCGGTGGTATTCACCGTGACCCGGCTGCTGCTCCAGGTGTGGAAGCCGGGTCTTGCAACCCTCGCGGATGATCACGGACCGCCTGCGGGAATCGCGGGCAACGGGAATCAGATCGTATCAGTCGTGGCGGACTCATCAGTGTCGGACGAGTTCAGCAAATGAATGGGACCCGCCTCCGTTTGATCGGCAATTTGCATCGTGGTGGCGGGGATGACGCCGCGCGCCGGCTCGCCGCCAGCAGGACGGAAACCAGATTGGCGATGTCAGCCGCGGTGTCGAACAGCATTTTTTTTAATGACCGCGAATGCGGTTCACCAGTTTCCGCACTTCGCTGTAGATCAACACCCCGCTGGCCATCGCCGTGCACACGAGCCACTGGTCCAATGCCAGCGGCGCCGTACCGAAGGCGATGTTCAGGATCGGCAGGTGCACGACAGCTACTTGCAACAGCAACGCGAGTGCGACGGCACCCCATAGCCAGCGATTCGCGAACAGTCCGACGAATGCACTGGTGGTGTCCGAGCGCGCGGTGAAGCAGGTGAACAGGCTGGTGAACGCGAGCACCGTGAAGCCTGCGGTGCGGGCCGTGGTCAGGTCGCCGGTGCCGGGGCCGATGTGAGGGATGAGCCCGCCTGGCAGGTAGAAGTCCATCGTCAGCAAACTCACCACAGCAATCACCAAACCCGTCTGGATCACGCTCGACCACATGCGGGCATCGATCAGTCGATCGTTCAAATGCCGCGGTTTGCGGGCCATCAGGTCGTCGGTGGCGGGGTCCACCCCCATTGCAAGCGCGGGCCCTGAGTCGGTGATGAGGTTGATCCACAACAGTTGGGTGGCCAGCAGCGGCAGCACCACGCTGCCATCCCCTACGCCCGTGGACTTCAATCCGATCACGCCGGCCCCCACCACGCCCAGGAACACGGTCAGTACCTCGCCCATGTTGGACGACAGCAAATAGCGCAGGAACTTGCGGATGTTGTCGAGGATGGCGCGCCCTTCGCGCACGGCGACGACAATGGTGGCGAAGTTGTCGTCGGCCAGGATCATCTTGGCGGCTTCCTTGGTCACTTCGGTTCCGGTCACGCCCATCGCGACTCCGATGTCGGCCGCCTTCAACGCCGGCGCGTCGTTGACGCCGTCACCGGTCATCGCCACCACGTTGCCGTCGGCCTGCAGTGCGTGAACGATGCGCAGCTTGTGCGCTGGCGCGACCCGGGCATAGACCGACGTGTTGAGCACGGCGGCGGCAAAGGTCGCCTCGTCCAGCGCATCGATCTCGGCACCTGTGAGGGCCGCTGAACCCGCGTCGACGATGCCCAGGTCGGCGGCAATGCGCGCGGCCGTTTTCGGGTGATCGCCGGTGATCATCACGACCCGGATGCCGGCCCGGCGCGCTTCGCGGATGGCCGCCGCTGCCTCTTCGCGCGGCGGGTCGATCATGCCGACGGTACCAACGAAAACCAGCTCGCGTTCCAGTGTCTCGGCATTCGCTCGGTCTTCGCCGGGCGCCAGCGGCCGATAGGCCACCGCCAGCGTGCGAAGTGCGGCATCGGTCAGGGTGTCGACGTCGGCCAGCAGCCTCGTTCGCAGGGCCTCATCCAGCGCAACGACTTCCAGCCCCACGCGAACCTGGGTACAACGACCGAGCAGCACGTCGGGCGCGCCCTTGGTGATCGCCACGAGCATGTCGCCATGTTCATGGTCGCGTTCGATCGTCGTCATCAGCTTGCGCTCGGACGTGAACGGGATCTCGCCGACACGTTCGAACCGTCGCTCGCGTCGCTCCACGACCGCGCCATGGCCAAGCTTGCGCTCGGCCACCAGGAACGCAGCTTCGGTGGGGTCGCCATGAATCTCCCACTCGCCGCCGGCGACCTGGCGCAGATCAGCGTTGCCGGCCAGGCTGCCACCACTCAGCACCACAAGGGTTTCATCATGCAGCGGCCCGGCGACCAGCTCGGCGCCGCCGTTCTCGACCTTGCCTTCAGGCATGTACCCCACGCCACTGATATGGATATCGCCCGATGCCGTCATCACGCGCTCGATGGTCATCTCTGCTCGCGTCAGTGTCCCTGTCTTGTCCGAGCAGATGACCGAGGCGGAACCCAGTGTCTCCACCGACGACAGGTTTTTGACGATGGCGTGGTGCCTGGCCATGCGCTGCACGCCGAGCGCCAGCACCACCGCCAGAATGGCGGGCAGCCCCTCGGGCACCGCAGCGACCGCCAGCGACACACCCAGCAGCAGCACCCGCACCACATCGGCGGTGCTGCGGATGTCGGAGATGAGCAGGATGGTGACCACCACCACCACGGCGATGGCCATGACCGCCAGGCCCAGTGTGCGTCCGACGCGCGCGACTTCCGTCTGCAGGGGCGTCGGCCTTTCCACCGTGGCCTCCAGCAACGCCGCGATCCGGCCCATCTGGGTGTCCATGCCGGTGGCCGTGACCACCGCGCGTCCCGCGCCTTGCGCAATAGCGGTGCCCATGAAGACCATGTCAATCTGGTCCGCCAATTGTGCCGTCTGGACTAGCGTGGCGATGGCCTTGAGCACGGCTTCGCTCTCGCCGGTGAGCGCAGCCTCCTGCACGCGCAGGGTCGTGGCTTGAAGCAGGCGCGCGTCGGCGCCGACGGCGTCGCCCTCCGCCAGTACGATCACGTCGCCACTAACCAACTCGGCACTGGGCAGGCGCTGCTCCTTGCCATCGCGCAGCACGGTCGTAGTGGCCGCCGTCATCTTTGCCAGTGCAGCGACTGCGTTGTGCGCCTTCGCTTCCTGCACATGGCCGATCACGCCATTGAGCAGCACGACGGCCGCAATGACGATCGCGTCCACCGGCCAGCCGGAACGGCCTTCAACCCACCACGCGACCAGCGCGACGACCACCGCCGCCAGCAACAGGTAGATCAGCGGGTCCTGGAACTGCGCCAGCGCACGCCGCCAGGCGGGAACGCGTGGGGCGGCACGCAATTCATTGGGTCCGTTCTG
>JBBSLA010000091.1:0-10655 GCA_038255665.1 Lysobacterales bacterium | reverse complement strand
TTCTTCGTGCTCCTGCTCCGGATTTGCAGCCAGCTCCTGGCTTTCACGGGACAGGTCGGCACGCTCGGTATCCGCTTGCGAGCTGACGGAGACGTACTCGCCAGCGGCCATCGACATGGCCCCCGCGACGAGGCCGGCGACTCCCGCAACCATGATCGCCCGTGTGTCTGCCCCCGCAGCCGCCACCCCCAACACAAGGCTGGAAGTGGAGACAATTCCATCGTTTGCTCCAAGGACAGCGGCGCGAAGCCAGCCTGTTCGATGCGTGCGATGATGTTCACGGTGCCTCATGCCATCTCCCTGAGCTACACGTGACAAGCCTGCTTAGCCTGTTTCTCCAGCGTGCTACTCGTAGTATCCAGTCGCAGGGATCAGGCGGCGTTGCGACTTCCATACAGATCGCCGCACTCGAACTGGCGGGTCCGACGCGCGCGGCGAACCGCGACGTCGGGGTCACCTTATTCGGTAACGACGACAGTTCCCTTCATGAGTGCCGAATGGCCAGGGAAAGAGCAGAAGAAGCTGTATTCGCCGCCGACAGTGAGCTTGCTACCAGGAAACTTCGTGCTGGTCTTCGCACCGCCGCCGATCATAGATGTCGCCGCAATAACAGTCGCGTCGTCCTTCGGCACGTAGTTTGCCGCGGCTCCGGCCTTCATTCCCGCCGAGTTCACGCTCGACATGTCGGCGGTCTTGCTGATGACCACGTTGTGGCCCATTGCCTGCACCGGCAGCTTGCCGGTATGCACCAACTCGATGGAAATGCTGGCGCATGACGCCGAAACCGTCACTGTTTTCAGGTTGAACTGCATTTGATCGTTACCTTCCAATGCAATCGTGCAGTTCGGCGCGGCATGGGCAAACGACGCTGCGCCAAGCAGACCGAGGGCAAGGAAAGTGGTTGCAATATTCATCGTGATGTCTCCGTGGGATTGATTTTGGGGGTGGGTGAGGAAGGGTTGATCGCTTGCCGGACGGCGGCGAGGAATTCGGGGTCTGCTTTGCTGCCAATCTTCTCTGTGCGCGCGACGATGCGACCTCCGCGATCGAGCAGGATCAGCTCACCGGTGTGGTTGAAATCGCCGCTCGCCAATTTGCGGTAGCGCACCCCGAGTACCCCTGCCACGGATGACACGGCGTCTTCCTGCGGCGATGCCAGAGTCCATCGGGCGGTGTCGAGCTTGCGCTGTTTCGCCAGCGCCATCAGTGCAGCGGGCGTGTCGTTGGTCGGGTCCATGCTGATGAACAAGAGATGCAGGCCGCCTAGTTGTTCGGGTGTCAGCGCCTTTTCGATGCTCTTGCCTGCATCCACGATCAGCGGGCACATGTAGGGGCACGCGGTGTAGAACATGGTCACCAGCTGCGGCTCGCCGCGACGGCTGCGCCAGTCGAAACCCTGGCCGTCCTGGTCGATCAACACCACTGGCAACTGGTAAACCGAATCACCCGGCAGTGGTGCGTCGGGTAGCGCGCCAAAGGCAGGCGCGGGCAGCAGCAGGCAGCACAACATCAGCAATCTGCGGATCGGGTTCGCGGTTTTCATTCAACGTTCCTCGCACATCGAAAGCCAAGATTGGTTGTGGTGTCTTTTCCGTTGAGCGACGACAGCATGGCCACCCGCATCAGTACGGCGTAGTTCTCGCGGTCATTCATCGATAGCGCACCGGCGCCGCAGAATTTCAGCCGATCGGCATCGCCTTGGTTGCGGTTGTCGGATGCGATCAAAAGCGATGAGTAGTCGGCGGTCCATTCCCATACCAGGCCATGCAGGTCCTGCACACCATAGGCATTGGCTGCCTGCAGGCCAACGCGTGGCAGTGCGCTGTTCGAAGGGCGTGAGTACCAGCCGAGAATGCGCTCGCGCCAGGCCGGATTCTTTCGCGCATCGAACTGCGTCTCGTCGGCGGCAGCGGCGTATTCCCATTCCGACCACGTCGGCAGGCGCGCGTCCTGCGCGTCGCAATATGCCGATGCGGCGAACCAGCTGACCTGGGTCACTGGCTGCTCGGGTAGCGCTTCGGCGCCTAGCGTGGTCGGTCCCGACCAGTGCGACAGATAGCGTGGCTCAGCAAACACCGACGCCACCTTGTCGCGCTGCCATTGCGGATGGGCCTGGACGAAAGCCAAGAAATCGCCGTTACTCACCGGTTGCTTTTGCAACTCGAATGCTGCGACCTGCGTGATCGGCAGGTCCTCGTACTTGAGCGCCGAGCTGAAACTGCCGGCCGGCAGCTGCACCCATTGCACGTCGGCCGCGATCACGTCGACGGGAAGGGCGAGCAGCAGCACGGCGGCGAGCATTCGCATGACGATCAGTGCTCGTCCATCACGCTGGTGGCCGGCTCTTCCTTGCGCGATTTTGCTGCATCTTCCTTGCTGATCACGCCGCCCGGGTTGCCCCAGCTGTTGAGCACGTAGGTCGCGATGTTGGCGACTTCGTCATCGGTGAGCTGCAACATGGGCGGCATCAGGGAGTTGTACTCCTTGCCGTTCACGGTGATCTTGCCGGTCAGCCCGTGCAGGATGGTGTGCGGCAGCCGCTGCGGATCCGCCGCGATGTAGTCGGACTTGGCGAGCGGCGGGAATACGCCTTCCAGGCCCTCGCCATTGCCTTGATGGCAGGTGGAGCAAGTGCCGGTGAACAAGGCTTCGCCGGCCTTGATCTGCTGGTCCTTGGTCAACTCGCCGCTGGCGTTCGCGGCCGCCGCAGTGCTGACTGCCGCCATGTTGCCGCTGCTGGCGCGATCGCCGAGATAGGTTTCGTCCACTTCCTTGCCGGAATAGATCTCCTTGTTCTCCGGGCCCTCGGCCTTGAGGATGCCGAGCGCACCCTTGTTGAAGGCACGGAAGATCGAATGGTCGACCAGCACGTAGCTGCCCGGTACTTCCATGTGGAACTGCATGATCGCGGCGCCGCCCGAGGGGATCAGCGTGGTCTGCACGTTCTCCTGGAAGTTGGTACCACCTTCGTACCAGACCTTGTCGAAGATCTCGCCAATCACGTGGAAGCTCGACACCAGGTTCGGACCACCAGTACCCACGAACAATCGCACCGTCTCACCGGTCTTTGCAGTCAGCGCCTTGTCGCCGGTCAGTGCACCTTCGCTGCCGTTGAACAGCACGTAGGTCGGGTTCTCGTCGATGCCCTTCTGCATGTCGAAACCCTGGTGACCCTTCTCGCGGTACTTGCCGGTCGTGTAGAAGTCGCCCTGCATCACGTAGTACTCGCGGTCGACCGGCTCCAGGCCTTCCGGCGGCTCGACCAGGATCAGGCCGTACATGCCATTGGCGACGTGCATGCCAACCGGCGCGGTTGCGCAGTGGTACACGTAGAGACCAGCGTTGAGAGCCTTGAAAGTGAACTGACTGGCGTGACCGGGCGCGGTAAAGCTCGACGCCGCGCCGCCACCTGGGCCGGTGACGCCATGCAGGTCGATGTTGTGCGGCATCTTGCTGTCGGGCATGTTGCGCAGGTGGAACACCACGGTGTCACCTTGACGCACGCGAATGAAGCTGCCGGGCACGGTTCCGCCAAACGTCCAGAACGTGTAGTTGACGCCTTCGGAAATCGGCATTTCCTTTTCGATCACGTCGAGGGTGACGTTGACCTTGGCCGGGTAATCGCGGCCAGTCGGCGCAGGCACCTGCGGCGGTGACGTCAGCACCGCGTCGATCGGTTCGCCCTGCGGTGGGCCGAAGTCGCCCTTGAGCGAACCGCCGGTTTCGCCCGGTGCCGTCGCGGGCGCCTTCGTGGTGGCCGGTTCGGCAGCGTTGCGGGAATTGTTGCAGCCGGCGAGTGCGAGTGCCGCAACGATCAACAGACCTACGGAAAAGTGCTTCATGGCGTCGAATCTCCACCTTGGTGAACGGGGTGATTGACATGGTCCGCAAATGCGCAAGGCGCTGCGTTGATCCAGATCAAGCAGATCCGGGAACGCTCGTCGGAAGTACCTTTCGCGTAGCAGAAAGCGGTTCGCTTGACTTGGCTCAACGCGACCAATCGATGCAGGCGTGATGCTTGGCACACACATCGGAGCGCATGCCATGACCCTAAAAACTGTCTACACCGTGCTTGCCATGTTGTGTATTTGCGCTGTCGCGTCGGCGCAGACGCCAACGATCGAGCCCGAGTGGAACGTGCGGCTTCGACACGAACAGGTCGACGACGCAGCATTCACGGCCGATGCCCGCGCCGACACGCTACGCCTGCGCGCGGGATTGCGCTTCGCCTTTGCCGCGAACTGGTCGGCTTTGCTGGAAGGTGAAGGCATCGTAGCGGCTGGCGACCGCTACAACAGCGGCGCCAACGGGCAGAGTCGCTATCCGGCGGTGATCGATCCGGAAGGCGCCGAGCTCAACCAGGCGTGGGTCGGTTGGCACGACACGCGTTTTGCCGCCACGCTGGGTCGGCAACGCATCTTGCTCGACAACCAGCGCTGGGTCGGCAATGTCGGCTGGCGCCAGAACGAGCAGACCTTTGATGCATTGACAACCGAATGGAAGGCAACCGATGCGTTGACCGTGAAAGTCGACTGGCTGGCCGGCGTGCAACGTGTCAACGGCGATCGCGCCCGCGACCACCTCGCGCGCGAACGCGACCTCGATACGCACTTGTTCAACGTCGGCTACAAACGCGGCTCTGCGCAATGGGTCGGCTATGCCTATCTGCATGACGATCGCGACGTCGCCAGCGCATCGACGGCAACGTTCGGCCTGCGCTGGAGCGGTGACTGGACGACGGATGGCAGTGGCTGGGCGTGGACGGCGGAGGTTGCGCGACAAAGCGACTACACCGACAGCCCGCTCGCTTTCGTACACAGCTACTGGTTGCTCGAACCCGCTTACAGCGTGCAAGGAACCACCATCAAGCTCGGCTGGGAACATCTTGGCGGCAATGGTCGCCACGCCTTGCAAACCCCGCTGGCGACCCTGCATGCCTTCAACGGATGGGCCGACAAATTCCTGACAACGCCGGTCGGCGGACTGGAAGATCGCTACCTGTCCGTCGGTGGCAAGTTCGGGCACTTCGGCGCGGGTCGCTACGCATGGACGGTTGCCTATCACGACTATCGCGCCGCCACGGCCGCTGCCGGCGGCTCGAACTACGGTCACGAATGGGACGCGTCGCTAGGCTTTCCGCTGGCGAAAGGCTTGCAAGCACTGGTCAAGCTGGCCGACTACCGCAGCGATGGTTTCGCGAGGGACACGACCAAGCTGTGGTTGCAACTGGAATGGACTGGCCCGAAGTAGGGCGCGACGGCGCGCATGAAAAGACCGCGGAGTCGGCGTGAATGTTCTAGTGGGCAGCCGGCTACCGCGCTGTTCGGACGCTGGTGCGCCGTGTCCAGATCAACTACTCAACTGCGTTGCGTGAATCCCAGCCCGGATCGTTGAACAGGCGTTGATAGTCGAGCAGCGCCGCGCGCAGCTCGGCCATCGCCGCCTTGTCCTTCAGGTCCGACTTCAACCCGGCGCTGCCGTGAACCAGCTTGGCGATGACTTGGTGCAGGACGGAATCGGCGCCTGGATCGAGCTTGCAGTTGGCAATGATGTGGTCAATCGACTGGTCGATCATCCCAACCTCGGCCAGTGCCTGTTGGCGGCTCATGTGGCCCATTTCAAGGTGCCGCAGCGCCTCGACTGACGTGCGAACGTTCGCCATACCCGCGCGCAGTGGCGCGTCGGTGGGCCAGCCTTGCGCTGGTGCCTGTGGGGATGCGGATGCGGCGACTTCCTGCTCGTGCTGCGCATGATCCTGCGCGGCGGCGGGTGCGACGGCACCCAGGCAGAACAATCCCGAAATAACGATGGAAAATCTGAGACAGTGCATTGGAAACCTCCCGATGGTGGTCTTGCCGACAGTCACTCCATCCTGGGTCGAACGTGCAGACGGAGCACTGATCCAGGTCAACTATGGACCCTTTGGACGATTCGCCACCATCCGTGACTGATCCTGCCAGGAACGCTGTTCTCAGCGCTTCGTCGAAACTGTGGCGATGCGTGCGCGCAATCTATCCAATGCAGGCCCGGGATCGACGCCTTGCCCGCCCAACCATTCGCGGTCGAACAGCGTTTCACCATAGCGATCGCCATGATCGCAAAGCAGGCTGACGATGCTGCCGGCCTCGCCACGCTCGCGCATGCGTTCGGCCAGCCGCAGGCAGGCGATCAGGTTGGTACCCGAAGAACCGCCGTAGCGCTGGCCGAGCAAATCTTCGAGCAGCCACGCCGCGGCAATCGAATCGACGTCGTCGATCTCCTCGACGGCATCGACAATTTCGAACAGGAAACCCGGCTCAACGCGCGGTCGGCCAATACCTTCGATCAAGGTCGGTCGATCCGCGCAGGCGCTGCGATCACGTGCCTGCCAACCGCGCGCGAAGGCAGCGCCGGCAGGCTCGGCCACGCACAGACGCGTGTCCAGGCTGCGATAACGCAAGTAGCGACCTATCGTGGCCGAGGTGCCACCGGTGCCTGCGCCGCAGACAATCCACGCAGGCACAGCATGCGGCTCGGCGGCAAGTTGGCCGAGGATGGACTCGGCGATGTTGTTGTTGCCGCGCCAGTCGGTGGCGCGCTCGGCGAGGCCAAACTGGTCGAGATGGCAGGCACCGCGAGCGGCGTGTTCGACGGCACGAGCGTGGACATCGGCGGGATCCTCAACGAGATCGCAATGGCCGCGGAGTGCCTGCACGTCGCGAATCTTGCGCGGCGCGGTGCAGGCCGGCATCACGGCGGTGAAAGTCAGGCCGAGCAGGCGCGCGAACCATGCTTCCGAAATCGCCGTGCTCCCCGACGATGCATCGACGACGGCCTGGCCCGGTCGCAAGCGACCATTGCACAGCGCATACAAATACAGCGAACGGGCGAGGCGATGCTTGAGGCTGCCCGATGGATGCGCCGACTCGTCCTTGAAATAGAACGCGATGTCGGGAAATGCAGGAAAGTCGATGCGCAACAAATGGGTATCGGCAGAACGCGCCGCTTCGCGACGCAGTTGCGCGAGAGAATCGTTTACCCAGGCGCGTTCGGAATCTTCTGTCGTACGCGCTGGACCTTGCATCAACGCAGCCACAACAACCAACCGAGCGGGTGATGGGCGAGCGCGATGCCGATCATCGAAAGGTAAACCAACAGCGCTGTCACGTAACAGATAGTTCGGATGCGCGGTGTGCGTCCGCGCGTGAGCGCGAAGGTGCCCAGCCCGACGTACACGAACAGCAGCACGATCTTGGTCGTCAACCAACCGTTGGCGAACATGGCACCAGGCAGGATGGTCAGCAACATCAGCGCGGCGGTCAGCAGCACCGTGTCGACGCTGTAACTGAGATAGCGAACGGGCGCGGCCATTGCGATACGCGAGTTGCCCAGTTGCACCAGCAGGCCACGCAACGAAAAGACGACGCCGCTGCAGATCACCGCCGCAACGTGCACCCATTTGATCTGCGCATAGAACTCGATCATCGCGCTACCCTTATTGACGCTGCACTCATCCGGGTTTGCCATCTGCGCGCGGCGAAAGAGTGATGCGTCCGATCCGGAACACCCATGGCGCGAATGCGACCAGCCAGCCGATCGCCGCTGCCGCCTGCCACGCAAAGTGATCTGGCGCGAGCTCGGCAACGATGCGCATCACCGCGACCACTTGCACGGCGATGAAGGCAAACCACGCTGCCGCGGGCATCGTCATCGGTCGTCCCGAATGACCTTGGGTCACCCGCGTCACCATCGCGATGAGAGCACTGCCAAAGAAGCCGATGAACAACGCATGCACCGGTGCGCGGCCAAGCCAGTCGATGCCGCTCGCGGCGTAGGCGATGCTCTGCCCCGCGTACAGCGCAAACGTGACCGGCAGCCACGCCAGCGCCACGAACAGCACGGCAAGGATGCGCGGCTTGTCTCCGCGCGGCCACCAGCGCCACAGCATCGTCGCGGTCAATGCCAACAACGGCAGATCGACCAGCCACAGCCAACCGTTGGCATGGAGCAATTCGAGCGCGAGATGGCCGAGCACCAACGGCCAGAACACAACGAGCAACCACATTGGCCGCCATGCCTTGTAACCCACGACGACGTTGGCCGCGAAGAACGGAAACATGCGATGGGCGACCGTCACATAGACCGGCAACAACAATCCGAACGTGCCGATCTTGATGTTGACGAACACCCACGACGGTGATGCGCCGAACAGCACCGCACCCCACGCCAGCATTCCGAACAGGCCCAGCACCAGGGCAGCGAAGCACGAACGCGCATGCCAGGTGCTGCCCTGCTCGCGCCACAGCAATGGCGCCAGTGTTGCGAGGCCAGCGATCCATCCCGCCAAGGTCATCCAGAAGCCGACGACGACGCCAACTTCCCAACCCATCGCGCCGAGCAGGGTAGCGATCTGCCCACCAAACATGCCAAGGCCGATCGGTGCGTAGCGCCAGCGCGGGAAATCCGGCTGCCCCATCCAGCGCGGGAACGTGGTCAACAGAAAGCCGAACATGAAGCTCGGCAGCATCTGGTACTGCATCACGAATGCATGCAGCCAGCCCGCATAAGGCGTGGGTTGCGGCATCGCCAGCAGCGGCCAGCGCGTCGCCGTCAACCACGCCGCCCACCACAACATTGCCAGCAGCAGGTTGGTCGCGCCGATGAAAAACATCAGCCGATGTGGCGCCACACCGAGGAGGCTGGGCGAGATGCCTACTTCGATGGGGGACGTGGCGGTCATGAATCTACTCTAGCCGCTGTCTCGAACGTGCCTTGACGCAGATCACTCACTTTCAAAAATGACTCTTGAGCTTGGCTGCGAACCACGGGGACAGCATTGTTACGAGCAGCACGAGCGTCCAGATGTTTCCATCCTTGAACGTGTAGGCCTCCAGGATTTCCGCTGGCGCCTTGCCGCGAAACAGCCCAAATGCGAACTCGAACGTGAGCGTGAGGAACAGCCATGCCACGCCGACTCCAATAAATTCGGCGGTGCCCAGAAAACCAAACCAGGGCAGCGAGAGGTAGGCCACGATCACGATGAGACAAGACAGGATCAGGCCACTCGATATCAGGGCGGCGGTCTTGCCAAGCGCAGGAACAAGCGCAACCTCGCGGAGAATGCCGTTGGCCATGGCCAACACAAGAATGACTGTCCAAACGACCAGTGTCTTGACTGCGATTGCAAGCGACATCGCTCTCCCTCATTCCTGTGACAAAGCTTTTTCCCTTTCTTCCGCTATTACCGCATCGCGCCTGGGAGCAACCCACAAGCGGAAGACGAACCAGCACAGCGCCAAAGCACCGATGCTGAAAATGACGTCGCCCGGCATGCGCATCCAGATCAGCATTTCCACGATCGGCTTTTGCATGAAATTGGCCGATCGCGCATACCAGTAGCCATGCTCGATCGCAGCCAGCAGTTGCATCGTGCCCAGCGGCAACAGGGTCAGCACGCCCATCAGGGCCAGGCCGATGTTGAGACACCAGAACGAGGTTTTCAGCGCCCGCGTGTCCCAGACCATCTGTCCGCGCAGTCCGCGCAGGCAGAACAGCACCAGGGCGATCCCGAGCATTCCATAGACGCCAAACAGCGCGGTGTGCGCATGCAGGGCGGTCAGGTTGAGCCCTTGCATGTAGTAAAGCGACAGCGGTGGATTGATCAGGAAGCCGAACAGGCCGGCACCGACCAGGTTCCAGAACGACACCGCGATGAAGAACATCACCGGCCAGCGATAAGTCGCCATCCACGGCGTGGCCTTGCCCAGGCGATAGGTGTGGTAAGCCTCGAAGCCCAGGTAGGCCAGCGGCACCACTTCCAGCGCGCTGAAGCTCGCGCCCAACGCCACCACCGAGATCGGCGTGCCGACGAAGTAAAGATGATGCAGGGTGCCGAGCACGCCACCGGCCATGAAGATGATGGTCGCGAACAGCACCGCGATATTCGCCGTCGATGTCCTGATCAGGCCGAGGCGGGTGAAGATCAGCGCCATCACCGCCGTCGCGAACACCTCGAAGAAACCCTCGACCCAAAGGTGCACCAGCCACCACCGCCAGTACTCGACCTCGGAGATATGGGTGTGTTCGCCCCACATCAGGGCTGCGCCATAGAACAGACCGATGGCAACCGTCGCCAGGAAAAGCAGGCCGATGATCGATTTTGAATCGCCGGAAGGCCCGCGAAGAATCGGCCACAGCGAGCGTCCGACCAGGGTCACCCAGACCAGCAGCCCGATGAACAGGAACCACTGCCAGAAGCGGCCCATGTCCGCGTACTCCCAGCCTTGATGGCCGAACCAGAAGTTGTACTCCAGCGGCAGGATCTGCATCACCGCAAACCATTGCCCTGCAAATCCGCCGATCACGATCAGCAGCAGCGAGACGAACAGGAAGTTGACCCCGAAGCGCTGGTACTTGGGCTCATGTCCGGATAGCGCTGGCCCGATGTACAGGCCGGTTGCCAGCCACGCAGTGGCGATCCATAGCACAGCCAACTGAGTGTGCCACGTGCGTGCCAGCGAATATGGCAGGTAATCCGACAGGGCAAACCCGTAGGCCTCCTGACCTTCCACCTGATAGTGAGCCGTGATGGCGCCGAGCACGATCTGCGCAATAAACAACGCCAGGACTACCCAGAAGTATTTGGCGGTGGCGCGCATTGAAGGCGTGATCTTCAG
>JBBSLA010000090.1:0-10996 GCA_038255665.1 Lysobacterales bacterium | reverse complement strand
TCTGGGGACAAAGCCGCGAGCAATGGCAGGCGGCAAGGTCGACGCGCTGAACGATCAGTATGGTCGCTGCCCGTTGTTGCCCGGCGGGGTGTAGTTACACACCGTGTTCGTCCACTGGGGGAACCCGCCAAATGGTGAGCCGGTGCTGCAGTTCGTGGTGCCGCAACCGAGCTCAGCAGTTGCCGCCCAGACCATTTGCGTGTAGTGCCCGCATTGCTGGCCAGGTGCGCAGTCGTTGGCCGCATGGTTATAAAACACGTTCTCGCTGGCCCAGTTCATCGCCGACGCCAAACGCTGGTCGCTCCAAGGCGCAGCGGCAGCGAGGTTCTCGCCCAGCCCGGATGCGCCGCTGTGGGCCCAGATGCACTGGCTGGAGTACGCCTGGGCTGTCGCAGCCAAGGTGGTGCTCCATGTCAGCGGAGGAATCGGCGTCGCCGCCGCCGGCACCACCTGTTTGCGTGCGCAGTTGTGCGCCATCAGGTTTGATCGCCACTCGGGCGGGGCGCTCGCTTCCCAATCTTCGCTACCCGCGATGAAGATGCAATCCGGGTACACCGCATAGGCGGGTCCACTGAACAACGCGAACAGCAGCAAGGCGTGGCGCAATCCAATTTGGTGCAGTTTCATGATGACCTCCGATGAGTACGGTCGTTCGCTGAAGTTACGCTGCATTCT
The DNA here is from genome assembly GCA_038255665.1 of Lysobacterales bacterium. Lineage (GTDB taxonomy): Bacteria > Pseudomonadota > Gammaproteobacteria > Xanthomonadales > Rhodanobacteraceae > Dokdonella. Next base: position 10,321 of record JBBSLA010000090.1, on the reverse strand, counting down.
GCGCCCCAAAGTCGCGCGTTGCGAATCAAGAAGCGGCGGCGGGCGCTGTGCCGCCTGAACGGGTTCATTGGGCTTGTCGCTATCATGCCGACAAATCGGGCGAAGCCAGCGGACACGCGAGAACGATTATGCGACACGCCACCATCACTTTTTTTGCCAGCTTGCTTGGCGCTGCGATTGCGCTGCTGGCATACCATTTTTATCGCAACTGGGATGAACAACGCCTGCAACAGAACCGCGCCACTGTAGTCGCGCAGGTAGACCAACAGGGTCAAACGCTCGACGCCAACGTTGCCGCAGAGCAACGCGCCATCGAACTGATTCGTGCGGATTTACTCGCGATGGCGTCGGCGAGAGTCGCTGTCTCCGAAAGCTTCATGACCACTGGAAAAATGCCGGCCAGCAACGCCGAGGCTGGCCTGCCTGCCGCCGAAACCTATCGAGGTCGCAGCCTGCGCGCCGCACAAGTGGTCCCCGACGGCCGCATCCGGCTGACCTTTGACGGCGAATCCGGCCACGACGGCGGCGTCATCGAACTGATTCCGGACGTCGGCCATCTCGATTCCATGGGCGTGCAATGGCGCTGCGAGACCCATGACTACCCACAGATCACGCGTGCCGTGCCGAGCTGTGACTACTCGCCTGCTGCAGCGACGAGATAACTGATGTTGACCGTTTACGGAATGAAGGCGTCGGGCAACTGCTACAAGGTAGAGCTGTTGCTGGAGCAGCTGGCACTTGCTCATCACTGGGTCGAGGTGGACTCCACCCGCGGTGAAACGCGAACTCCGGAATTCCTCGCGATGAATTCGAACGGCAAGGTACCGCTATTGCGAACCGATGATGGGCACCACTTGGCGGAGTCCAACGCCATCCTCTGCTACCTCGCGGACGGCACGCCACTGCTGCCCGATGATCGCTGGCAACGTGCACAGACGCTGCAATGGCTGTTCTTTGAGCAATACAGCCACGAGCCGTACATTGCTGTCGCAAGGTTCATCTGTCGATGGCTGGACGCGGAGCATCCGCGCCGCGCCGAATTGCCCAGGCTTCTGGAACGCGGCAAGGCCGCACTGGCCGTGATGGAGCGCCATCTGGAAACCCGTGACTTCTTCGTGGATTGCGGTTACACCATTGCCGACATCGCGCTGTACGCCTACACCCACGCTGCTGAGGACGGTGGGATCGAGATGTCCGCGTATCCATCGATCGGCGCTTGGCTGAAACGCGTATGCGCGCAACCGGGTCACGTCACGATGAACGCCTAGCCGGCAAGGAATCGTGAAATCCGGCGATGGAAGGGCGGCAGTCACTTACTGCCGGGTAAGGTGGTTCGATGCGAATCATCGACCTCTTTGCCAAGCTCCCGCTCCGCCAACTGCCGATTCTGCTGGCGCTGGCAGCGACCACCGCGTGGGCTTATCCCGACAATCGCGACGACCTCGTGTTTGCAAACGGCGTCGACAGCCCGGTTTTTGCTGGCGGCGGCGTCAACTACCACTGGTACGGACTGGACGGACTGTGCAATCGTGAACCGTTCGGCATTGTCGCCAACTATCACCTTGCCGACGGCAACGGCTCGGTGCGCGCGCAGGTGCAACAGCAACTGGCGGTAATGCGCTCGCGCGGCATGATCCGGCTCAGCCTCGGCATTTATTTTACGCACGGCTTCAACAGCGGAACGCTGGTGGATTCCAGCGATCCGGCGCAGGTCAGCCAGGCGGTTTCGAACATAAGCAACCTGCTGGCCGATGTGAAGGCGGCGGGCTATTTCGAGGTGCTGTTCCGGTTCTTTCCGACCAGCAACATCAATCCCTCGCAGCCGAATTTTGATCCGAACCTGGTGGATGAATACTGGAACCTGATCACGCAGTTACGGCCTGCCGTTGCCGCTGCCGGCATTTCCTATCGCCTTGATCTTGGTGTCGAACTGGCACCGCGCGACAGCAATCCACCGTTCATTTTTCCAGTCAGCGATCGGTTCAAATATCCCGAGAATTCGGAGTGGAGCCGGGCCGTGCGCACGCTTTGGCAGCGCTACTTCGCTGCGTATGGTCGCGACGATACGGTCGGCTTCTCGTTTTTCACCGACACCAATCCCGACAACCAGCGCTGGCGCGTGCGCCACATGCGCTACGTGTACGAGGGCAACTATCCCTACCTTTACGCGGCGGACATCTACCCGACGGAGTCGATCAATGCCGCCGACAAGTTCATCCAGTTGCACGACGCGATGGTGCGCGAGGACAGCGACGGCAGCCTGGGATTCCGCAACAACGGCTGGATCATCGGCGAAGTGAATTACGAAGATCCACTGGTCGCCGCCGATCTTTCCTCCGCAATCGCGGCGACCGGACGGGCCGTGTTTTACCTGACCCAGTGGCCATTGGATCGTGCCAACGCATTGTGCGTCGATCCGAACGTCAATGTGCGCCCGCCATTCGACTGGAACATCTACAAAGCCTACGGGTTCTGATGCGCAGGGGCTCGACCGTTACAATGCGCTGATTCCGTCTCAGATCTCTACCATGTCCGCCGTACCGGAACTGTCAGCCCCCGCCATCGCGGTACGCCATCGCGGCTTGAATCGCGCTGAAATCTGCGATCAGAATTTCATCGAGTTCGTCAGCGGATACGAAGGGTCATCGTCCGACCCACCCGAAGGCGATGACGCAGTGCTCCCGGGTAGCGTCTGCACGGCGGACGACTTCCGTGACCTGTTCGGTTCGCAACTGGTATCTCGGCACCTGGACTTGATGGCACGCGTGCTGCGCGTGCAGAACAAGGTGTTCTACACGATCGGGTCCAGTGGCCACGAAGGCAACGCGATGGTGGCGCGGCTGACCCGGCACACCGATCCGGCGTTTTTGCACTATCGCTCTGGTGCGTTCATGGCCGAGCGCTTTCGCAAGCTGCCGGCCAGCGATGGCCAGCCACGCGATCCGATCATGGATTCGGCCTTGAGCTTTGCCGCGAGCGCGGACGATCCGGCGTCCGGCGGACGCCACAAGGTGTGGGGCTCCAAACCGTTGTGGGTATTGCCGCAGACATCGACGATCGCCTCGCATTTGCCCAAGGCACTCGGCACGGCGATCGCGATCGAGCAGGCCAAGCGCATCCGTCATGTCTTGCCGATACCCGATGACAGCATCGCCGTGTGTTCCTTTGGCGATGCGTCTGCCAACCATGCGACCGCGCAGACAGCATTCAATGCGGCGGCGTGGACGGCGTACCAGAAACTGCCTGCACCAATCTTGTTCGTTTGCGAAGACAACGGCATCGGCATCTCGGTCAAGACGCCGGGCGGCTGGATTGGCAACCGCTTTCGGAGCATGGAAAGTCTCGACTACTTCTACGCCGACGGACTTGACCTCGCATCGGGCTACGCCGATGTGCAGCGCGCCGTCGAGCATTGTCGGCGCAGTCGCCGACCGACCTTCCTGCATCTGCGCACGACCCGAATCATGGGCCACGCTGGTACCGATTTCGAAATCGAATGGCGCAGCGTCGAGGAACTGATGGCGGTAGAAGCCAGTGATCCCTTGCTGCGAAGTGCCGCGATTGCATTGGAATCGGGCATCTATTCCAAACAGGAGTTGCTCGATATTTATGAGGACCTGCGCACGCGCTGCTTCACCGCCGCGCATGCCGCCGATGGGCGGCGCAAGTTGATCACGCTGGAAGAAGTGATCGTGCCGCTGGCGCCGTACACGCCCGATGTCGTGCAAGCTGAAGCGACGCGTGCCGACTACGCCGAAAAGCGTCTCGCCGTGTTCGGCAGCGAAGCAAAATTGCCGGAGAACCTGCCGCCGCGACACCTGGCAATCCAGATCAACCAGACCCTGCATGACATCTTCTGCAAGTATCCTGAAAGCCTGCTGTTTGGTGAAGACGTGGCGCAGAAGGGCGGTGTCTACACGGTGACCAAGGGCTTGCATAAAGCATTCAAGAACAGCCGAGTGTTCAACACCCTGCTCGACGAGACGATGATCCTCGGGTTGGCCCAGGGTTACGCCAACATGGGCATGTTGCCGATTCCGGAAATCCAGTACCTGGCCTATTTCCACAACGCCTGCGACCAGATTCGCGGTGAAGCCTGTTCGCTGCAATTTTTCTCGAACGACCAGTACCGCAATCCGATGGTGGTGCGCATGGCGGGCCTCGGCTACCAGCGCGGCTTCGGCGGCCACTTCCACAACGACAATTCGATCAGCGCTTTGCGCGACATTCCCGGTCTCGTCGTCGGCTGCGCCAGCCGTGGCGATGACGCCGCGATGATGCTGCGCACGCTGACCGCGCTGGCCAAGGTCGATGGCCGCGTCAGCATCTTCCTGGAACCGATCGCGCTGTACATGACGAAAGATTTGTACGAGCCGGGCGATGGCGAATGGTTGTTCGCGTACCCGCCACCCGATCAGGCGATGACGCTGGGCGAGGGCAGGGTCTATGGCGCGACCAGCGACAGTGACCTGCTGATCGTAAGCTACGGAAATGGCATGCCGATGAGCTTGCGCGCGGCGCGAACGATCGGACAGGAACTTGGCTGGACCGTGCGCGTCGTCGACCTGCGCTGGCTGGTGCCGCTCAACGATGTGTACATCGGAGCACAGGCGCGATCCGCGCAGCGCGTGATCGTCGTCGACGAAGGTCGCCACAGTGCGGGCATCGGTGAAGGTGTTATTACCGCGATCGTCGAAGCAGGTTTGGGGAAATTGCCGATCGAGCGAGTGGTCGGTGCCGATACCTACACGCCACTCGCCGGCGCGGCGTTCGCCGTGCTGCCGGGTGACGCCGATATCGTCGAAGCCGCGAGACGGTTGGCCGCCAACGTTAGCTCGTAGCACATCGGTGGAATCGCCTGCGGCGGTTGACCAGCTCCGCTGTTGTAAAGCGCCTCACCCTACAAAAGCACGTCGTCGTTGCAAACGCCGGTAGCACACGTAGGGTGAGTAGCTTCACAACAGCGGAGCTGGTCAACCCGCGAATCGGATTCCACCGCACACCTGAACAACCCCGCACCGCACGCGCGAGCGCGCAAGGCGCTTCGCTACTTACGCCCCATCAAACCCGCTATTGAAAATCGGATTCGCCGTTCCGGGCAGCGGCGTGTAGTCGGGCGCGATGTCAGTGCCGGCAAAAATACCCATCGGCGAGTAACCGCCGTAGCCGGGGAAAATCTGGCCGAGGTGGTTGTTGCCGGCGCGGCGGATCAAGGCTTCGGACAGCACGCGGCGAAAATCGGTGGTTACCTGCACGTCTTCGCCTTCGAACAGCGCTTCATCGGCGAGGCCGGCGTAAGTGTCACCGCCGTAAACCTGGCCGCCGTTGACCGAGCCGCCCAGCGCGAACATGAAGTTGCCGTAGCCATGGTCGGTACCGTCGCTTCCGTTGGCGCGCAGGCGTCGGCCGAATTCGCTCATCACGATGACGCTGGTACGGTTGCTGAAGTTGGCCGCGCCGGCACCGTTCAAGTCGGTATAGAACGCAGTCAATGCATCGGACAGCGCTTGCACGTTGTTGCCGTAAGCGTCGTAGCTGCTGGTCGGCACGCCTTGGCCGTTGTGGGTATCCCAACCACCGAAATCGATCGCACCGACGCGCAGGCCGACACCTGCCTTTACCAGTTGCGCAATCATCTTCAACTGATTGGCGAAGCTCGAATTCGGGTAGACCGCGCCATTGGCGGGCGAGTATCCAGCCGGATTGGCGGTCGCGTTATAGGCGCCGAAATTCATCGGCCGAACCACCGACAGTGCATCCAGCGTTTGACGTCCAGCGGCTTCGAGAGAATTGTTGCCGGTCCACAGTTCGGGAAGTCGCTCGACCAAGCCGCTGAATCCGCTCGGTGCCGGGTTGTACCGATCGCGCGCGTTCCAATCCCAGGCGGAAGTGTCGATACGGAAATCGCTGCCGCTGCCCATCGTGATCGAATCAGTGCTGGCGATCAGGCTGTTGGCAGTGATTGAACCGGCTGATATCGCTGGCATCACGATGGCAGGTGGCAGGCCGGCGCTGTTGAGATGACGGGTGAGCCAGCCGCTGCCTGCCCCGGTGGAGCCGGGCGTGCCGTACTCCATTGTCTGCTGCGCGTCAAAGTGGCTGCGTGTCACCGGTGCCGGCATGCCTGCACCAACCACGACGGCCATCTTGTTCGATTGATACAGGCCATGCAGGCCGGTCGCACGCGGATGCAGGCCAAACCGACCCGCGCTGTTGGCAAGCGGTAGGGCAGCGCCGTTGCCACTGACTGGAATGCGCAAACTGGGGCGGGCCAGCTCGTAGTAAGCACGATCATTGGTCGCACCACCGACCGGCGGCACCATGTGCAGGCCGTCACAACCGCCGCGCAAAAACACAACCAGCAAGGTCTCGTATCCATTGGATTGCGGATCGCCAAACGCGAGCCGGGCACCGGGAATCAGGCTGGCGGTCATTGCGCCAACGCTGCTCAACTTGAGGAATTCGCGTCGATTGAACATGGCGGTCACCGGCGGAAGTAGTCGGGGCTCATCAGCAACATGCCGACGGCAGTGCGCAATCGTTGCTGCGTACGATGCGCTTTGAGATTGCTTCCATTCCAGGCATCAAGCGCGATATCGAGGGGTTCGACCGCCGTCGCGTTCTGCTGCAGGAACGAGGTGACCACGCCGTACGCCGGCTCGGGTCGATGGCCAAACAGTCGATCGCACCACCAGCCGATCATCGCTCCGGCCGTGCGCGCAGCCGCTGGAAACTGTGCCTGGGTCTGGGCAACGATGTCGGCGCTGAAAACCTGAGGATTGGCCTGGTAATCCACCTTCATTTCCGGGAGCCAGGCGAGCAACTTCATGCTCATCGCAAGCGCACCGGTGCTGGCCCACGCCGATTGCCGATCGGGGTAGCCATTCGGCGGTGTCCAGTTGAAGCTGCGATGGCCGGCCTGGCTCAGATACGACGTCATCCGTTCCGTCGTCGTCCAGTTGGCGGTGTTATCCGGCTGCGGCGTGAACTGGGTGCCGAGCCCACGCATCGCGCTCACCATCATCTCGTAGGGCCGGCGCATGCCGCCGCCCCAACTGGTCTTGAATTCGTCGCTGAGCAGGATCGTGCGCAACAACTGCGCCAGTTGGTCAGGTGCGTTGATCTGCGAAGTAAATACTCCAGCAACCGTGTCGATCAGCGTGCTCGATGGCGCATCGCCAACAAAGCGCCGGCACATCTTGGTCGCGATGTGACGTGCGGTTCCCGGGTGCGCACAGAGGCGGTCGAACACATCGCGACCATCCTGCAGCGATGGCTGGTTTCCCGGGATGTAGTGTCCGATGAAGATCTTGTTGCGGCGGTCGTGCCATTCCGGCCGATAGACGAACGATCCGTCGTTGTCGTTCGGGTATTGCCAATAGCCGTTCCTGAGCGACCAGCCGGTCAGCGACGCGGCCGCCTCATAGACATCGTTGTCGACGTAACCGGCTGGCATGGTTCCATCGCAATGCACATTGGTACGCAGTGGCGTGCCGAGGCAGGGAACCTGGAATGGATCGGTCGGGCCGTAGTAATTCGCAACCCCAAGCGTGTGTAGCTCGATCAGTTCGCGAGCGTAGTTCTCGTTGAACGCGGCACCACGGCTGGCGTACTGGTCGAGGTACAACTGCATCGCCGTCGATTTCGCGACGGCTTCCACCATCACCCGAAAATTGCCGAACACGTTCGGTCGGATTACGTCGCGGTCGTAGCTGGCGAAGATCGGCGCGATGTCGTATTCCCAGCCCAGCACGCTGAAATGGTCGTGCCAGAAATTGGTTGCGCGTTCGAACAACTGGCGACGGCTGTAGACGGCGCGGATCAGTGTCGCCGCTTCGGTTTCGGCGGTGGGCAACAGGCGCGTGAAGTAGGGCGGATTTGCGACGACATGGTCGGCCCACAGTTGCTGCAGCGTCTTGCCGAGTGTCGTGTAGCCCGCTGCGGCAATCCGGTTGTTGCAATCGACGTCACTGATCGACGCGGGTGCGAGTTGCTGGTTGACCCAAGTGGTCCAGCGCGCATCGTCGTTGCCGCCAGCGAGTGCATTGAATTCAAATTGAGCGGCGGTGCTGTAGCCGTAGCTGGCCTTGCTCAACCAGCGCGCAACATTGGGTGGAGTTGCGAAATCGGGTTCGGGTTGCTGGTCAGGTGCCAGAACCAAACTATCCGATTGGACGGAATGTCGTTCGGCGGAACCCGGCGCACGCATCGAAACCACGTTCGCGGGGGCGGTGCTTCCGCCCGTCAACAGGTCTCGTCGGCTCAGCGGCGAGGCGAGCAGGGGGGCAGTAGCCATGGTTTCCTCCGATATTTCACGGATGTTCGCAGTCGTCGCCCCCGACGTGCGCGAAGCGCGTCACAGTTTCCGGGGATACGGCGTTAATTGCCGACAATGGTTGATGAAAATTGCCGGTCGTTGCAGCGACCCCGGTCAGAACGAATCGCCACCGCTGCCGATCATCTTTTCCATGCCGTCGCCGAGCGTTGCCAGTTCCGAGATCACCCGGTCCAGTTCGGATTCGGTGAGCACGGAATAGGGCAGGTTTTCGCAGAGGTGCAGGTACGGCGAACCATCGAGGTCGCTGAGCGCGAGGAAGCCAGTGCGTTGTGCCCAGTTGAAACGCAGGCAGCGGCCGGCATCCAGACCGGTGAACGGTCCGATCGGCGTCGACACGCGCAAATGCTTGACGCCGTCCTCATCTTCCAGCTCGGTCAGGTAAATGCCTTGGTGGCGATTGTCCGACAGGGTGAGGTCGAAGCTGACCAGGTAAGGATCGTTCGTGGTCAGGCTGTGACTGTCGCCAACATGCGAGCGAACTTGTTCAAAACTATGCACGGCAGTCTCCGGGGCAGGCTGGACCGATATGCTAACAGCGATGTTCAATCAGTCAGCCATCGCCGCTATTCGTCGCTGCATTGCGCAAATTCCCGCCGGCAGCGTCGCCAGCTATGGCGCGATCGCGGCACGCGCGGGATTGCCGGGACGCGCACGCATGGTCGGCAGCGTTCTACGGCAGACGCCGGACGACATTGATCTGCCTTGGCATCGCATGATGCGCGCCGATGGCCGCATTGCATTCGAAGCCGGCAGCGCGGAATTCATCGAGCAGGTGCAGCGCTTGCGTGCGGAAGGCGTGACGGTGAACAACGGTCGGGTCAATCTTGCAGAGCATGGATTGGAAAGTAATCTCGATGCGCTGCTATGGGGTCCGGGCTCGTAATTGGTCGCGTCGTCCGCATATCCTTGAATTCCGTCGCGTTTCAATGAGCGTTCAATGTTCCAGTCGATACCCGTTGTCACCCGCAATCTGCTGATCGCCAACATCGTGTTGTTCGGCATGCAGCAACTGGCCGGCGACTGGATGATCGTCAACCTTGCGCTGTGGCCGCTCGGCGATCCGCGCATGGCGAGCGACGGTGGCGGCGGTGTGATCGAGGTTGGCTTCCAGGCCTGGCAATTGCTGAGCTACGGCTTCCTGCATGGCGGCCTCACCCATCTCGCCTTCAACATGTTCGCGCTGTGGATGTTCGGCGGGCAGATTGAGGAGTTGATGGGTGCCAAGCACTACCTCATCTACTACCTCACCTGCGTTGTCGGTGCCGCCGTCGCGCAACTGGCCACCGTGGCGTGGTTTACCGGCGGCTTCTATCCAACGCTGGGTGCGTCGGGTGGCGTGTTCGGCCTGTTGCTCGCCTTCGGCATGTTCTGGCCGCACGTGAAAATCATGCCGCTGTTTCCGCCGATCCCGATGCCGGCCTGGTTGTTCGTAACCCTTTATGGCGCACTCGAACTGTTCCTCGGCGTCACCGGTAGCCAGGCCGGCGTCGCTCATTTCGCACACCTGGGTGGAATGGCATTTGGCTTCGTGCTGATCCAGTACTGGCGCGGACGATTGCCGCTGAAGCCGCGTAGGCGGCTGACGCGCTAACTTCGGTCGCTGCGCTGGCCGTTCGCGCTGCGCGCTGGTCTCCCTTCCTCCCGTGGGGAGCAAGGTCCGGGGTCCAGGTTTCTGTCCCTGAGCGACCTCATCTACTCGTCATCCCCGCGAAAGCGGGGACCCATTTTGATCTGGCTTCCGCTCTCTCTAATCGACGGCTCGCGCCAAACTGGTCAATCGTTTCTCTCGCCTGCCGGCGAGCGAGCCACCTTTCTGCTCGCACAGAAACATGGCCCAAAGATGCGCCCGTGGCGGGTCGGTCGTGCGGTGAAGCCGCACGACTACGCGAGCTGGCTGCGGGGTTCGCTGAAGGTGCATCCCTGCACCTGCAGCGAACTGGCCGAATCCATTCGGCCACCCTGCGGGCATTTCCTGCGCCATCT
>JBBSLA010000089.1:0-11003 GCA_038255665.1 Lysobacterales bacterium | reverse complement strand
CGTACACGTCGGGACTGGCGTCGCTCACGCGCGCTTGCGATGGGCTGTTCCTGATCGCATTGCCGGTAGCCATCGAAGGCTATCCGCAGGTGTTCGATGCCGCGCGCGTCCCAACCGTGCTGGTGCACGGATGGCGCGATGAGCTGTGTCCGGTCGACGACGCAATCGCGTTCGCGCGAAAGCGCGGCGACACCTTGCACCTGGTCGACGACACCCATCGCCTTGTCGACCACGTCGAATACTGCGCGGAAGCGTTCCGCCAATTGCTGATCGCGATCGACTGATATGTTCTTTGCGACGTGTCCCAAAGGTCTGGAATACCTGCTGCGCGATGAGCTGATCGCGCTGGGTGCGGACGAAGTGCGCGAGGCATTGGCCGGCGTGCATTTCGGTGGTGGCATCGGCGCGGCGTATCGTGCGTGTTTGTGGTCGCGACTCGCCAGTCGCGTGCTGATGCCGCTGGCCGAGTTCGATGCGCCCAACGAGGACACGCTCTACGACGGCGTTCAAGCGGTCGACTGGAGTAAGCACCTTGTCGTCACCGGCACGCTCGCCGTTGACGCAGTCAGCAACGCCAGCACCTTGACCCACACCCGTTACCTGGCGCAGAAAGCCAAGGATGCGGTGGTCGATCAGTTCCGCATGCGCGATGGCGAGCGACCGAGCGTTGACACCTCGAAACCGTCGATCCGCATCAACCTGTTGCTGCGCAAGAATCAAGCCTTGCTGTCGCTGGATCTGTCCGGCTCACCGCTGCATCGACGCGGCTGGCGTATCGGCCAGGGCGAGGCACCGATCAAGGAAAACCTTGCCTGCGCGATGCTGATCCGTGCTGGCTGGCCAGCGATAGCTGAAGCGGGAGGCGCCATCGTCGATCCCATGTGCGGCGCGGGAACATTGCTGATCGAAGCGGCGCTCATGGCCGCCGATGTGGCTCCGGGTTTGCGTCGCGACTATTGGGGTTTCAGCGGTTGGCTCGGCCACGATGAGGAACTGTGGAACGGTCTGGTCGAAGACGCGAAAGCGCGTGCGGAGACCGGTATGGCGAAGCAAAAGCCGCGCTATTTCGGTTACGACGCCGATCTTCGCGTCATCTCGCAAGCGCAACGTAACGTCGAATCGGCGGGCCTGGCCGAAGTTATCCGTATCGCGCACCAGCAGGTCGAGGAGCTGAGCAAGCCGGGAAATTGCGCGTCGCCGGGATTGGTCATCTGCAATCCACCCTACGGCGAACGCATCGGCCAGCAGGACGCTCTCGCGCCGCTGTATCGCACGCTGGGCGATCGTGCCCGCGCGGAATTCGATGGCTGGACGCTGGCGTTGATCACGTCCGATGAGGCGCTCGCTCGCGCCGTAGGGCTGCGTTCGGAAAAACGCTACACCTTGTACAACGGCGCGCTGGAGTGTCGCTTCTATCGCTACGGCATTGGCGGTGAATCCGTGCCGCGTGTTCCAGAGCAAAAGCCACTCAGTGTAGGTGCGCAAGCGGTCGCCAATCGCATCAAAAAGAACGCGCGGCATCATCGCAAGCGCATCGAGCGCGAGGAGATCAATGCATGGCGCGTGTATGACGCCGACCTGCCCGAGTACGCGGCTGCCATCGACATTTACGTTGGTGTCCCCACCGAGCGTCCCGATGCCATCGCGCAGACTTGGTTGCATATTCAGGAATACGCGCCGCCCAAGGACATCCCCGAACACATTGCCAGCGCGCGTCTTGCCGAACTGGTTCACGGAGCTTGCGCCGCGCTCGAGGTACCGCGCCAACGCGCGATCGTCAAGACGCGGTCACGCGGCAAGGGCGGCAGCAAGTACGGACGCATGGACGAACGCGGCGAGTTCCTGATCGTCGTCGAAGGCGGCCAGCGCCTGTTGGTAAACCTTCACGACTATCTCGACACCGGACTTTTCCTCGATCACCGACCGCTGCGATTGCGATTGCAGACGCTCGCACGCGGCGCGCGATTCCTCAACCTGTTCGCCTACACCGCGACGGCCAGCGTGCACGCGGCAGCAGCGGGTGCGCGCAGCACGACCAGCGTCGATCTTTCGGGCACGTACCTTGATTGGGCCGGCCGCAATCTCGCATTGAATGGTCATGGCGACGATCGCAACGCCTTGCTCCAGGCCGACGCGCTGGAATGGCTGGAACATGAACGCAACGAGTACGACGTGATCTTCGTCGATCCGCCGACGTTCTCGAACTCCAAGCGCGCCGAAGACTTCGACGTGCAGCGCGATCATGTGGCGTTGTTGCAACTTTGCGGCGAGCGTTTGTCCGAGCAGGGGTTGATCCTGTTTTCCAACAACAATCGCCGCTTCAAGCTCGACCGCGACGCATTGCCGCAGTTTGCTATCGACGACATCAGCGCGGCCACGATCGGCTTTGATTTCGAGCGCAACCCGCGCATCCACGTCTGCTACGAGTTGCGCCACGTGTGATCGCGCTGGGACCGCTTACATTCGCCTAACGAAGTTCAGTGTGTACTAAGCCCTGATTCAGTCCTCGCAGCCCAGCATCGTGCTCGTTGCACTTCATCCATCAAGGGTTGCTGCCATGTCAATTCAATCCACCCCCCGCCTTGCACGCGTGGCGCTTGCTTTGCTCGCCCTGGTCGCGATGTCGTTCGCAGTTCCCGCAGCGTTCGCGCGTAGTTCGTTTGGCATCAGCATCGCGGTGCCGGGCATCGGCATCAGCTACAGCGATCATGGCCGCCATAGCCAATGGGGTGGCTACGTCAGCGGTGGTTACTCGTCCTACGGTGGTTATGGTTACGGCGGCTCGCCGTACTACTCGTCTTACGACGATCCTTATTACGCACCGTATACCCGGCCGTACTACCGCTCGGGCTATCGCAATGACTACGGCTATTCCGGTCGCGGCTATTACCGACCGTCGCGGGTTGTCTACTACGACCGTGGTGGCTATCGCGGTCATCGTGGTCGCCACGACGATGGTCATCGCTACCGCGGCCATCATGACGGCTACAACGATCGCGGACGTCATGTTGGTCGAAATGATCGGCGCGGCGGCTACTACGATCGCGGTCACTGAGTAGCGAGCTTAGCCAGAACAAACGCACAGTTTCCAAACCAGTCCCCCTGCCGGTAGCGCCCCCTCGCTATCGGCAACCCGGCCCCGCGACTATCTCCCCCGACTGTCGCGGGGCTTTCTATTTGGCTCATCAGGCAGCCACGATCAACGTCCGTAAGCGCGGATTTGCTGCACTGCGCTATCATGTTGGCTGTCGCAACCGGCCCTCCCATGACCCATCGCCGCCACTCTGCCGCCGCTGCGGCAATTAGCGCAACCTCAATCAGGGATATTCCCATTCGCTGGGCCTTTTTCCAGCAATGGTTGAGGAATCCCCGCGCGATCGCGGCGCTGGCACCCTCCAGTCGCGTGCTTGCCCGAGCGATGATCGCGCAGTTGCCGGAATCGGCTGAACGCATCATCGAATTCGGTGGCGGTACCGGTGTCTTCACGCGCGGACTGATCGAACACGGCGTTGGGCCGGACCAGCTCATGGTTGTCGAACTCAACGGTGCATTGCACCGAATGTTGAAGCGCCGGTTTCCGGCAACGCGGGTGGTGCGCGGTGACGCGCGCAACGTAGCCGCGTTCGTGGCTCGTGAAAGATTCGCCGAGTCCGGTGGCGTCGACGCTGTCATCAGCGGGCTGGGCCTGCTGTCGATGAATCGCGACATGCAGCGCGAAATCCTCGCAGCGGCATTCAACGTGCTCAAACCGGCTGGTCGCTTCATCCAGTTCACCTATGGCCCGGTCGGACCGGTGCCGCGCGAGTTGCTTGAAGAGCTGGATCTCAACTCGCGCCGCGCCAGCGTGGCCTGGTTGAACGTGCCGCCGGCGACCGTGTACGTGTACACGCGCAATCGCTCGACCGCCGTGCGCGCCGTGCGCGCCGGATCACGTCCGCCGACTCGCGACCCCAACGAAAAAATCCTTGACGGAGACAACGATGTTTGATTTCAACGCCAGGAACCCCGGCATGCCCGACTGGACTGCCATGGCACAGCAATACATGGACGCGCTCAAGCAGGCATCGACAGGGCCGGCCGCTGCGGCCAACCCGTTCGGCAACGTCTGGCCGGGCGCTGCCGCGGCCAATCCGTTCATGCCAGTTGGAAACCCCTTTGCGGGCATGGCGAATCCGTTTGCTGCGGCACCGGTCAATCCGTTCGAAGCAATGACGCGCGCGTTTGCGGCAACGGACAAGTCCGACGGCAGCTCCAATAGCGACGTTGCCGAACGCATGGCCGCGAGCATGAAGAACTACTTCGCGATGCTTCAGACCATGGCCACTGCGGGAATGTCGGAGCAGGCCTCGGGCGCCATGGGTGACAAAAATATGGGTGACAGCAACCCGTGGCTCGACGCGATGAAGAATGTCGCTGCGGCGCAGGGCGGAGAAAATCCGTTGCTGTCTGCATTCCGCGATTTCGGCGGCAACGGGGCCAAGGGCTTCGAGCAGATGGCCAACCAGTTCATGTCGTCCCCGGCCATGGCTGACGCGCGGGCGATGCTGCAACTGCCGACCTTCGGCATGTCGCGCGAACGCCAGGAACAAGTCCAGCAAGGCTTTCTTGCCCTGCTCGATTTCCAGGAAAAATCAAAGGCCTACCAGACGCAGATGGCCAGGGCTGCTCAGCGCGGCAACCAGATTTTCCAGACACGACTGTCAACTCGCAGCGAATCCGACAAGCCGATCGATACGCCGCGCGCGTTCTACGATTTCTGGGTCGATGCGGCCGAGGAAGGCTACGCCGAAGTGGCGCTGTCGCCCGAGTTCAGCCAGGCCTATGGCGACTACGCCAACGCGCAGATGGCACTGCGCAGCCATGTGCAGCAGGAGACCGAGCGCACCACGGGCGAACTCGGCATGCCTACGCGCAGCGAAGTGAACAGCATCGGCAAACGCTTGCAGGAACTGCGTCGCGAGTTCCGTGCAGCCAATGAAGCAGGCACGGTCGCTGAACTTCACGACGAAATCGCCAGCCTGCGCGCCGAAGTCAAGGCGTTGCGTGACGGCAAGGCCGCTGCCAACGCTCCGGCGCAAACCGCGTCGAAAGCGGAACTCGGCCGCAGCCTGCGCAAGGAAACTCCGCGTGCCCGCAAGCCCGTCGCCAAGCGCGCCAGCAAGCGCACACCGAAGGCTGCCCATCGTTCCAAGTCGGCCAGCAAGAAAGTTGCGTCGGCTAAAGCAGCGGCGTCACGCGAATCGAAAGATGCCAAGCCAGCCTCGTTCGCGGCCAGCATTGCGCGTTTCGCGGAAGCCGCGAAGACGGCGACGAAGGCCGAATCCAAAGCAACGCGCAGCACGAAGAAATCGAAAAAGGCGACGCGCAAGAGCGCGGCCAAGTCCTGACCCGACATTCGACGAACGCGTGCAGTCAGCCATCAACGACCTGACGTGAGCTTGCTCACGCACCAGCGGAGCCCAACCCGATGAACCCGATCCAGATCGACCCCACCAAGGCATTCAACGAAGCCGTCACCATGCAGCGCAAGCTCGCATCGGGCTTGAAGACGCTGCGCAGCATGGACGAGGTCCACTTCGGTGTGACCGACAAGGAAGAGGTCTATCGTGAAGACAAGGTGGTCGTCTATCGCTTCCGTGGCGACAAGAAGCCCACAGCGAAAACGCCGACGCTGATCGTCTACGCGCTGGTCAATCGTCCGTACATGGTCGACCTGCAGGAAGACAAGTCGCTGGTGCGCAACTTGCTCGCTCAGGGCGAAGACGTTTATCTGATCGACTGGGGTTACACCGATGGCGCGGATCGCTGGCTGAACCTGGACGATTACATCAACGGTTACATCCGTCGCAGCGTCGATGCGGTCGCGAAGAACGCCGGCGTCAAGAAGATCAACCTGCTCGGCATCTGCCAGGGCGGTGCGTTCTCGCTGTGCTTCTCGACGATCTATCCCGAGAAAGTACGCAACCTGATCACCATGGTGACGCCGGTCGATTTCCACACGCCAGACAACATGCTCAGCCAGTGGTCTCGCAAGATCGATATCGATCTCTGCGTCGACACCATGGGCAACATCTCCGCCGACATGATGAATTACACCTACCTGACCCTGAAGCCGGTACGGCTGTTCCAGCAGAAGTACATCGGCCTGGTCGATATTCTCGACAACAAGGACGACATGGAAAATTTCCTGCGCATGGAAAAGTGGATCTTCGACTCCCCCGATCAAGCCGGCGAAGCTTTCCGCGAGTTCACCCGTGACTTCTTCCAGGGCAACAAACTGCTCAAGGGCGGTCTCAAGATCGGCAGCAAGAAGGTCGATCTGTCCACGCTGAAGCTGCCGATCCTCAACATCTTCGCGGAACAGGATCATCTGGTTCCGCCGGCCGCCTCGCGCGCGCTGGCTGATGCGACGGCATCAAAGGACTACACGCAGATCGCGTTCAAGGGCGGTCACATCGGCATTTACGTGTCCGGCCGTGCGCAGCGTGACGTGCCTCCGGCGATCCACAACTGGCTTGCCGAGAGAGACGGCTGAATGTCTCCGATTCGTAAGGCATGAAAGACCTCGGTGCCACGCCATGAATGAAGTGTTGTTCAACATCCACTTGATCGGGGTGACACCATGGAAGCTGATCGGCTACCTCGGCGTGTTCCTGTTCACCAGCCGCTGGTTCGTGCAGATGTACGCCACCCGCAAACTGGGTCGCGTGCACATGCCGCTGGCGTTCTGGTGGCTGTCGGTAGTCGGCAGCATCTTGCTGCTCGGCTACTTCACGTTCGGCAAGAACGATTCGGTCGGCGTACTCGCCAACCTGTTCCCGGCGTTCGTCGCGACTTACAACCTGGTCGTCGAGCTGCGCCATCGTCGTTCGGGCGAAACAGCTCCATAGCGCAGGGAAGCGCCTCGCCGCATTGCGGCGGCGAGGCGATGCAACTACTCGACGTCGATCTCCACCCCGCCGACCAAATTGGCGATCAGATTGTAGATGGCCGCACCGATGATTCCTGCGATGAACATGCCGATGCCGTAACCGATCGGCAGGAAGATCATCGCTGCTGCTCCGCCCAGCATGCCCATGCTCGAGTTACCTGTTGCCTGGCCGATCATCGACCCGAACAGCATGATGATCAGTCCGCCCAGCAGGCCGAACAGTACGCCCACGCAACCCTGGAAAATCCCCAACTTCAATACGCCAACGCGTTTGATGACCATTGCGTCCCCCCGTTTCTCGTTCGTGATTGGTCCGTTGTCGCTGGTGCGGCAACCCGGTGGATGCTAGACCTGAACAAGCTTGGCAACAAGAACGTCCGCAGCGACGGCTATTCCGGGTCGTAGTCGAGATTCGGCGCCAGCCAGCGCTCGCTTTCGAGGCGGCTCCAGCCTTTGCGGCGGGCGTAGTCGTCGACCTGCTCGCGACTGATCTTGCCGACGACGAAGTACTGGCTTTTTGGGTGGGCGAAGTACCAGCCGGAGACGGCCGCCGTCGGTAGCATGGCGAAGTTTTCGGTCAGTTCGATGCCCGCGTTCGTGCCTGCGTCGAGCAGTGAAAACAGCGTCGCCTTTTCGGTGTGGTCGGGGCAGGCCGGATAGCCGGGTGCGGGACGGATGCCAACGTATTTCTCATCGATGCGATCATCGTTGCTCAACGTTTCTTCGGGCTGGTAGCCCCAGAGTTCTTTCCGAACGCGTTCGTGCAGGTGTTCGGCGAAGGCTTCAGCGAGTCGGTCGGCCAATGCCTTCAGCATGATCGCGGAGTAATCGTCGTGATCGCTCTCGAAACGCGCCACGTGTTCGTCGATGCCGATGCCGGCAGTGACGGCGAACCCACCGATCCAGTCCTGTTGACCGGAATCCTTCGACGCAATGAAATCGGCGAGGCAGAAGTCCGGTCGCTCGACCGGTTTGTCGACTTGCTGGCGCAGGAAGTGCAGATGCGTTTTTCCATCTCTTGCTTCGACGACCACGTCGTCACCGACGCGCTGCGCCGGCCACAGTCCGATCACGCCACGCGCCGTCAGCCAGCGCTCGTCGACGATCTGCTTGAGCATTGTTTGCGCGTCGGCGAACAGCTCGCTCGCATGCGTACCAACCACTTTGTCATCGAGGATTGCTGGATAGCGCCCGGCCAGTTCCCAGGCGTTGAAGAAAGGGGTCCAGTCGATGCAGTCGATCAATCGCTGCAAGGGATAGTCATCGAAGACATGGATGCCGGGTTGCTTCGGAGCGACTGGCGTGTCGTCGGCATAGTCGGGGACGAAAGCCTGCCCACGCGCCTTGGCAAGACTGACCAGGCGCTTGGCATTGCCCCGATCCTTGTGGCGTTCGCGAATTTCCGCGTACTCAACGCGCAGTTTCTTCAGGTAATCGTCGACCAGATCTTTCGAGATCAGCATCTGGGCAACGCCGACCGCGCGTGATGCGTCCTTCACCCAGACCGTCGGTGATTTGTAATGTGGTTCGATCTTGAGCGCGGTATGGGCACGCGACGTGGTTGCGCCTCCAATCAAGAGCGGCAGTTCGAAACCCTGGCGTTGCATCTCGCGGGCGACATGGCCCATTTCTTCCAGTGACGGCGTGATCAGGCCCGACAGCCCGATCATGTCGGCGTTCTCGGCGCGCGCGGCGTCGAGGATCTTCTGCGCCGAAACCATCACGCCAAGATCGACCACGTCGAAGTTGTTGCAGCGAAGCACCACGCCGACAATGTTCTTGCCGATGTCGTGGACGTCGCCCTTGACCGTCGCCATCACGATCTTGCCGTTGGACTTGCCGGCATCCCCCGTGCGCAGCTTTTCGGCCTCGATGTACGGCAACAACCAGGCGACCGCTTTCTTCATTACCCGCGCGGATTTCACCACCTGCGGCAGGAACATCTTGCCGGCACCGAACAGGTCGCCGACGATGTTCATGCCATCCATCAGCGGACCTTCGATCACGTCGAGCGGACGCGTCGACAACTGTCGCGCTTCTTCGGTATCGACTTCCACGTGGGCGTCGATGCCATGCACGAGTGCATGGGCCAGGCGCTGCTGCACCGGCAATGATCGCCAAGCCAGGTTCACGACGACCGCTGCGCCCTTTTCCGCGCGATAGCGGTCGGCAATTTCCAGCAGGCGCTCGGTGCCATCGCTGCGTCGGTTGAGGACGATGTCCTCGACGCGCTCGCGCAATTCCGGGTCGAGGTCATCGATGATCGGCAATGCACCGGCGTTTACGATGCCCATGTCCATGCCGGCGCCGATCGCGTGGTACAGGAACACCGCGTGGATCGCCTGGCGCACGGTTTCGTTGCCACGGAACGAGAACGACACATTGGATACGCCACCCGACACGTGGCAATGCGGCAGCGTGCGGCGGATGATTCGCGTCGCTTCGATGAAATCGACCGCGTAGTTGTCGTGCTCCTCGATGCCGGTCGCGATCGCGAAGATGTTCGGGTCGAAGATGATGTCTTCCGGTGGAAAGCCGACCTCGTCGACCAGGATGCGATACGCGCGGGTGCAGATCGCCACCTTGCGCTCGGCGGTATCGGCCTGGCCGTCCTCGTCGAACGCCATCACCACGGCGGCGGCACCATATCGCAGCACCTTGCGCGCCTGTTCGATGAACGCATCCTCGCCTTCCTTGAGCGAAATCGAATTGACGATGCTCTTGCCCTGCAGGCATTTGAGCCCGGCTTCGATCACGCTCCATTTCGAGGAATCGACCATCACCGGAATGCGGGCAATGTCCGGCTCGGACATGATCAGGTTCAGGAAGCGCACCATCACGGCTTCGGAATCGATCAGCCCCTCGTCCATGTTGACGTCGAGGATCTGCGCACCACTGGCGACTTGCTGGCGCGCGACCTCGACCGCTTCCTCGTAGCGGTCTTCCTTGATCAGCTTGCGGAACTGCGCACTGCCGGTGACGTTGGTGCGTTCGCCGACATTGACGAACAGCAGGTCGGGCGTCAGCAGCAGCGGTTCCAGCCCGGACAGCCGGGTGATGCGCTCGCTCATGCGGCGATGGCCAACGCAGTTGCCGGAACGCGTGGTGCGCAATCACGCACGGCGGACGCAATCGCGGCGATATGCGCGGGCGTGGTGCCGCAACAACCGCCAACCAGGTTGAGCAATCCGGATTGCGCAAACTCACGCAGTGTCGCCGCCATCTCTTCCGGCGTTTCGTCGTACTCGCCGAACGCATTCGGCAGGCCAGCGTTCGGATGCGCGCTGACATGACTGCTCGCGACCTGCGCCAGGGTTTCTACATGTTCGCGCAGATCGCTGGCGCCGAGAGCGCAGTTGAGCCCGATCGACAGCGGTCGGCTGTGCTGCATTGATGCGTAGAACGCTTCGGCAGTCTGACCAGACAACGTGCGCCCGGAGCGATCGGTGATGGTGCCCGAGATCATGATCGGCAGGCGACCGCCGATGTCGTCGAAGACTTCCTCGATGGCGAACAAGGCGGCTTTGGCGTTGAGGGTATCAAAGATGGTTTCCACCATGATCGTGTCGGCGCCGCCATCGATCAGGCCACGTGTAGCCTCGCGATACGTCTCGCGCAGCTCGTCGAAGTTGGTGTTGCGAAAACCGGGGTCGTTGACGTCCGGACTGATCGAAGCGGTACGACTGGTTGGCCCCAGCACGCCGATCACGAAGCGTGGCTGATTCGGTGTTTTCGCCGTCATCGCATCGCAACTGGTGCGGGCGAGGCGTGCGCCTTCGCGATTGAGTTCGTAGACCACGTGTTGCAGGTGATAGTCGGCCTGGCTGATCGCCGTCGCGTTGAAGGTGTTGGTTTCGACGAGGTCGGCACCGGCTTCAAGGTAGGCATCATGGACAGCGCTGATGATGTCCGGCCGGGTCAGCGTGAGCAGGTCGTTGTTGCCCTTGAGGTCGTGCCCACAGCCGTCGCCGTGTGCGTGCCGGCTATCGTGGCCATCCGCGAATCGCTCACCGCGATAGTCGACCTCGTCGAGTTGATGCTGCTGGATCATCGTGCCCATCGCGCCATCGAT
>JBBSLA010000088.1:0-11304 GCA_038255665.1 Lysobacterales bacterium | reverse complement strand
GTTTCTGTGCGAGCAGAAAGGTGGCTCGGCGGGCGGCAGCCCGGCGAAACGCTTTACCAGATTGGCGACAGCCACCCAATCAGCGCGCGGCGGGCGGCAGCCCGGCGAAACGCTTTACCAGATTGGCGACAGCCACCCAATCAGCGCGCGGCGGGCGGCAGCCCGGCGAAACGCTTTACCAGATTGGCGACAGCCACCCAATCATCGCGCGGCGGGCGGCAGCCCGGCGAAACGCTTGACCAGTCTGGCGTCAGCCAACCAAAAATGGAGCAGTCGGCGGCAGCCCGGCGAAACGATTTGACCCGATTGCCGTTAGCCGCATATGGACGTCTAGACGTCCACGCGAAGCGCGCGCCGCGCAAGTGCCGGCCCCTCTCCCGCCGGGAGAGGGGAGAGAAGCGCGACCGTCGTCCCCGCGCTGAGGGACGTAAAGGAGACTACGCCGTTGTCTCAATCCGCTCGACGCGCTGCAAACCACGCGGCAACAGGCGGCCGCGTGTGGCGCGATTGCCGCCGTAGTCGACCAGGTCGTTCCACCGGAGCGACAGCTTGCGTTGTCCAGCGTAGAGAGTGACTTCGCCCTGGCCTTCGGTGACCACGCTGACGCCGGCGACGCGGACGCCTTCGGCGAGTTTCGACTTGCTGATGTCGATCAGCTTGTTGCCCTTGCCGCCGTTGTCCAGTTCGGGCAATTCGGCGACCGAGAACATCAACAGATGGCCGACATTGGTGACGACAACGATGCGGTCGCGCGCTGCATCGGCGACCTGCGCAGGTGCGAGTACGTGGCCGTCGGCTGGGATGTTGAGCAACTGCTTGCCGGCCTTCTTGTTGGCGAGTGTGTTCTCGAAGCGGCTGACAAAGCCGTAGCCGTGATCTGATGCGAAAACGAAACGGGCACCGTTATCGGCGATGGCGATGGCGTCGAAGCGCGCGCCACTCGGAATGCTGAAGCGACCGGTCAACGGTTCACCATTGCCGCGCGCTGACGGCAACGTATGCGCCGGTGTCGAGTAACTGCGGCCGGTCGAGTCGATGAAGGCGGCTTGTTGCGTGGTGCGGCCTTTCGCCGATGCAAGGTAGGCGTCGCCTTCGCGGTAGTTGAGCGCTGGTGCGTCGATGTCATGTCCCTTCGCGGCTCGCACCCAGCCCTTTTCGCTGACGACAATGGTGACGGGTTCGCTGGCGACCAAGGCGGATTCATCCAGCGCCTGGGCGACGCTGCGTTCGACCAGCGGCGAGCGGCGCGGGTCGCCGTACTTTCTTGCATCGTCGCGAATCTCGTCCTTGATCAGCGTTTTCAGGCGCTGCTTGGAACCGAGCAGCACGTTGATCCTGGCGCGCTCTTCTTCCAGTTCGTCGCGCTCGCCGTTGATCTTCAATTCCTCCAGCCGCGCCAACTGACGCAAGCGGGTTTCGAGGATGTAGTCGGCCTGTTCCTCGTCGAGCTTGAAGCGAGCCATCAGCACCGGCTTGGGTTCTTCCTCGCTGCGGATGATGCGGATGACTTCGTCGAGATTGAGATAGGCGATGCGCAGGGCTTCGAGCATGTGCAGCCGCCGCTCGATCTTTGCCAGGCGATGCTGCAATCGACGCGTGACCGTGTCCTGGCGGAACTGCAACCACTCGACCAGGATCATGCGCAGGTTCTTCACCTGTGGCCGGCCATCCAGGCCAATCACGTTGAAGTTGGCGCGATAGCTTTTTTCCAGATCGGTGGTCGCGAAAAGATGCTGCATGATCTCGTCGGCATCGGCCCGACTGGAACGCGGAATCAGCACCAGCCGGGTCGGATTCTCGTGATCGGACTCGTCGCGCAGGTCTTCAATCATCGGCAGTTTTTTCGCACGCATTTGCGCGGCGATCTGCTCGGCGATCTTCGTCGACGACACCTGGTAGGGCAGGGTGGTGATGACGATGTTGCCTTCCTCGCGCTGGTAGACAGCGCGACAACGCACCGATCCCAGGCCAGTTTCGTAGAGCGACAACAACTCGCGGCGCGGTGTGATGACTTCAGCCGCCGTCGGGAAGTCCGGGCCGAGCACGTGTTCGCAAAGATCGACGACGCTTGCGTTCGGTTCGTCGAGCAGGCGTATGCACGCCGTCGCGAGTTCGCGCAGATTGTGTGGCAGCACGTCAGTGGCCATGCCGACCGCGATGCCGGTTGAGCCGTTTAGCAGAACATGGGGCAGGCGCGCCGGCAGCCAAGACGGCTCGTCCTGGGTGCCATCGTAATTCGGCGTGAAATCGACCGTACCCTGGCCGAGCTCGGCGAGCAGCATTTCCGCGATCGGGGTCAGCTTGGCTTCGGTGTAGCGCATTGCCGCGAACGACTTCGGATCGTCCTGCGAACCGAAGTTGCCTTGCCCGGTGATCAGCGGATAGCGGTATGAGAATGGCTGCGCCATCAGCACCATCGCCTCGTAGCAGGCGCTGTCGCCATGCGGATGATATTTGCCGAGCACTTCGCCAACAGTGAGCGCGGCCTTGCGTGGCTTGGCGGCGGCATTGAGGCCGAGCTGGCTCATCGCATAGACGATGCGGCGCTGAACGGGCTTGAGACCATCGCCCACGAACGGCAGGGCGCGATCGAGCACCACGTACATCGAGTAGTCCAGATACGAACGCTCGGCGAAATCCTTGAGCGCGATCTGTTCGAAATTGGATTGAAGATTCATCGTGTGAATTGTTTCCCGGTCAAACGACGAGATTGGATGGCATCAGTCAAGGGTGACCCGCATCGACAGGTCGACCGCGCGCACATGTTTGGTCAGTGCGCCAATTGAAATGCAATCGACACCGCTTTGCGCAATCGCAGCCAGTCCTTCGAGGCCAAGGCCGCCCGACACTTCGAGCTGGCATCGCCCGGCATTGCGACGCACCGCTTCGGCGCGGTCTTCGGCGCAGAACTCGTCGAGCATGATGCGATCTACGCCGGCTTCAAATGCCTGGTTGAACTCGCCAAGATTTTCGGTTTCCACTTCGACGAACACGCCCGGATGTATTGCGCGTGCCCGTGCGACTGCGGCAGCGATCGAGCCAGCCGCGGCGATGTGGTTTTCCTTGATCAGGATGGCGTCATAAAGACCGATGCGATGGTTGCTGCCACCGCCAACGCGGACCGCATACTTCTGCGCAAGCCGCAAACCGGGAATGGTCTTGCGTGTATCGAGGATGCGCGTAGAGGTGCCTGCAACGGCGGCAACATACGATGCGGTCACCGTCGCAGTCGCCGACAACAATTGCAGGAAGTTGAGTGCACAGCGTTCACCCGTCACCAGGCTGCGCGCCTTGCCTCGCAAATCGCATAGCGACGTGTCGGCAGTGACCCGCTCGCCTTCGCGCACGCGCCAATCGATTTCAACGCTGTCGTCGATCAAGGCGAAGCAACGCTCGAACCAGACTTGCCCGCAGATGACAGCCGCTTCTCGGGCGATGACGCGCGCCACTGCGGTCGCATCCGCCGGCAACAAGTCAGCGGTGAGGTCACCGCTGCCGATGTCTTCGGTAAGCGCACGGCGTACGTCGGCATCGATGTCGGAGAGTGGCGGCAGTTGCACGCCATCGAGACTCGTCGTCATGCGATTTCCCGCAATGCCGCGATGGCCGGCGCTACCTGATCGCTGCGATGCAGACGGTCGCCGACGCGTTGCAGTCGATCAGTCAATTCGCGCGGATCATCGCCGCACAACGTGGCGTGGCCGACCTTGCGACCTTCGCGCGAACTCTTGCCGTAGTCGTGCCAATGCGCGCGCGGCTCGGACAGGATGGCGTTCGCATCGGGCAACTCGCCTACCCAGTTCAACATGACGCTGTAGCCGAGCGCCGACGTATCGCCCAAAGGCATGCCGAGCACGGCGCGGACATGATTCTCGAACTGGCTGCAGGACGCGCCTTCGATGGTCCAGTGGCCGGAGTTGTGCACGCGCGGCGCCATTTCATTGCCGAGCAGGCGATCGTCGACTACGAAAAGCTCCAGCGCGAATACCCCGACGTAATCCAATCGCTCGGCTAGCGCACGTGCGTGGGCGACGGCTCGTTGTTCGAGGGCATCGTCGAAAATCGGTGCAAAACTCGCCGACAGGATGCCGCTGGCGTGCCAGTTTCTTGTCAGCGGATAGTGGCGAAACTCGCCTGTCGTCGAACGCACCGCGACCACGGACACTTCGCGCTCGAACGCGATGAACGCCTCCAGGATCAACGCCGCGCTACCGAGAGCCGTCCACGCCTTGTCGATGTCGCTGATGTCGCGCAGCAGGTATTGGCCTTTGCCGTCGTAGCCCAATCGTCGCGTCTTCAGCAGCGCCGGGAGACCCAGTCGATCGACGGCGGCGATCAGATCGTCACGACTGTCGACGGTTTCAAATTCCGGCGTGTCCAGCCCGATCGAACGGAACAAGGTTTTTTCGGTGTAACGATCCTGCGCGACTTCGAGAGAGGCGACATTGGGATGGACACGAGTGCGTGCGCTCAACCACTGCGCCGTCGTCGCGGGAACGTTTTCGAAATCGAATGTCGCCACGTCAACGCGACGCGCGAAATCCTCTAGTGCATCGAAATCACGCCAGTCGGCCTGCACCAACGGCGCGAACTGCGCCGCGCAAGCGTCGGCTGAGCTGTCGACGACAAGGAATCGTTGTCCCAACGACGCGCCGGCAAGGGCGAGCATGCGGGCGAGCTGGCCGCCGCCAAGGATGCCGAGCGTGGCCATGATCAGCCGATGCTCGGATCGGGCTGGCTCGGATCAGGATTGTCGAGCACCGCGCGAGTCTGTTCATTACGCCAGGCATCCAGCCGCTTTGCGAGAGCTGCATCGTCTCGCGCCAGCAGCGCAGCCGCGAACAGCGCCGCGTTCACCGCGCCAGCACGACCAATCGCGAACGTCGCGACGGGAATGCCAGCCGGCATTTGCACGATCGACAGGAGCGAATCGATGCCATTCAGCGCGCTCGATTGCACCGGTACGCCAAGCACGGGTAGGCGCGTTTTCGCCGCAAGCATGCCGGGCAGGTGGGCTGCACCGCCGGCACCGGCGATGATCGCCGTGAGTCCTCGCGACTGCGCGCTCGATGCGTACTCGAACAACAAATCGGGCGTGCGATGTGCCGACACCACCCGCACTTCATGGGCGACGCCGAGATGCTGCAAGGTTTCAACGGCATGGCGCATGGTTTCCCAGTCGGAACGGGAACCCATCACGATGCCGATGCGGGGGGCTGCGGTGGGGGTTTCGATCATGGCCGGCTAGCTGGAAACGGGCTATTGTAACGATAGTCGTGGTCGAGGCCGACCAGGACAACCCATTTCGTTTCGTGGACCCCATGGACAAACGCCTGCTGGATATTCTTTGTTGCCCAACCACGCACCAGACGTTGCGACTGCTGAATCGGAGCGAGCTTGATCTGCTCAACCAGGCCGCCGGAACTGGTGAACTGACGCATGCTGATGGATCGGCCTGCAGCGAGCGCGTGTCAGCCGCACTGATGACCCGTGATGGCAGCCGGATTTACAAGATCGAGGATGACATCCCGGTCATGCTCCCCGAGTTGTCGATTGCCACCAACTGCGTTGAAGGATTGTCCGCCACAAACGGCTGAGCGCGTGGCAGCAGGCTGCAAGACTTCGCGAGTGTGATCTGCGTCACGAAACCAGACACGAGCTGGCCAACGTTTATTGTCTGTAGCGCATTGTTGTGCGACGCTACATTCATGAGCGTACGTCGGTGACGCTTTGACAGCCAGGGACTTCCGGCGCAAACAAGGAACAAAAGGAAGTCGAACTAACGCCATGAGCACGAGTGCGTCCAACGAGGGCAAAGTGGTCCAGCTCAACGAGCGGACTGCGGCACGCGAGGCGAAGGCCAAGCCGATGGGCGAGTTGCTCGATCGCGTCTGCCAGACCGTGACCAGCCGGCTGGAAACCGTCGCTCGCAACGTGTTCGACAACGTCGATGACGTGTTGTTCGATCTCGCCGAAAAAGCCCCCAGCAATGCTTCGCAGGTTGAATTCTTTGATGGCATGCGTGAGCTTCGCAAGGCGCGGCCGCTGATCGAACGAAAATTCCGCGCCAATATCGACCGGAACTTCGTGGAGTTCGCGCGTGGCAATTCAGTCGCCCAAGCGGCACCCGCAGCGCGCGGACCTTCAGCGGAAAACCTGACCCTGGTCGACGAGCGCGAACTGGAAGAAACCCTGGCGATCGCTGGAATGGCAGCCAAGGCAGAAGGCCGGCTTTCACGTTCGCTGTTCGCCGTGAACCAGCGGCTCGCCATGATCAACGGCGGCGCCGCCGTCGAAAGCCAGGACAGCCCGCTCGGGCCGACCGCAGTTGGCCAGGCGTTTCGCCAGGCCATGGCGGACGTCCAGGTGCAACTCCAAATCAAGCTGATCACGTTCAAACTGTTCGAGCGTTTCGCAACCACGGCGCTGGAGAAACTTTACGACGACGTCAACGCCGACCTGGTGGGTCGCGGCGTGCTTCCGAACGGTCCGGATACCCAGGCCGCAAGCGCAACGCCTGCTGGCGATGCCCGCGTCGTCGACGACCGTTCCGGCAACGAATCGATATCGTACCCGGCAGAACGTTTGCCACCGGGCTACGGAACGGCACCAAGTCGCGGCAATGTTGAACTGTCGGTTGAAATGTTCGACTCATTGCGCGACCTGCTCGCGCAACGGCACGTGAGTGTCCAGGCGCTGCCGAACCGGGAAAGTTCGGTTTCGTTGGCCGACACGCACGAGTTGATTCGCACGCTGTCGTCGCTGCAACATCAATTCAATTCGCGAGCCGATTCACACTCGATGGACGCTTCCGAAGCGTCGAGCCTGATTCGCCAGGTCAAGCAGAACCTGATCGACCAGGTTTCCCGGCAGCGTGGCGCCGACGCTCGGCCTCGCTCGGTTTCATCGGCCGATGAAGACACGATCGACCTCGTCGGCATGCTGTTCGAGTTCATCCTGAGCGACCGAAACCTGCCGTCGCAGTTCCAGGCGATCCTCGGGCGGCTGCAGATTCCATACCTGAAAGTCGCGGTGCTGGACAAGCACCTGTTCGCGCAGGCATCGCATCCTGCTCGCAGGCTGCTCGACACGCTGGCACGAGCGGGATTGTCATGGTCGGAGGAATCCGATCCGGGCAGTCGTCTGCTCGACAAAGCGAACATGGTCGTCGAGCGGATTCTTACCGAGTTCGTCGATGATCTTGAAATCTTCGAGAGCGAACGCGCGGATTTCGATCACTTCATGAACCTGTACCGCAAGCGCTCGGATGTCGCCGAGCAGCGTGCGGCAGAAACCGCACGCGGCAAGGAAAAACTGAGCGTCGCCCGCCGGCTTGCCGCCGACGAGATGTTGAAACGAATCGATGGTCGCCAGTTGCCTGCGATCGTACTCGACATCCTGGCGCGGCCTTGGGCGAACTATCTGGTGCTGACCTTGCTGCGCAATGGCGAGGACTCGCCGGAATGGCGAAACGGTCTGCGCTTCGCCGATGAACTGGTGTGGAGCGCGCTGCCCAAGACCAGCACTCGTGACGCCGAACGATTGCATCGATTGTTGCCGCAGCTTGAAACGGCGCTGCGCCATGGGCTGGGTACGATTGCCAGCCACGACGACGATGTCCATCGCACCCTGGACGACCTTTCGAGTTTCTACACGGCCGCGATGGCAGGTGCGCCGGTTCCGTTGAAGAGTGTTCGTGAAGTGATCGGTGAAAGCGCGATCGACATCGCTGGCGGCCATGACGTTGGCGGCGAGCGATTGATCGAGGATCCGCAACCCAGTCCGGTTGAAGAAGCGATTCGTTCCGTCGACAGCACTGCCGCAGTCGATGAAGTCGCGTCGACCATGGCTGACGACGATCCGTTCCTTATGCAGGCGCGTGGATTCAAATCAGGCGCATGGTTCGAGTTCAGGTTTCCAGAAGACGATTTCGAACGAGCGAAGCTGTCGTGGATCAGTCCGTTCACGTCGAACTTCCTGTTCGTCAATCGGCGCGGCCTGAAGGTTTGTGAGCGGGGTGTCGAGGAACTCGCGTGCGAGCTTCGTGATGGCCGCACCATTCTGCTGGAGCAAACGCCTTTGTTCGACCGCGCATTGGGTGCAGTCGTCGCTCGACTGCGCGCCGAGCCGGCCGATCCCACCGTTCTCGACGCCTGACGCCCGACGCGATGGGAAAGAAAAAGGCCGCTTGAAGCGGCCTTTTTGATGCCCGCAAGGGCGGTACGCAGCATTGCGTCAGCGCAATTGACTGGCCACGAATTCCCAGTTCACCAGCTTCCAGAACGCCTCGACATACTTCGGCCGCGCATTGCGGTAATCGATGTAGTAGGCGTGTTCCCAGACATCGCAGGTCAACAGCGGCGTGTCGTCTCCGGTGATCGGGGTGGCCGCGTTGGAGGTGCTTACCAGGGCAAGGCTGCCATCGGCACGCTGCACCAGCCAACCCCAGCCCGAGCCAAACGTGCCCGTCGCCGTCTTGGTGAACTCGTCCTTGAAGGTGCTGAAATCGCCGAAGGCCTGGTTGATGAGGTCAGCCAGCTTTCCGGTCGGATCGCCGCCGCCGTCCGGTGACATGCAGTTCCAGTAGAACGTGTGGTTCCACACCTGCGCGGCATTGTTGAACATGCCGCCCGATGCCTTCTTGATGATGGATTCGAGGTCCATCGTTTCGAATTCCGTGCCCTCGATCTGCTTGTTGAGGTTGGTCACGTAGGCCTGGTGATGCTTGCCGTAGTGGTAGTCCAGCGTCTCGGCGGAAATCGTCGGCGCCAGTGCGTCGCGCGAATAGGGAAGTGGGGGAAGTTCGATTGCCATGGGAGTCTCCTTGCCAGTGGGTGAGTAAGAACTAAGGTATGCCGCAGCCTGCATTGCGACGCAACGACCTTGAATGGGACGGGTATCATCCCCACCCTGCGTGGCTGCGCCAAACCATTGGCACCATCAGGTGATGGCGGCCAACAAACGAGGTGAACATGGACATCAACGAACGTATCCAATCCATCGTCACGGGACATCCTATCGTCCTGTTCATGAAGGGAACCCCGCAATTTCCGATGTGTGGCTTTTCCAGTCGCACGGTCCAGGCTCTGAAAGGAGTCGATGCGACGTTCCATTCGGTCAACATACTGGAAGATCCGGAAATCCGTGCCAACCTGCCGCGCTATTCGAATTGGCCGACGTTCCCGCAGTTGTTCATCCAGGGCGAGCTGATCGGCGGTTGCGATATCGCGCTGGAACTTTACGAGTCAAACGAGCTGGGCAAGATGGTCAAGGACGCGAACCAGGCGTGAGCTTTTCGCTTCCGCTGCGGCGCGCCGACCATGGGCTGGCGCCTGCGAATCAGGCACTTGCCGGCCGCGCGGTTCTCGTCGCTGGTGCATACGGCGGATTGGGCCGCGCTGCTTCGATCGCAGCGGCCAAGGCCGGCGCAAGCGTGGTGCTGCTGGGCCGAAAGGCAGCCGCGCTGGAGCCGGTCTACGACGAGATCGTTGCGCAGAGCTTGCCGCAGCCAGCAATCTTTCCGATGGACCTCGCCGCCGCCACGCCGGACGACTTCGATGCGTTGGCAGACAGCATCGAGCGCGAGTTTGGCAGGCTGGACGGCATCGTCCATGCCGCAGCAGCATTCGACGGCCTGAAGCTGTTGGACCAGCAGAAGCCCGACGAGTGGCTGCGCATCCAGCAGGTTTTGCTGACTGCGCCGTTCCTGCTGCAGCGTTCGTGCACGCCGCTGCTCAAGCAATCGCCGACGGCAGCCATTGTCCACGTATTCGATGATCCAAGGCGGATGCAGAACGCGTTCTGGGGCAGCTACGGCGTCGCCAAGTCCGCGCTTGCCGCCATGTTCGCGATCGCCCATCAGGAAACGGAAAATGGCAGCGTGCGCATGCATGGATTGCTGCCGGCACCGATGCGTACCCTGCTCCGGCGAATGGCATGGTTCGGCGAGGACACCGTGCAGTTGCCGTTGCCCGATGCAGCCGGGTCGGCGGCTGCCTTCCTGCTGACGGACGCGGCGGCGGACTACCGGGGGCAAGTGCTTGACCTGCGTGCGGAAGAGCCACAAGCGTAAGCTGATCAGCTGGCGCCTGAGTCGCCGTCAAATTAAATCAAGCGGGGGGGGACGTCGATGGAAGCTGCAATGAGCACCTTGTCAGCAGGCATCCTGCTGTTCCTCATCATGGACCCCCTCGGCAACATCCCGTTCTTCCTGAGCCTGCTCAAGGGCGTTGCGCCTGAGCGCCATCGCATCGTGCTGGTGCGCGAATTGCTGATCGCACTGGTCGTGTTGTTCCTGTTCCTGTTCGGCGGTCGCTACATACTCGCCGGCTTGCAGCTCAAGCAGGAGTCGCTGGGCATCGCGGGCGGCATCGTGCTGTTCCTGATCGGCATCCGGATGATCTTCCCGCCACCGACTGGTGGAATCTTCGGTGGCGACCAAACGGGTGAACCCTTCATCGTGCCGATGGCGATACCGGGGGTGGCCGGCCCTTCCGCGATGGCGGCGGTGATGCTGCTGGCCAACAGCAACCCAGGCCGCACGGTCGACTGGAGCATCGCGCTGTTCGGCGCCTGGTTTGGCACCGCCGTGATCCTGCTGTCGGCCACATACATCTATCGTTGGCTGGGCCAAGGCGTGCTGATTGCCATGGAGCGACTGATGGGCATGTTGCTGGTGGCGTTGTCGGTGCAGATGTTCCTTGATGGCGTGGTCGCCTACATTCGCCCGACCGGTTGACGGGAATCGCCCCGGAAATGTTCCGGTCATCATCGCTGCATAGGCTTGCCTTCGAATTCGAGGGACCTTGCGATGATCAGCGTTGAATCGAGTTTCTACGAAAAATTTCCGCGCCTCTCCGAGGGTCGCGCGCGGTCGCTTGCGCAGCCCGTCGTTGACCTCTTGCGCAAGGTGACCTGCGAAGATCGCTTCAACTAGACCCTGGCGGCCCTGGAACATCGCAGCGGGCTTGATTTTGTCGAACAGGCGTTGCGAAACATGGGTGTACGTTACGAAGTTGGCAACACCGACCGCGAAAACATTCCATGCGAAGGTCGGGTCGTCATCGTGGCCAATCATCCGCTCGGCGCGCTGGACGCCCTCGCACTCGTTGACCTGGTTGGCTAGGGATGCTCTGAACAAGTCCGCACAGGCGTCACCGATTCGTCTGCTCGCAGATCAAGGCGCGTCGGCGAAGACAGACTGGCCGTCTGTCGAGGCGGCGCAACGCGGAGCTGCGGGCAGACAGGTCGGCCCCAGCATATTGATTATAAAAGAGAGGGTGATATCCGAAAGGTCCCCAGACC
>JBBSLA010000087.1:0-11510 GCA_038255665.1 Lysobacterales bacterium | reverse complement strand
TGCATCGACCTCGACGGCGGCTTGCGCTTGTAGTGGTGGCGCGTCCGCGCGTCGCTACAAGCCTTCGTTGTCACCGGCAATCGTCAGCGGCGTACGCAGGTAGCGTTGACCATTCGCGGCGGCATCGGGCAGGCGACCGCCGCGAATGTTCACCTGCAGCGAGGGATACAACAATCGTGGCACCGGCAGCGTCGCATCGCGGGCGCGACGTGCCGCATGGAACGCATCGCGCGTCGTGTCGGCGCCCAGCATGCGGTTGTCGCGCTTGCTTTCGCCGACGCTGACGCTGGCACGACGTTCGCGCCCTGTCGGTGGATAGTCGTGGCAAAGCCAGAGCACGGTATCGTCGGGCAGCGCATACAGACGCTGGATGGAATCGTAGAGCTTCTCGACACTCCCACCGGGGAAATCGCAGCGCGCGGTGCCGATGTCGGGCGCGAACAAGGTGTCGCCAATGAACACGTTGCCACCGATGCGATAGCCGAGGCTGTCGGCGGTGTGTCCCGGCAACGCGATGACTTCGATACGCAGCGCACCGGCAGCGACGACCTGCCCATCGGCGAGCAGACTATCGAAAGCATCCACCAGTGCCGGCGTGTTCGAATCGAGCTCGAACACCTTGGCGAAATGCGCCTGCACCTCACCAATGCCAGCGCCAATGGCGATACCCGCCCCGATTTTTTTGCGCAGGAACGCCGCCGAGCTCAAATGATCGGCATGCGCATGCGTTTCCAGGATGCGATGGACTTGCAGTGCGTTCTCGCTCAGAAATCGCAGAATCGATTGCGCGCTGCGGGTCGTGATGCTGCCTGACGCGGGGTCGTAGTCGAGCACCGGATCGATCACCACGGCATCGCGACCCTGGCTGACCACATAACTCCAGGTACCCGTGTCGTCATGGAAGAAGGGTTCGACCTTCACGCTATCGATCATGTTCGTTCTCTCGTTGCGTCGTTCAATCCGGGCCGCAATAGATGCCGTGCAGGGTTTCGATAATCCGTTGCGCGGGGCCGGCGGCGAGCGCGTAGTAGATCGTCTGCGCAGCGCGGCGGGTTTCGACGAGGCCGTCGGCGCGGAGCACGGCCAAGTGCTGGGACAGCGCAGACTGGCTGAGATCAAGTTCGGCGTTGAGTTGGCCCACCGAACGTTCACCCTCGGCCAGCAGGCACAGCACCATCAGGCGCTTTTCGTTGGCGAGGGCCTTGAGCAGTTGCGCGGCTTCGCCGGCATGCTCGCGCATGGCGTCGGGATTGATGGCGGCAGCGCGTGCGCGCCGGCTTGCAGGGCGGGGATTACGCATTCGAAAAGTCTAACGTGCTCTGACGGGCAGTCCGGCATCAGTCCAGCCGGTGATACCGCCGGCAATGGAACAGACGTCGCGAAAGCCAAGGCGCTGCAGGCTTTTCACCGCCAGCGCCGCGCGACCGCCCGTACGGCAGTAGACGACGATGGCTTGCTCCTTGCTCGACAGCGCCGGGTCGCTCACGTTCGCGACCGCTGGATCGGCATCGACCTCGAATTCCAGCACGCCGCGCGGAATGTTGATGGCGCCGTCGATGTGGCCAGTCGCGAACTCGGCTGGTTCGCGTACGTCGATCAGCACGCGTTTGCGGTGTTGGGCGTAGTCGCCTGGCGCGATCTCGCGGATTTCGGAACGCGCCTCGGCGACGAGGTCGGCAGCGGTCTTGGTCATGTCAGTACTCCTTGGATGAACGGAATATATCACTTGACACTAATATAAGATGTCACTAATATTAGATCAAGCTGTTTTTCGGTCGTCAGTTGACTTGGATCAGGGTCAGGTTGCGACAACAACGGCATCTTGCAAGTCGCAGGGCTTTGTATCCACAACGGGAGTGCGTCATGGCGAAGTTCGTGGTGATGGGAGCGGGATTGGGTGGCATGAGCGCGGTCTACGAGTTGCGCGCCACGCTGGGCAAGAACCACGAGATCACGCTCGTCGGACTGGGCGAGACGTTTGGCTTCACGCCCTCCAATCCCTGGCTGGCAGTCGGCTGGCGCAAGCGGGAGGAAATCACCGTGCCGGTCGCCAAGCACGTGGGCAAGCGCGGCATCCGCTACATCAACGATGGCGTGACGAACATCGACGCCAGGGCCAACCGCGTCGCTACAGGCAGCGGCGAGAGCGTGGACTACGACTACCTGCTGATCTGCACGGGCCCCAAGCTTGCCTTCGATGAAGTCCCTGGAACCGGCCCCGAGAACGGTCATACACAGTCGATATGCACGACCGCGCATGCGCATACCGCCTGGGAAGCATATGAGGCATTCCTCAAGAATCCTGGTCCGATCGTGGTCGGCGCGGTGCAGGGCGCCAGTTGCTTTGGCCCCGGCTACGAATTCGCGATGATCGTAGATGCCGACCTGCGTCGGCGCAAGCTGCGTGACAAGGTCCCAATGCACTACGTCAGCAGCGAACCCTATGTCGGCCACATGGGGCTGGGAGGAGTTGGCGATTCCAAGGGACTGATGGAGTCGGAGCTGCGGCAACGACATATCAAGTGGACCGTCAACGCCAAGGTTGCGGAAGTGCGCGACGGCGAGATGACCGTGGTTGAGCACGACGCACAAGGCCAGCCATTGCGTGAGCAGGTGTTGCCGTTCTCGTTCTCGATGTTACTGCCAGCGTTCAAGGGCGTGGATGCCGTCGCCGCAGTGGAAGGGCTGTGCAATCCGCGCGGCTTCGTGATTGTTGACAAGCACCAGCGCAGTCCGAAGTACCGCAACATCTTCTCGGCCGGTGTCTGCGTGGCCATTCCGCCAGTGGAGGTCACGCCAGTACCGACCGGGGCGCCCAAGACCGGCTTCATGATCGAATCGATGGTCACCACCATCGTGCGCAATATCCAGGCCGAACTCGCGGGCGAGCCCGCAACTTTTGAGGGCACCTGGAACGCCGTGTGTCTGGCCGACATGGGCGACACCGGTGTCGCCTTTGTCGCGCTGCCACAGATTCCGCCGCGCAATGTTACGTGGACGAAGGTCGGCAAGTGGGTGCACGTGGCCAAACTCGCGTTTGAAAAATACTTTCTCTACAAGATGCGCCACGGCACTTCCGAACCGATCTACGAGAAATACCTGATGAAGGCACTGGGCATTGAGCGGCTCAAGCCCGGCACCGACAGCGACCGCTAAGCAACCAGCGCGCACGACGATGCCTACGACGAGGACAGGACGATGAACTGGAAGAACACGATCGATCGTTACGGATCGCTATCGATTGCAATGCACTGGCTGATGCTAATGCTGCTGGTGGCCGTTTACGCGTGCATCGAACTGCGCGAGCTCTATCCCAAAGGCAGCGATCCGCGCGAGGCACTCAAGCAATGGCACTTCATGCTTGGTCTGTCGGTGTTCGCGTTGCTGTGGCTGAGGCTGGCGCTTCGGTTGTTGGGGCCAACACCGCAGGTGCAGCCGCCGCTCGGTGCCTGGCAGCACCGTCTCGGCCAGCTGATGCACGTCGCGTTGTATCTGTTCCTGGTGGTCATGCCTTTGCTGGGCTGGCTGGTATTGAGCGCCAAGGGCAAAACAATCCCGTTCTTCGGCCTGGAGTTGCCGGCCCTGGTGGGCACGGACAAGGCGCTCGCCGATTCGCTTCAGGAGATCCACGAAACGATCGGTACCGTCGGTTACTACCTGATCGGCCTGCATGCGGCGGCGGCGCTGTTCCACCACTACATCCAGCGCGACAACGTTCTGCTGCGGATGCTGCCGCGGCGCCGCGCTCAACGGCTTTGAGTTGAGCCTATCCAACCTGCAAGGAGTAACTCCATGACACTCGACCGCGCCGTACAGGCATTCGCAGGCGTAATGATCCTGATCAGCCTGCTGTTGACCCATTTCGTCTCACCGTGGTTCTGGCTGCTGACCGCGTTCGTTGGCTTCAACCTGTTTCAGTCCGCCTTCACCGGCTTCTGTCCGGCGGCGATGGTGATGCGTCGCATGGGCATCGGCCGAAACGGCTCGGCCAGTTGCGGCGTGAGCTGAGCGATGTCCAGCCTGTTCCAAACCGGACCCGCGCATTGGATGGCGGGCGTGGCAACGTTGTTGCTGCTTGCTGCCTGTGGTAGCGAATCCGCGAACGATGCCTTGCCTCCGCTGCCACCGCTGCAGACCTTGACCGTTGCTGCCGGCAGTCCTGCCGGTGGGCGCGCCTGGGATGGCGTCGTCGAGGCGGTGCGCCAGGTGTCGATGTCGGCGCAGACTTCGGGCCGCGTCACTACGGTCGAGGTTGACGTCAATGACCATGTCGAACAGGGTGCTGTATTGCTGCGCCTGACTGCCGTGGAACAGCAAGCGGGCGTCAACACCGCACGTGCACAACTGACCGCGGCGCAAGCGGCGGCCAACGAGGCAGAGCAGAACTACAAGCGATATGCCGAGTTGGCGTCGCGCCAGTACGTTTCACGCGCGCAGGTCGATCAGGCACGTGCTGCACGCGATACGGCGGTCGCTGCCGTCGCCGCTGCGCGTGCGCAGTTGGCACAGGCTGGCCAGCAAACCGACTACACCGTGCTGCGCGCGCCGTATGCCGGCGTCGTCAGTCGCCGCGATGTCGAACCGGGCGAAACAGTCAGCCCCGGCCAGTCGCTGATGACCGTCTACGCACCGGGCGAGCTTCGCATCGAAGTGCAGGTGCCGCAGTCGGTTGCAGACGCCGTTCGCGATGTCGGTCGCGCCCGCGTGGAACTCGCCGATGGCCGCGATGTGGATGCCGCTCAGGTGGTCGTGTTCCCCGCAGCGGATCCGTCCACGCATAGTGTGGCGGTGCGCATCGGCCTGCCCGATCTGTCGCCGGCACTGGCACCGGGTACGACGGCGCACATCGTATTTCCCATCTCTGGCGACAACGCCGGTCCAGGCATTGTCCACGTTCCACTGAGCGCACTGGTCCAGCGCGGTGAACTCAACGGCGTGTATGTGCTCGCCGAGGGCGGCCTAAGCCTTCGCCAGGTGCGGCTGGGACGCAGCAGCGGGAAGATGGTTGAAGTGCTGGCTGGACTGAAGGCGGATGAGGTAATCGCGGCCGATCCTGTCACGGCCGTCCAGGCGCTTGCTACCCAGCGTGAAACGGTGCGCCAGCGTGACTGATTCCGCAGGCTCGCAACATCGACTGGGACTGTCGGGTCGCCTCGCCGCTACCTTCCAGTCCAATCCGCTGACGCCGATCATCGCCCTGTTTGGCTTGTTGCTCGGCGTTATGGCCGTG
The DNA here is from genome assembly GCA_038255665.1 of Lysobacterales bacterium. Classification (GTDB taxonomy): domain Bacteria; phylum Pseudomonadota; class Gammaproteobacteria; order Xanthomonadales; family Rhodanobacteraceae; genus Dokdonella. The sequence continues at coordinate 6,280 of JBBSLA010000087.1, read as the reverse complement.
CTGGTCACGCCGCGCGAGGAAGAGCCGCAAATCGACGTGACGATGGCGAACGTCTTCGTGCCGTTTGCCGGCGCCAGTGCGCGCGATGTCGAGCAATTGGTCAGCACGCCGCTGGAGCAGAAGCTGTCCGAGATCGAGGGCGTCAAGCATGTCTACTCGATCAGCCGGCCCGGCATGGCGGTACTGACGGTGGAATACAACGTCGGCGTCGCGCGCCAGCCGGCAATCGTGCGTCTCTACAACCAGGTGTTTTCCAACCAGGACTGGTTGCCCGCAGGTATCGGCGTCGGCCAGCCGTTGATCAAACCCAAGGGCATCGACGACGTGCCGGTCATGGCGCTGACGCTTTGGACCGACGATGCGCAGCGCAGCGCTACCGATCTCGCCGAAGTCGCCCACACGCTTGAAACCGAGCTCAAGCGCGTGCCTGGCACCCGCGACGTCTATACCATCGGCGCGCCGCAACGTGCGGTGCTGGTAGCGCTCGATCCCGCCAAGCTTGCTTCCTACAACCTCGCCGCGTCCGACCTCATCCAGGCATTGCAAGCGGCCAACGTGGTTCAGCATCTTGGTGAACGCATTGGCGCGCAAGGTGCGGTGCCAGTGACCGCCGGTCACTTCCTTGCATCCCGCGACGATGTCACAGGCCTCGTCATCGGCTTGCGCGATGGGCGCCCGCTGTTGCTTGCAGACGTGGCCGACGTCCGGGACGGTGCCGACGTCGCGTCGAGTTATGTCTGGCATGGCGTTCCCGCGAATCGCGGTGGCCCCGCCAGCGGCCAAGCGCCAGCCGTGACGATCGCGATTGCCAAGAAGCCCGGCAGCAATGCATCCGACATCACCAGCGCGATAGGCGCGCGAATCACCCAACTCCGGGGTGAGCTGATTCCTGCCGGTGTCCACGTGGAAATCACCCGCGACTATGGCCAGACCGCGACCGACAAGGCGCAGAAGCTGATCCAGAAGCTGATGTTCGCCACCGGTTCGGTCGTGTTGCTGGTGCTGTTCGCGCTCGGCTGGCGCGAGGCGATTGTGATCGGTAGTGCCGTGGTGCTCACCCTGGCGATGACCTTGTTCGCATCGTGGGCAATGGGCTTCACCCTCAACCGGGTGTCGCTGTTTGCCCTGATCTTCTCGATCGGCATCCTTGTCGACGACGCCATCGTCGTAGTTGAAAACATCCATCGCCACATGGCACGCGACGGCAAGAGCCTGCGCGAGGCGATCCCGCCAGCAGTCGATGAAGTCGGCGGGCCGACCATCCTCGCCACGTTCACCGTCATCGCCGCACTGATGCCGATGGCATTTGTTTCCGGGCTGATGGGGCCGTACATGCGACCGATCCCGATCAACGCATCGGCCGGCATGCTGTTGTCGCTGGCGATTGCCTTGATCGTGACGCCGTGGCTATCGCTGAAGTTGCTGGCGCGGCACGTGCCTGCCGTTGGCGATAACGCCGAGGCCGAACATGCGGATCGCGAATCACGTTTGCATCGCTTGTTCGGCCGGGTCATGCGTCCGTTCCTGATCGGTGATCGCGCATCTCGCCGGCGCATGCTGCTGTTCGGCAGTTTGGCAGTACTGGTCGTGCTGGCAGCAGGACTCGCGGCCGTGCAGCTGGTCGTGATGAAGATGCTGCCATTCGACAACAAATCCGAATTCCAGGTGGTGGTCGACCTGCCCGAGGGACGCACCCTGGAAGATACCAACGCGTTGCTGACCGAACTGGCGACAGCGGTCGCGCAGGTGCCCGAGGTCCTCGACTTCCAGGGCTACGCCGGAACTTCAGCGCCGATGAATTTCAATGGCCTGGTAAGGCAGTACTTCCTGCGCAGCGGCAGCAATGTCGGCGACCTGCAGGTCAACCTGGTCGACAAGCACGTGCGCAAGCGCAAGAGTCACGAGATCGCACGCGCGTTGCGGCCGTCCCTGGCGGAAATCGGTCGCCGTCACGATGCATCGGTCAAGGTCGTGGAAGTTTCGCCTGGTCCACCCGTACTGTCGCCACTGGTCGCCGAGGTTTATGGCCCCGACTACGCGCGCAGCCGCGAGGTGGCACTGGCGTTGCAGCAACGTTTCGCCGCCACGCCCGGCATCGTCGATATCGATACCAGCGTGGAAAATCCCGCGCCGCGCGAAACCATCGTCGTCGATCGGGTGCGCGCCGCGCGCCTCGGTGTACCGCAGGCGACGATCAGCGAAGCGCTGGCTGCTGCGGTGGCGGGCTTCGACGCCACCTACATCCATGATGGTCGATCCAAATATCCGCGTCCGGTGCGATTGCGCCTGCCGGTCGCCGACCAGGCCGACATTGACCGCCTGCTCGCCTTGCGCGTTCGCGGCGGACAAGGCCAATTGATACCGATCTCCGAGTTGGTGCGCGTGCAGCGCGAGCCGTGGGATGGCGCGGTATACCACAAGGATTTGTTGCCGGTGGTCTACGTGACGGCCGACGAGGCCGGAAAACTCGACAGTCCCCTGTACGGCATGTTTGATCTTGTCGGACAGTTGCACGACAACAAGATTGCCGGCCAGTTCTTGCAGCAGACCTTCATCGCCCAGCCGCAGGACACCAGCAATTTCGCCGTCAAGTGGGATGGCGAGTGGCAGATCACCTACGAAACCTTTCGCGACATGGGCATCGCCTACGCGGTTGGCATGCTGCTGATCTACCTGCTGGTGGTGGCGCAATTTCGCAGCTACATCGTGCCGCTGATCATCATGGCGCCAATCCCACTGACCGTGATCGGGGTGATGCCCGGCCATGCATTGCTTGGCGCTCAATTCACCGCCACCAGCATGATCGGCATGATCGCGCTGGCCGGCATCATTGTCCGAAACTCGATCCTGCTGGTGGACTTCATTAACCATTTGCTGGCGCAGGGTCGACCACTCGTTGAAGCGGTGATCGATGCCTGCGCGGTGCGGGCCAAGCCCATCGCCCTGACCGGTGTGGCAGCCATGGTCGGCGGCTTCTTCATCCTCGACGATCCGATTTTCAACGGGCTCGCCGTGTCCTTGATCTTCGGCATCCTGGTCAGCACGGTGTTGACCCTCGTGGTGATCCCGTTGCTGTACTACGCGCTGTTGCAGGCATCGGAACGACGACGCGAGGCGCAGACCAATGTATAAGAAATGTCCCCCAACGAACACGAGAAACAAACAATGAGCTACTACTTCGCGAAGACACTATCCGGAATAAGTTTCAACGATGCGATCGCACGCGCCACCGACGCCCTGAAGGAGGAGGGCTTCGGCATCCTGACCGAGATCGACGTCAAGGCCACGATGAAGAAGAAGCTCGACAAGGACTTCCGCGACTACCGCATTCTGGGCGCCTGCAATCCCTCGATGGCGTGGCAGGCGCTGCAGGCCGAGGAAAGGATTGGGACGATGCTGCCGTGCAACGTGATCGTCCAGCAGCGCGACAATGGCGATGTCGAAGTCGCTGCGGTCGATCCGGCGGCTTCGATGCAAGCCGTCGACAATCCCGCATTGGCCGGCATCGCCGCGGACGTACGCGACAGCCTCAGACGCGTGATCGATTCGCTCTGAAATGTGGGGCGAGCCCTATCTGACCAACGAGGAACACGGAGCAGGCACGATGTTGGAGTGAGCACGTCTTCGAAAGCACTCATTCCAGGTACCAATGGCCGACGACTTTTTGTTACGGGAATTGCAGGGTATGCGTCCATCTTTGCTGCCGCGCGTCACCCGACTTCACGCTGTTATGACGACAAATTTAGAGTGAAGATCACCTGCGACGCGTTCTCGGGGTCTGGTTTGCGCTCGAATCCCAGATAGCGGGCCAACTCGGACATCGCGAGATTCTCAGCCGAGTCCATTGACCACATCTTCTTGATGCCTCGGCTCCTGGCCACGTCAATCAGGTGCCTGAGCATGATGACGCCCAGTCCTTTCCCCTGCCAGTCGTCCATGACCGTGATTGCACACTCGCAGCTGGATGCATCGACGTTCGTGCTGTATCGGCTGACGGCCACGAACTTGTCCTTGCTGTCATCGTGGACGACCGCGGCGAAAGCGACTTCGTGCTCGTAATCGATGTCGGTGAACCGTCTGATGAGCTCGTCGCTCGGATGGGCAACGTCGCCCAGGAACCGGTAGCGTCGAGACTGTGGTGACAGCGTCTCGATGAAATCGCGCTCCGCTGCAAAGTCCTGCTTGCAGATCGGCCGAATCAACACGTGGCTACCATCGCGCAGCGTCTCGCTCCAGCGTGGATAATCTGGCCCGGATTTCAAAGAAATCAGTTCGTCGGACGTTGACATGTCTGGCTCCTCGAAGAAGTGGAACAAGTTTGCGCGCTGGCTTGCCTCGCCACATTGATGTGGATCAAACCAGAGTCACCCACTCCGAAAACGATGCGTCGCCATCCTTGATTGCGGGCAGGCGGGCGGGCGGTCTGGCGTGCGCTCGCCGCGAACAGGCAGTCGCGGCCTATTCGCCATGCCAAAGTTCGTCACTGTCCACCAGCACGAGCAGGCGCGCCGGTTCGGCATCGGCGCGCGCGGACGCTTCTGCCATTGCAATCTGGCGATGACTGCGGTCGGGGCGGCTGGCCTTGCGGCTGGCGGCGCCATGTCGAAACGCGATTCACGGTGTCGCGCCGACCGGCCCAAAAGCCGGCTGGCGTACCATGCTTTGATCCACCGTGCGGAAATCCGTTGGCGGTGCAAGCCTTCGTGATCGCGGCCGGTCACGACGTCGACGCAGGACTACCGAACCACTCGATGGGGTGATCAAACACCATGCAGGACGCCATTTCCGTCATCAATGCCGGGTCTTCCAGCCTCAAGTTCTCGGTATTCAGCGAGCAGGCTGGAACGCTGCGACGCGTGCTTGCCGGCAGTATCAAGGGTCTCGGTGTTTCCCCACGTTTTCTCGTCAGCGACGAGAGTGGCCGGACCATGGAAACGAAAGACTGGCCGAACGACGCATCGCTAAGCCACGAAGACGCGACACGGTTCCTCTTCGAAGATATACCGACACGTCTTCGAGACTACCGCATCCAGGCGGTCGGACACCGGGTGGTGCACGGCGGGGAACACTACGTCGCCCCGGTGCGCGTCGATTCCGACGTGTTGGGCAAGCTGGAAGCGTTGATCCCACTGGCGCCGCTGCATCAGCCGCACAACCTCGCACCGATTCGGATGATTCTGTCCAGCGCACCCGATCTGCCACAGGTCGCCTGCTTCGATACAGCGTTCCACCACACCCAAGCGCGCGTCGAACAGGCGTTTGCGTTACCCCCAAGCATCACGGCACATGGCGTGCGTCGTTACGGATTCCACGGGCTGTCGTACCAATACATCGCCTCGGTCATGGCGCAGCGTGACAAGGCGTTGGCCGGCCGAGTAGTCGTGCTGCACTTGGGCAACGGCGCCAGCATGTGCGCCATTCGTGGCGGCAGCAGTGTGGCGACGACGATGAGCTTCACAGCCCTGGACGGATTGCCAATGGGCACGCGTTGTGGCGCGCTGGATCCGGGCGTGCTGCTCTACCTGATGGAAGAGCTAAAGATGGACGTGGGGCAAGTGCGGAACCTGCTTTATCACCAGTCCGGCCTGCTCGGCGTCTCCGGAATTTCCAGCGACATGCGTACGCTTGAAGCCAGCGATGCGGAAGGTGCGAAGGAGGCGATCAACCTGTTCACGTATTCCATCAACCGCCAGCTTGGTGCATTGGTGGCCACGTTGGGCGGACTCGATGCGATCGTGTTCACCGCCGGCATCGGCGAAAACAGCATTTTGGTGCGCGATCGCGTCTGTCGCGGTGCGGCCTGGCTTGGACTGGAGCTGGATGAAGCGGCCAACCGCGACGGCGCGAGCTGCATCAGCACGGCGGCGAGTAAAGTCCAGGCCTGGGTCATACCAACCGACGAGGAAGTGGTGATTGCCGACCACACGCGTCGGAACATTGCCGATGCTCGCCTTGGCAGCGACACCTGACGAAAGCGAACCAGGCAGTTGGCGATTGACCACTGCGAAGACGTCTCAATACGATTTCGAAGGTACAAGCTCATGACCCATCTTCCCAGCACCGGCGAACTGCTCGATACATGCAAACCAATGCCGATGCTGCGCACCGCGATCGTGCATCCGGTGAAGGCAAACGATATCAGGGCCATCCGCGATGCGGTCGCGGAAGGCCTGATCGAACCCGTGCTGGTCGGTCCGAAAGCGCGCATCCACGCCGCAGCCGACGAGGCCGGCATTGACATCGGCGACTGGCCGCTGCACGACGTCGAACATAGCCACGC
>JBBSLA010000086.1:0-11637 GCA_038255665.1 Lysobacterales bacterium | reverse complement strand
TGCGAAGGCAGGAATGACGAGGTGTTGTGCGCATGCGCGGGGATGACGACGAGGGAGAGCTCGACGCACTCCGGCTCAACTCAAGCCGACTGCACCGACTTTTCTTTCGGCGCATCCGGTGCCGGCAAATTGCGCACCATGATTTCGGTTTGCGGGAATGGAATGCTGATGCCTTCGGCGTCGAAACGCTCCTTGACGGCACGCAGCACCGAAGTGCGTACGCCCCAGACGTCGCTGGCGTTGGCCCACGGGCGTATGCCGAGATCGACGCTGGAATCGCCCAAGCCGATCACCATCACTTGCGGCGCCGGGTCTTCCAGGATGCGCTCATCCTGCTCAAGCACGTCCATGGCCGCGGCAATCGCCTTTCCAATGTCGTCGTTGTAGCTGATGCCGACCACGATATCGATGCGTCGCGTGCCAAGCGCGCTGTAGTTGATGATGGCGTCGCCAGCGACCTTGCCATTCGGCAGGGTCACTTCGCGGTTGTCGAAGGTTCTCAATTTCGTGTGCATCAAGGTCACCGTCTCCACGGTGCCATCGACGCCGGCAATTTCCACGAGGTCGCCGACCCTGAATGGTCGGAACACCATCAACAGCACGCCGGCCGCAAGATGGGACAGCGAGCCTTGCAATGCCAAACCGATAGCGAGGCCGGCAGCGCCCATCAAGGCAAGCAACGATGCAATCGGCACGCCGACGCGATCGAGTGAGCCGACCACGACCACGGCCAGCAAAACCACGTAGGTAATATTGCGCAGGAAGTTGCCGAGCAGCGGATCGGCGCCTGTACGGGTCATCACGTTGCCAAGGCCGCGCGATATACGCCGGGCGAACCACCAGCCGACCAACAGGATCAGCAGCGCGATCAGCAAGCGCATGCCCCAGTCGGCAGCAACCGCCAGCCACGGTTGGTTCTCGACGGCGTTGAACCAGGTTTTCAGGAAATCCATCGATCCTCCTGTGCGAAGTAATCGCGACAGGGTAACCGCCATCGGCGTTCAGAGCATCCCTTCAGAGCCTGAAACACGGACGCCGCAGCATGCAATGCAGCTGCAATTGCCCGTATTCTTCGATCCTTTGAAGCGAGGACGCAGTCCATGTACATGCTCTACTACTCACCCGGATCGGCCAGCATGGTCGTGCATCTTGCTCTGCTCGAACTGGCTGTTCCGCACGAACTGCGCCTGGTCGACCTGGAAGCTCGCGCACACAAGGACCCGGACTATCTGCGCCTGAATCCGAACGGCCTGGTGCCGACCCTGATCGTCGATGGCGCACCGGTGTTCGAGTGCGCGGCGTTGTTGCTGTTGCTCGGCGAGCGCCATCCCGAAGCCGGTCTCGCACCTGCCGCTGGCGATCCAAGGCGTGCGCATTACCTGCAATGGACCGTGCACCTGACCAACACGGTGATGCCAGCCTTCCGGCAATGGTTCTACCCGCAGGATTTCGCACCGGCCCAGGTGGAAGCGCAGTCGAAAGCGGCCGCTGTCGGCCGGATTGAAGCCGCGTGGCAGCGCATCGATACACATCTGGCCAACAACGGCCCGTACTTGCTTGGTGCGGAACTGAGTCTGGTTGACTTGCTGCTGACCATGTTGATGCGCTGGTCGCGCAACATGCCAAAACCTGCGGATAGTTGGCCGGCACTGGCCAAGTTGGCGGAGCAGGTCAAGCAGCGACCGGCGTGGCGCGAGCTCTACCGGGTGGAAAACCTGACCGACTGGGCGTGAAGCTCAGACTTGGTCCAGAAATCCGCTGATCGCCGCGCCAAAATTCTCGATGTCGACCAGGAACGCATCGTGTCCTTGCGGGCTGTCGAGTGCGACGAATTCCACGTCCGCGCCAGCCGCCGCAAGGCCGTCGGCAATCTGCTGTTGCTGATCGAGCGGGAACAGGATGTCGGTGCTGACGCCAATCACCAGCGCTTTTTCCACTTTAATGTGGCGTAGCGCATCGTGGTCGGGCGGGCTCACGCATTCGGCGATGTCGAACCAGTCGCTGGCGCGTGACAAATACAGATAACAGTTTGGATCGAAGCTGCGCACGAAACGCCTGGCGTGGGCAATCAGGTATGACTCGACCTGGAACTCGGCTGCGAAGGGTTCGTCGTCGCGCTGTTCGGAATCCAGCCGGATGCGGGCGAAGCGTCCGGTCCACTCCATCGCCGATCGATAGGTGATGACGCCCAGCTTGCGGGCGATGCTCATGCCGGCTTCGGGATAGTCCTCGTCGCTGTAGTGGCCTTCGTTCCAGTTCGGGTCAAGCCGGATCGCTTCGCGTTGCAGCGAGCGGATCGCGATCGCGAACGGCTGCGCCTGCGGCGCGGTAGAAATGCTGATGTGATGGCGCGCCGAACCCGGGTGCAGCAACAAGTAAGCGAGCGCGGTCATGCCGCCCATCGAGTTGCCGACCAGGCAGGCCAATCGCTCGATGCCCAGGCCGCGCACCAGTTCGTGCGACGCGTTGGCCGCGTCGTCGAGGGTCAGTGGGGGGAAGTCGATTCGATAAAGATCACCGCTGTCCGGGTTGATCGACGCCGCGCCCGTCGAACCCTTGCAACTGCCCAGCGTGTTGGCGCAGATCACGAACCAGCGTGTCGTGTCGATCGCCTTGCCGGGGCCGACGATGCCTTCCCACCAGCCTTCGTCGGGGTCCTCCGCACCTGAAGCCGCGTGTGCGCTGGGCGACAGACCGGTCAGGATCAGGATCGCGTTGTCGCGTTGCGCGTTGAGTTCGCCCCAAGTTTCGTAGGCCAGTTGCGCACCTTGCAAAGTGCCGCCGCGCTTCATCGGGAAAGGCGAGGACAAGCTGAAGTAGCGACGGGCGTCAGGCATTGCGGGCGGGGCGTGGTGTGGGTGGGCAATGTAACGCGTGGATTCGGCGCCGGCCAGTTTCCGCGCATCGCTGGATCAATCGCAGGGTGGCAGCTGCTCCATGTCGGGCAATGCCCAGTTCACCTGATGCGGATCAAACCCGCTCGCCAGCGTCGGCTTGATGATCTGGAAGTACGGCGACACGTCGAAGTCGCGCGGCATATACAGGCTGGAATGCCGGATGTGCAGGATCTCGCGTGCGTGGCAGTTGCCATCGGCACCTCGATGTCGCACCACCTCGATGTCGGGCAATACCGGGTAGCGCACCGATGCGAATGCCTCGGCGATCAGCGACGAGCAAATCGCGCGGGTGGGATCGCCGCTGCCCAGAGCCAGCATCTGGCGTCGCATCGAGTCCGGCACCGGTGGCGTGCTGATCAGATAACGCGCGAGATCGACGATGTTTCGCAGGTCGTAGCGGTTGCCGACGCGGTCGAGCGCATAGTTCGTCACTGCATCGATTTCGTCGGCCCCGAGCCCAACCGGACGGCAGATCCGCGTGTGTCGCTGCGCAAAACTGCTGACCGGCACGGCCCGCACGCCATCGTTGATATCGGCCTCGACCAACCAAGGACCCGAATCCACATCGGCGATATCGGGCGCGTTGCCGACGCAGAGCGCCGCATGCGACCAGGTCGATTGGGTCAGGTAACAGATCGCCGTGGCGAAGCGGCTGCTGCCTTCGACCAGCAGCACGTCTCCCTTGCGCAAGTTCTCAACGAGCAGCTTGGGCTGGCTCGTGGTGACGTGGGCACCGTTGTCGCGCGGCTCGGACAGGTAACGTGCCAGCGCCTTGCCCAGCCATTGCAGCGGGCCGCGCGCCACCGGCTACGGCACAATCTGGTCGATGGTCAGCACGATCGTTTCCCTGTGCCCGACATCGACGGATCCGGATAGGGTTTGCCAGTCGCCGCTTTGAGCAATCGGATCGCCGCTGCGCGAAATGCGCGCACCGATCACCACCTGCGGAAAATCGGACAGTTTCATGTTTGGCAGCATGCCGTTGCTATCGTCGAGTGTCAGCGTGGTTGGCAACTGGCTGACGGTTAGCCGCTGAATAGCCAAGGGCATCGGCGGGCCGCTGACGGCACGCGCGAACACGAACACCGTCATCGACGGTTCCACCTGTGCCGCGATGGTCGGGTCGAGGCGCACCGATACCGTCAGCTGTGGGGCGCTGGTCGCGCTGCTGTCAGCCGTCTGTGGCGTGGGCTGCCTGATGGTCGCAGCAGCGGGCAAGCCGGCCTTGCCACGCGCATCGTCAATCTGCGATTGCACACTCGCGGCGACCGGCGAGCCGGCGGGCAACAGGCCAAGCAGGTGATTCCAGGTCGCAATGGATGCGGCGTAGTCGCCAGCCTGGTGTTCGGCGACACCCCGCAGCCACAGGGCGCGCTGGTTGTCCGGCTGGATCGCCAACGCGCGATCCAGCAATTGCCTGGGTTCGCCAGAGAAATCCTTGCCGCCGCCCATCACCAGCGCTTGGGCATATTCGGCCATCAGATCGGGGTCGTCGGGCAGCAACTGGCGTGCGCGGCGGATTGCTTCGAGCGCTTCCTCTGGCCGTTGCATCGACTGGTAGGCACGGCCGAGCAGCGCCCAACCCTGCGCGTCCTCGGGATCCTGCTTGAGTTTTTCGGCAAGCCCGGCGACTGCCTGGTCCATGTCGATACCGGCACCGGCATCGCTCGCAGTTGGTTGCGGAGCCGCCGGATTCATGGCTTGCGGCCGGCCGACCTGGGTATAGGTGAAGATCGCGATTGCCGGCAGCAAGAGCACGGTCAGCAGCAGCGCCACGTAGCCGCTTCGTGTTCGCGCAGGCAGCGTGGTTGTATCGGGCGAACGATCGGTCGTGCTCGCCGCGATCTTGGAGGCGTATTCCTCGGCACTGATCGCACCACTCGCCAAGGCGCGATCCAGCGCGCGGCGTCGATTTTCCGTCGGGTCGGCGTTGCGATGCGCGCGCAGCAGGGGCACCACCACAAAGGCCAATGCGACCAGGGTCATCACTGCCGCAAGGAGCACGAAGCTGGTCATGTCCAATCCTCGTCGCTTAACGCGCGGTTGGATTCTTTTGCGCGGGCGAGACCACGACTGCGCCGCCGCACGATCATCGCGACCACGATCGCGCCGATCAGCAGCAACAGGAACGGGCCGAACCACAGAAACAATGTGCCGCCACGCAAAGGCGGGTCGTACAGCACGAAATCGCTGTAGCGGTCGGTCAACCATTCCTTGATCTGCGCATCGCTCTTGCCAGCCTGCATCTGCTCGAACACCTGCTGACGCAAGTCCTGAGCGAGCGGTGCATGCGAATCGGCCAGGCTTTCGTTCTGGCAAACCAGGCAACGCAGTTCGCGGGCCAAATCCTGGAAGCGCTGTTCTTCGGCGCGGTCCTTGAACGGCAGCGGATCGATCGCGATCGCAGGCGAAGCAATCAGGCCCAGCATCGCAGCAAGAATAATTCTTGACAGCATCGTCATGGCACCGTCCTTACCGAAGCAATCGCAGGCAGCAATTCGTTCTGCAGCGCATCGGGCGTGATCGGTCCGATACGCTTGTAGCGGATGATGCCGGCCGCATCGACGAGGAAAGTTTCCGGCGCGCCGTAGACGCCAAAATCAATCGCGGCACGTCCGTCGTAGTCGACGATCACGATGTCGTAGGGATTGCCGAACTGCGCCAACCAGCGTTGCGCATCAGCCGTTTCGTCCTTGTAATTCAAGCCGACCAACGGGACGCCGAGCCGCGCGCCTTCGGCCATCAACAATGGGTGTTCGTCGCGACAGGCAACGCACCAACTTGCGAAGACATTGATCAGATACGCCTGTCCCTTGAGATCGGAACTACCGTAGTTGCGCGACGTTTCGCCGAACACCGGCAACGAAAACTCCGGCGCAGGCTTGCCGATCAATGGTGATGGCACTTCACGCTGGTCGTGATGCATGTTCCAGCGGATGCCGAAGCCGAACAGCGCCACCAGCGCGATCAATCCGATCAAGGGCAACAGGCGCGAAAACGTCATGGCCGGCCGTCCAGCACTTCGGCGGCAGCGGGCGCACGTTCGCCCACGCGGGCGCGAAAGCGTCGATCCCCCGCCGCGACGAATCCGCCGAGCATCATCAAGAGTCCACCCAGCCAGACCCAGCGGATCATCGGTTTCACGTAAATGCGAACGGCCCAGGCCCCGTCGTCGCCCAGCGGCTCACCGAGTGCAACGTAGATATCGCGGAACAAACCGGCGCGGATAGCGGCTTCGGTCTGGACCTGGCTGTTGTTGCCGTACTGGCGCTTTTGCGGGTACAGGGTCTGGATTTCGCGGTCATTACGACTTACCACGATGCTGCCCTGATCGGCCTTGAAGTTCGGACCTTCCGTGTGTTCGATGCCGTCGAAGCGAAAGCCCAGGTCGCCTACTTGCACCGATTCGCCGGGTGCGAGGCGCACGTCTTTTTCGATGCTTGCAGCGCCGGTAATCAGCACGCCACTGACGAAGATTGCAACGCCTGCGTGGGCGATGATCATTCCGGCCATTTCCAGCGTGTAGCGCTTGCCGGGTGGGGCCTCGCGCCAGCGCTGCACGACGAAGGCGAGGACGCCCAAGCCTACCCACAGGCCAGCCGCCGCCCCGGCCACCGCCGAAACACCAAGGTCACCGACCAGCAGCGCGCTGGCGATTGCGCCTAGTACGACGACGACAAACACAGGGACCAGCAGTCGTGTCGCTCGTTTGCCCTGGCCCTCGCGCCAGCGCAGCAGAGGCCCGAACGGGAGCAGCAAGATGATCGGCGTCATCAGCACCACGAACAGGAATCCGAAGTAGGGCGGCCCGACCGAAATGCGGCCAAGGTTCAGCGCTTCTCCGAGCAAGGGATACAGCGTGCCAATCAGCACCATCGCAGCCGCGCAGGTGAACAACAGGTTGTTGACCAGCAGTGCGGTCTCGCGCGACACGGCGGCAAATGGCTCGCCACCGGCGACCCTGGGCGCGCGCAGTGCGTAGATCAGCAGCGAACCACCAACCGTGATCGCGAGGAAGGCAAGGATAAAAAGTCCGCGCTTGGGATCGCTGGCGAATGAATGCACGCTGGTCAATACGCCCGAGCGCACCAGGAAGGTGCCAAGCAGCGACAGCGAGAACGCTAAAATCGCCAGCAGCAGGGTCCAGGCGCGAAATGAGCCGCGTTTTTCGGTAACGGCCTGCGAATGGATCAATGCGGTGCCAACCAGCCACGGCAAAAACGAGGCGTTCTCGACCGGGTCCCAGAACCACCAGCCGCCCCAGCCAAGTACCGAGTAAGCCCACCACGATCCGAGCGTAATACCGAGCGTAAGAAATGCCCAGGCGACGTTCGTCCACGGCCGCGACCAGCGCACCCATTCACGATCGACCTTGCCGCCGAGCAGGGCTGCGATCGCGAATGCAAAGGCCACGGAAAATCCGACGTAGCCCATGTAGAGCATGGGCGGATGGATGATCAGGCCCGGGTCCTGCAGGACAGGGTTCAAGTCCATCCCATCGGCTGGCGCTGGCAACGCGCGCGTGAACGGATTGGACGTCAGCACCGTAAACAACAAAAATCCCAGACTGACGAAGCCCATCACCCCTAACACGCGCGCCATGAATTCCTGCGGCAGCCTTTTCGAGCGCAACCCAACAGCAAGCGACCAGATGTTGAGGATCAAGATCCACAGCAGCAGCGAACCTTCGTGCGCACCCCAGACGGCAGACAGCCGATAGTGCATCGGCAGGCGAAGGTTCGAGTTCTGGGCGACGTAAGCCACCGAGAAATCCTGCGTTACGAATGCGAACGTCAGCAGCAGGTAGGCAAACGCAATGAACACGAACTGGCCGATCACGGCAGGCCGGGCAACTGCCATCAATGCCGAGTCGCCACGATGCGCGCCAATCATCGGCAAAACGCATTGCGCGAGCGCCAGCAAAGCGGCGAGGATCAGGGCGAAGTTACCGAGTTCGGGCAGCATGTAATGGTCGCGAGGGATAGGACGCGCGGTGTGTCGCGAGACGCGACGCAACAACGAAGACTAGCAAAATTTGCCGTCCAATCCCGGCGCAAGGCGGCTTGCGAGGCCGTCGCGACGAAACGCCTCAGCCGACGCGGGCCGTTTCGGTCAAAGCGATTTCATTCGCAGCGGCTTTTGTCGAACCAGTTTCGATCAGTGCGACTGCGAGCGCTGCTTGCCCGGTCCGATCCCGGTGATGCGCTTGAAAAGCTTGCGGAATGCCGGTTCGCTTTTGTAGCCGAGCTGCTCGGCGATCGAGGCAACCGACAACTGCCGATTCTGCAACATCATCTTGGCCTGGCTGACCCGCCATTGGGTGAGGTATTGCATCGGCGGGAGTTCGAGCAGGCTGCTGAAGCGTTCCGCGAACGTGGTGCGCGACATGCCGGCCACGCTGGCGAGCGCGGCGATCGACCAGTCATCGCCTGGACGTTCGTGGATCGCGTGCAACACCTTGGCAAGCCTGGGATCGGCCAGCGCAGCGAACAGACCGCGCGGATTTGCGCTGTGCGATGCGAACTCGCAGACCGCCAGGATGAACAAACTGGCCGCAAGGCTGTTGAGCATCACCTGGCGCCCCAACTGCTCGCGACGTGACGTGTCGATGAGCAGCGAAGCCAGGTGCCGGAACGATTCCCCGCCGTCGCCGGCGCGCACGATCACGCATTCGGGCAATGCGCGCAGCACCGGATTGTGGGCACCGATCACGAACACGAATTCGCCGCAAAGCAGGCTGGTGTAGCTGGGTTCGGCATGGTCATCGGACAGACATGGCGAAGAGCGAATCACATGACCGCCGCCATGCGGAAACATCACCAGGTCGCCGCTATGCAAGGTGACCGGCTCCGCCAACGCGAGGCATTCGACCACGCATTCGCCTTCGCCGATCAGGTGGAATGCACCATGCGTCGCGGCTTGCTCGCGTTCCATCCACTCGCCGCAGTAGCGCAGATCGGCGACGATCTCGACGCGCAGCTGGAAGCCGTTGAGCGCCGATTCCAGAACCTGTTCGATGGGGTCACGCTGCATTGGAGGCGCCAATACGATTCAGCGCGCACTGTAGCGGATGCGTTATTCAAGCGTCATCTCGGGGAGAGGCAGAGCCGTCGTCAGGCGTGGCAGCTTGCACGCATGCGATCCACCCGGCAGCGAACCAGCGCTGCAGCAGGAACACAGCACGTGCGGCGACCGCGTCCTCGGCATGCCATTCGCACAGCAACTCGCAGACTTCACTGAAGGTTCCGTTACCCCGCACCGCCGCCAAGGCAGCCGCTTCGTCGGTATCAAGGCGCCGGTAGCGCACCCCGAAGTCCTTGCGCCAGACCACCAGTTCGCCGTCGTCCACACTCTCCAGCGCGGGGGCAGGGGTGTCGTCGTCGCCAATCGAGAGTCGGATCGCGTCGACATTCCATGGCAGCGGCATCACCTGTACCGCAGGGTGGATCTCGAACCGCAAAGCTGGCCATTGCTCGGGTGCTATCGACCCCAGCGTCGTGCTGTCGATACTGGCGATATCGGGTGCATCGAACGACGTCGACAAGGCCCAATCGAGTTGCGCCATTGCGGCCAGCTCGGGGCGCGCCGCGTAGTTGCCATCGCGCTGGAGCCAATCGACCATGTCGCGGCCCAGCCAGCGCACGTTCGGATGCCCCGACGGGCAGGCGCGAATGTAGCGATCAAGGAGTTCGTTGAAACCTTCGTCGCCGGCAAGCGCGGCAAGCCCTGGAAATTCGATCCGCAGTGCTTCACGCAAGCGCTGCCCGTAGCCGAAGCCATAGATGCCAAGGCGCTCTTCGCCGTCTTCGGCGGAGACGCTGATGACCGATTCCGCAATGGCGTTGTCGCCATCGAGCAGATGCGCCTTGAAGCGAGACTGCAACTCGCGCAGCGAGGTCACGCCGCCAGTGCCAGCGTTTCGCTGGAAATCGCGCGAGCCTGTTCCAGCTCCGCCATCAATTCGGCCAGCGGCGGAATATGGTCGTCGCGTTCGATCAGGCAGGATACCGGCCCATAGCGTCGCAATGCTTCCGCGTAGAGTTGCCAGACCGGATCGGAAATGGTGGCGTCGTGGGTGTCGATGATCAGCCGGCCGCCTTTCAGATGACCGGCAAGATGGAATTGCTGGACGCGCTCGGCGGGCAAACCATCAAGATACTCCAGCGCATCAAAAGCGTGATTGACGCTGCTGACGTAGACGTTGTTGACGTCGACCAGCAACAGGCAATCGGCTGCCTTCGCGATGGCGCTGACGAATTCCCATTCGGGAACGGTCGAATGCGTGTAGCCAACGTAGCTCGAGACATTTTCGAGCAGGATGCGGCGACCGAGGAAATCCTGCACCTGGCGAACACGATCAACCACATGGGCGATGGCTTCGTCGGTATAGGGCAGCGGCATCAGGTCGTGCAGGTTGATGCCTTCGACGCCAGTCCAGCACAGGTGATCGGAAATCCACGCCGGCTGCACGCGGTCAGCGAGTTGGCGCAAGGATTTGAGATAGTCGCGATCCAGCGGATCGGTGCTCCCGATCGACAGCGACACGCCGTGCATTACCAGCGGATAGCGTTCACGGAAACGTTCCAGATAGTCGAGCGGCCGACCGCCGGGAACAAGATAATTTTCAGAGACGATTTCCAGCCAGTCGATGGCAGGCTTGTCTTCAAGTATCGCGTCGTAGTGATCAACGCGCAGGCCAAGACCATGACCAAGATAGGGATATCGCAAGGATGTTGAAGCGATAGGCATTGTCAAAAACGACCGCGCCGGGACAGAGCCCGGCGCAGTCATCGAATTACATCTTCTTGTCGTCCATCGCGTGGTCGCCGGACTTGGCCATAGCCTGCGCCTTGTCACACTCAGCCTGTGACTTCTGCATCGTGAAAGCTTGGCCCTTGCAGGCGTTCGCGCCCTTGCAGGCGTTTGCTTCGGTCTTGCAGGCGCCCTGACCCTTGCAGGCCGAGGAATGCTCGCACTTGACCATGCCGTCGTTGCCATCGGATGCGAACGCGCTGGACATCGTCGCGGTACCGAACATGCCGGCAACCATGGTGGCCAGGGCAACGCCAGTGAGCTTGGTGGTATTCATGGTGAACTCCTTTGCGGATTGGAACGGGAATTGCGTGAAACGGGAAACTCGACCGGACAGCGATGACAACGCAAGAATCGCGGTCACCAATCTCTACGGTGCCAAGGATTCTACGGATGCGACATGAAGAAAGTGCTACGCGGGGTTCTGCGGTTGTGTCCCTGCGTCCGCTGGCGCGATTTCGGTAGGCCACCGTTCAGCCAATTCGCTCGGCCGCCAACCGTCGAACGCCATGGACGGCCTCGTTTTCGTCTGGTTGATGCTGGCGGGGCCAGGCAAGGTCAGCCTCGACCACTTCATCGCGCGGCGCTTGGGTCTGCCAATCGCCGATTGACCATTCATCGATGCGCTGGCTTCCCGCCTGCACCGGGTGGCCTTTAATGCTCGGCCGCTTCGGTCTTTTTCGCTGTCGCCAAGCTGGTCAAGCGTTTCGCCGGGCTGCCGCCCGCCGAACCACCTTTCTGCTCGCACAGAAACATGGCCCAAAGATGCGCCCGTGGCGGGTCGGTCGTGCGGTGAAGCCGCACGACTACGCAAGCTGGCTACGGGGTTCGCTGAAGGCGCATCCCTGCGCCTGCAGCGAACTGGCCCGATTCATCGGGCCATCCTTCGGACTTTCCTCCGCCATCTCGCCTCCCCGAATCGGGAGAC
>JBBSLA010000085.1:0-11641 GCA_038255665.1 Lysobacterales bacterium | reverse complement strand
CGTTCGCCAGCGACGACGAAAAACAACCTGCCGTTTTCCGATGCCGTGCGCGTAGGCGACCTGATATTCCTGTCGGGTCAGATCGGCAATGTGCCAGGCAGCCTGAAACTCGCTGACGGCGGAATCGATGGCGAGGCCCGGCAGGCGATGACGAACATCGGCGGAGCACTCGAACTGGCCGGCAGCTCGTGGCAGCACGTGGTCAAGTGCACGGTATTCCTTGCCGACATCAAGGATTGGCCTGCCTTCAATGTGGTCTACAAGGAATTCTTTACCACCAACCTGCCGGCGCGCAGCGCGCTTGCTGCGAACGGTCTCGCGTTGGGTGCGAAGGTTGAAGTGGAGTGCATTGCGGCGGTGAAGTAATTGACAGCTTGACCGGCAAGTCGAGCAACGTGGCGGGTCAATCGATGGGCTGTTGATTGCTCGCCATGTTGTCCGCGGTACGCAAGCTGCGCAGGTGGATGCCGTATGCCAGCAGCCCGGGTTCATAGCCGCGCCAGAGCGGACGGGAAGGTCGCTCGATGACGAACTGCAAACGCCACGGAACGGCGTCGTTGACGCGTGACGGCAGAGTGACCGGCGCGACGATCTGCCAAAGTTGGTGGGTCAGTCGCCAATCACCCATCGTGTTGCCGTTGGCCAGCAGAACCACCCTCATTTCCTGGTCGGACGCATTCAAATGACCATCGAAGCGAACATCGAGGGCGCTGCCAGCTTCCACACTCGCAGGAAGGTAGAACACACCTCCCCTGGGTTTTGACCAGATCCCTTCGGCACCCGGAAGCTGCCAGCCACCGCCGAGCATCGCGAGCGCGGGACTTTCTTTTTCAAAAGTCCACGCGAATGTCGACAACTCGATTTTAGCTGCCGCCAGGACGGCGCTCATGTCCTTGTCGCGTTCGATGAAATCCACGCTGTTCCGCTTTAACCAGACAAATGTCGCGATGTAGGCCAAGCCAACAAAGACGAGACCGACGAACAGCGCAACCCGCCCACGCGGAGACACCGGTCGCCCGCTCATATCGACAACACCTTGCCCAGCGTCCACTGCACCATCAGGAAGCCGTTGAACATCGCGAGGACTCCGATGACGCCCGCCGTCCACGCGGCCCTGCCGTCGATATGTCGAGCAATTGCAATCCAGATCGGAAACAGGATCATCGTGTAGCGCAACATTGAGTTGGTGACGCCGCCGCTCCAGGTGAGAACGAAAATCGCGATGCAGAACGCGAACTCTGCATACAGGCGCATTCGCAGCAACAGGAATGAGGCAGCAAACAAGCAAAGCGTCGAAATTGTCCAGAACACGGATTCCGGCGAGCCTTGCAAGTACCACCACAGGTTTTCGAGAAAGAACCCGCCAATCCAGCCCCAGCCGTGGCCGACGGAGGAAACCTGCGCGAATGCGTCGCCAGTCGCCCACCAGCAATAGCCCCACCACAGGAACAGGCCGAGCGGCGCGAGCAGGATCGGGATGTAGGCTTCGGCTTGCTGCCAGGGGCGCAACAGGCCGCGCCAGCCGAAACGCTGGATGCTCCAGACCAGCGCAAACACGATGAAAAAAACACCGTTGGCGCGCGTTGCGGACAGCAAGGCTGCAGCAATGCCGGCACATAGGTAGTCTTCGCGACGCAGATGGAACATCGCTGCGACCAGCAGCAGCACGAACACGCTTTCCGTGTAGACAGCCGAGAACACGAAACTTTGCGGGGCGATGCACAGCAGTGCCACGGACAGCATCGCCGCACTGCGCGAATAGTCGAGCAGCAACACATAGCGGTACAGGTAGCCAAGGATCGCCACGAAACAGGCGTTGGTTACCAGCAACCCGGCCTCGTGGAAGGTAAAACCCGTTGCCGCCGCAATCGCTCGCATCAGCATCGGCAGCATCGGAAAGAATGCGTAAGCCGTGGCACCGGGTTGACCCGAATCCTGTTGCATCGTGTAGCCATTCTGGGCGATGGCGAGATACCAACCACAGTCCCAGCGACAACCAAGATCAATCATTCGACCGATCGTGCCATCACCCAAGGTCGCCTGCGTCATGACGCCGATCAGGACCAGCGCGAGTCGCGACAACACGAACAAGCCGAGGATTCCGCCGACTGCGGTCCAGTCAATTCGCTCCAGCCAGTTTCGCGAAATTCGGATCACGACTCGCGCTCGTCGGTCGACCCCGTCGACCGACGAGCGCGCGGAAGGGATTCATCCATTTGGGTGCCTGGATTTGGTGGTTCGGGCGGCATTCGGAAACGATCGCTCTTGCAGGCAGGACCGCGGCCATGATCGCCGCTGGACGCGACGCGGGCAATATCAGTCGAGTCGTTCGGGATCTGGCGGCGTCATCAACTTCTCTTTGGCGTCTTCAACAACGTCGAGTTCGATGTCTCGGACGGCATCGTTGCTAGAGTCTTCGTCGGGAGATCTGGATGAATCTACGGCGTCGGATGTTGGCTCTTGCACCGCATCGCTTTTGAGCTCATCGATATCGCCGCGCGCCGCTTGGATCGCCGCCTTGCCGGTCAGACCGAACCAGCTGGTCATGTGCAGGTCGCGTTGCGGGAAAGGCATGCTGACGCCGTGGCGTTTCAATGCGGATTCCAGTTCCCAGTTATAAGCAGCGACGACAGCACCGTGGCGACCAATTGCCTCGGCACCCAGCCAGACGACCAGCGCGTAGCTGATTCCCGAATCGTCGAAGCTGGTCAACCACACTTGCGGCGCGCGACGCTCGTTGATCGACAGGGTGAATGGCACCGCGTTGGCAGCTTCGATACCGGCCGCACGGACCGCGTCCTTGTCCGAACCGTAGGCCACCTGGAACGGCACCTTGATGCGGCGCGTGCGCTCGCTCAATGTCCAGTTGGTGACGCGTCCATTCACGAACTCGGAATTGGGAACGAGGATGTCGATATCGTCGTTGGTCGTGATCCTTGTGTAGCGAATCTTGATATCACGCACTTCGCCATGCACGCCTGACGCAAGTTCGACGTAATCCCCAACCTTCAAGCTGCGATCAAACAACAGGATCAGGCCGGAAACGAAGTTGTTGAAGATCGCCTGCAAGCCGAAACCCAGGCCGACGCCGATTGCGCCAGCGAACACGGCGAACTGACTGATCGGCACGCCGGCGACATCGAGCACCAGCACCGCGCCGACGGCGAGCACGATGTACTGCGCGATCCGCGACAGCACGTAGATGTTGGCGCGGTTGGTGCCGGGGTGGTCGCCGTAACGGCTCAGGGTCCGACGAATGATCTTGGCGACCAGCCAGACC
Source organism: Lysobacterales bacterium (assembly GCA_038255665.1). Classification (GTDB taxonomy): domain Bacteria; phylum Pseudomonadota; class Gammaproteobacteria; order Xanthomonadales; family Rhodanobacteraceae; genus Dokdonella. The sequence goes on along the minus strand of JBBSLA010000085.1, from coordinate 8,361 downwards.
GTGAAAATGGTCAGAAGCACGCCGAGCAGATTTGAAATGGTGAACTCGCCGCCACGCAACTTGAACAGGCCAAAGTCGAGGACTTCCTGGACGCCACCCCACAGATCGCGCAACTGTTCCATTAACGCATCGACTCCTTTGCACGCTGTGGTGATGACATCACTTGCGTCTCCATCCTGCGGTCAGACTCAACGGCTGGCGCGGTGCGTACGACTACAGCAGAAGTCGCCGTATATCGCCGAGCATCTGGGCGAGAAAGGCAGTGAAGCGCGCGGCTTCGGCGCCGTCGATGACGCGATGGTCGTAGCTCAACGACAACGGCAGGATCATGCGCGGGGTGAATTCCTTGCCGTTCCAGACCGGCTTTGTCGCCGCCTTGCAGACGCCAAGGATGGCGACTTCCGGCGCATTGACGATCGGCGTGAAGCCGGTGCCGCCAATGCCGCCGAGGCTGGAAATCGAGAAACAACCGCCTGACATGTCGGCGGGACCCAGTTTCTTCTCGCGGGCCTTCTTCGAAATTTCGCCCATCTCGGTGGCAAGTTCGACGATGCCCTTGCTATCCGCATTGCGAATCACCGGAACCATCAAGCCATCCGGTGTATCGACCGCAATACCTACGTTGAAGTACTTCTTCAACACCAGGTTTTCGCCACTGGCATCGAGCGACGCGTTGAAATTCGGGAATTTCTTCAGCGCCGCGACCACCGCCTTGATCTGGAATACCAGCGGGGAGATTTTCAGGTCCTTGTTGTCTTGGGCCAACTGCTTGCGGAAAGCCTCCATCTCGGTAATGTCGGCTTCGTCGTTGTGGGTGACGTGCGGGATCATCACCCAGTTACGATGCAGGTTCGCGCCGGAAATTTTCTTGATGCGCGACAGCGGCTGCGTTTCGATCTCGCCAAACTTCGCGAAATCCACCTTTGGCCAGGCCAGCAGGTTAAGGCCGGCACCGCTACCGCCAGTTGCAGTCGCGGTGCCGGTCGATCCTGCCAGCGTTCTCTTCACGTGCGCCTGCACATCGGCACGGCTGATGCGGCCCTTGCGCTCGCTGCCGCTGACCGCAAACAGGTCAACACCCAACTCCCGCGCGAACAAGCGCACCGCCGGGCTGGCGTGTGGAACGCGATCCGGCATCACCGTATCGCTCCCAAACTCGACCGGCGGGCTGGTCGGCGTTCCGACCGGCGCCACCAGGGCATTCGGGTTCCCGATTGCAACCGGCTCGACCGAAGAATTTTTGGCAGGCGGCACCGGTTCTTTGGGTGTTTCGCGTTCCGCACCAGTCGTTGCCGGCGCAGCGGAGGCGGCGGATTCCGCTTCGGCCTCGATCAACGCAACTACGCTGCCTTCCGACACCGTGTCGCCAATCTTTACCTTGAGTTCCTTGACGACACCGGCATACGAGGACGGCACTTCCATCGTCGCCTTGTCCGACTCCAGGGTCACCAGGCCCTGGTCCTTCTTTACCGTGTCACCGACGCTGACCAGCATTTCGATGACTGGAATGTCGGAGTAGTCGCCAACGTCCGGCACCTTGGCTTCGACGGCCTTGCCTGCTGAAGGCGCGGCTGCTTTGGCTGGCGGCGCGCTTTTCTTCTCGTCGGGTTTCGACGGCGATTCGGCAGCTTTTTCTGGCTTGGTTGCGCTGGCTTGCTTGGCCGGCTTTTCCGCTTTGCCTTCGTCAGCGTCGGCGCCGGCCTCTTCAATGATGATCACGACGCTCCCTTCCGACAGCGTGTCGCCGACCTTGACCTTGACCTGCTTGACCACGCCCGCCACCGACGACGGGACCTCCATCGTCGCCTTGTCCGATTCCAGCGTCACCAGCCCCTGGTCCTTGGCGACCGTGTCACCGACCTTGATCAGCACTTCGATGACAGGGACATCGTCGTAACCGCCGATATCGGGGACTTTGACTTCGTGCTCGGACATGCGGGAACTCCTGAAGGTGCCTGGATACGGTACGCGCGAGACCCCGGATTGTCACCGACGCGAGCACTCACCGCCAATCCCGCGCACGACGCGACGTGGGCGCCAACCGCCCTCTACAAGGCCGACATTAGAGCGAAACGCGACCGCGCAGGATGTCGAAGTACATCACCCAGTCGCCCAGCAACGAATAAAAGGGATGCTTGAACGTGGCCGGCCGGTTTTTCTCGAACACGAAATGGCCGATCCACGCGAAGCCGTAGCCGGCGACAGGAATCAACCACAGCCAGTTCCAGTTGCCTCCAACAAACGCGATGGCCATCAGTACAAGAATCAGCGTGGTGCCGGCGAAATGCATGCGTCGACTGCGCCGGTCGGCGTGTTCGCTCAGGTAGAACGGATAGAACTCGCGAAAACTGGCGAACTCGCGCATGTCGGCGGCCTTGGGATGGATGCGTCAACCTTCGCCGATGCGCAAGCGACGGTCAACCGATACCGTCGGCTTCGTCCAGCATGTTCTGGACGCCATGCGGCACATGGCCGGTGGCGACATGCAACCGCGCTGATTCCACGTTGATGCTGGAGTCGTCGAAGAAAATGTCGGCACCGAAGGCTTGCAGGAAGGGGCCCTTGCTGCGTCCGCCCAAAAACATGGCTTCGTCGATACGCACGCCCCAGTCGCGCAGCGTGCGAATGACGCGCTCGTGCGCCGGCGCGGAGCGTGCCGTAACCAGCGCAGTGCGAATCGGTGATTGTTCTATCGGGAAGACCGATTGCAGACGATGAAGCGCATCGAGGAATGCGCGGAACGGGCCCACCGCGAGTGGCTCACGCGCGCGTTCGTGCTCGTTGCGATGGAACGCGTCCAGGCCCTGCTCTTTTGACACGCGTTCGGAATCGTCACCGAAAATCACGGCGTCGCCATCGAAGGCAATGCGCAACTGGTCGCTGTGAAATTCAGGTGCCTTCGAAGGCAGGATCGTCGCTGCAGCAACACCCGCCATCAGCGCACGACGCACGTCGTCCGCATTCGCCGACAGAAACAGACTGGCCTTGAACGGATGCGCGTACGGCGCGGTCGGTGCGCCGTTGGTGAACGCGGCACGGGAAATATCCAGTCCGTAGTGCTTGATCGCGTTAAAGATGCGCAGGCCAGTATCGGCGGAATTGCGCGACAGCAGGATCACCTCGACGCGTGGCGCCAATGGCGGCAGCGTGTTGATCCGCAGCAGTTTCTGGACCAGTGGAAAGGCGACACCAGGTTGCAGCAAGTCATCCTCGTGATCGATCTGGTATTGCGCATAGGCTTCCAGTCCATCGCTCTCGAACAAGGCGTGACTGTCGCCGAGATCGAACAGCGCACGCGATGAAATGGCGACGGTCAGGCGATCGCCCGCGTCGTCGGCGCGTGGTGCTGCGGTCGAGGTGTCGGTCATCGGGGCAGTGTAGCCGCTGCGTGTTGCCAGGGAATTCTACGATTCAGCGCTGAATCCGCGGGTCGGCTTTACGCGACCGTTGCCATCACTTTCAGCAAGTGCAATGGCCCGACAAGACTCCGCTGCAATGGCGACGCAGAAGCCTTTCGGCACTTCCGCGTCAATGCCTTGCCCCTTGCGCAAACGAAGTTCGTCTTCTGCGTCGACCCGACATTGGCTGAAGTGCGCGAGCCCGGCCTCGACCGGCAGAACGATAGCGTCAAGCGCGGACATGCCATGCCCGGCCAGCGTCTCAAGTTGATCGAGAGTGAACATGTTGGGGTCACGGAACGGTTCAACCCACAGTCGCCGCAATGCGGTGACGTGTGCGCCGCAACCAAGGAACTCGCCCAGGTCGCGCACCAGGCTGCGCACATAGGTGCCAGACCCGCATTCGATTTCCAGGTCCAGCATCGGCAACCGGTTCGCGATGAGTTCGAATCGATCGACCTGCACCGTGCGCGACGGCACGTTGACCACTTCGCCACGCCGCGCCCGCGTGTACATGCGTTCGCCTTCGCGCTTGATCGCCGAATAGATCGGCGGCACCTGGGTCTGCTCGCCGGTCAGCATCGCGAGGCCGCGTCTAATCAAATCGTCATCAATCGCTGGCAGCGGACGCTCGACCAGCAGGTCACCCTCGGCGTCGTCGGTGGAACGGGTCTGGCCAAGCATGGCCGTGGTCGAATAGGCCTTGCTCGACCCGATCAACAATCCGGCGATCTTGGTGGCTTCGCCGAAACAGATCGGCAGCAATCCCGTTGCCAACGGATCCAGGCTGCCGGTGTGTCCGGCCTTGGCGGCGCGAAACAGGCGACGCACCGCCTGCAGCACATGGTTGGAACTGACCCCGGACGGCTTGTCCAGCAACAGGATTCCGTCGACATCGCGCCACGCAATGGGCGCCTTCCTGGCAGATTTCACGGCAATACTCACAAACTAATGAGTGCGCAGGCTAGCAAGCCGATCGCCGGAAGTCGCCGCCGGCGCTGTTTGGCACGAACCCTGCTTTGTTCATTCGCAACTGTCATCAACGGAACGCGCCATGTCCAACGCCGAAATGTTGCTTGCCCTGCGATCGCCCAACTCGGGATGGTTGGCCGCCGTCGTCTGCGCACTCGACGAGGCGATGCTGGACCCGGTGTTCGACGAGGCGCAGCGCGGCGTGGTGCGCGATTTGCTGGAACGCAGCCGTGTGCCGAGCATTGTTGCCCTGGCTGCGCACGCCAGCCTGCTGAATTTCGAGTCGGCCACGCAAGCCCGGCTCGACATGCTGGATGTCCATGCGATCAACCCGCCTTCCGCGCCACGTCAGAAGTTGACGCTGGCAGTCTCCAACAACTGACGGCTGGTCTCGCCTGCCCGATTGCGGCAATCTGCAACGGTGAGTCCTGCCGTTCGCCGACGCTACCTGTTTCCACTCTTCGCACTGACGATCGTCCTGGCCGGGTGTGGGCGCTCGCCAACGCGACCCGATCGGCCTGCGCCGGCGTCGGTGTTCGTTCCTGCGGATACCAATGCGATCGATGCCGCCAATGCCGTGTTGTTTCGCGCGATGTCGCTGGTGGGGACGCCCTATCGCTGGGGTGGCAACACTCCAGCGAGCGGCTTCGATTGCAGCGGCCTGGTTACTTACATCTTTCGCGATGCTGCCGCCGTAACCCTGCCGCGCCAGTCCGCCGTAATGGGGGAAATTCGAGGGCGCGAGTTGTCGCGCCGACAGCTCCAATCGGGTGACCTGGTGTTTTTTGCGGCAAGCCGTTCGATCAGCCATGTTGGCGTTTATGTTGGCGAGCAGCGATTCGTGCATGCGCCGACCAGCGGCGGAACGGTGCGACTGGACAGCCTCGATGACGCGTGGTGGAAAGATCACTTCGTCTACGGCAAGCGCGTCTTCCAATAAGGCCACTACCGCGAAGCGCGCCATCGTTTCCATTCACTACTGGCGATGGGCAGAATGGCTTGCATTCGCTCTTTCCGGCCCCCGCCATGCGTCGCACTTTTTCCCACGACCGCTGGCCGTCGCTTTTCGCGGTCTGCCTGCTGATGCTGCCGGTTCCGGTTCCGGTGCTGGCGGATGGCCTACTGATTTTTGCCGCGTCCAGTCTCAAACCGGCACTCGATGAATTTCTTGCGCGCAGTGACGTCGCAAGCATCGCCCACGTTCGCGCCAGCTATGCGGCGTCGTCGCAATTGGCCAGGCAAATTGAACACGCGGCTCCCGCCGACATCTTCATCTCCGCCGATGAAGACTGGATGGATCATCTCGCCGCGCGGCAACTGACTGTCAACGCCAGCCGCACCAACCTGCTTGGCAACGCGCTGGTGCTGATTGCACCGCGCGACTCATCGCTTGCGTTCGACATCGCGCCGAGCATGGACCTGAGTGCTGCGCTCGGTCGCGATGGTCGCCTTGCGGTGGCGGAACCAAACAGCGTTCCTGCGGGTAAATATGCGCATTCCGCACTTGAAAGCCTGGGCGCGTGGAACGGTGTGCGTGACCGTCTGGTCGCTGCCGACAACGTTCGCGCTGCACTGAATTTCGTCTCGCGCGGCGAGGCGGCGATGGGCATCGTCTATCGATCCGATACGTTCGATGAGCCGACGGTCCGCGTGCTCGCCACCTTCCCCGCATCCAGCCATGCGCCGATTCGCTATCCCGTGGCGATCATCGCCGGACGCGACAGCCGCGACGCGCGACGATTGCTTGAGCTGATGCAATCCAGTTCCGCAGCCGAGCTGTTCCGTCGCCACGGCTTCGACGCACCGCCACGATGAGCGATTGGTTGTCGCCAGCGGATTTCCAGGCATTCCTGCTCAGCCTGCGCATTGCCGGGATCAGCGTGTTGGTGTCGCTACCTGCCGCACTCGCGATCGGTTGGCTGCTTTCACGGCGGCGATTTCCGGGCCGGATTCTTGTCGAGGCCATGCTGTTCCTGCCACTGACCCTGCCGCCCGTGGTCACCGGCTACGCGTTGCTGGTGTTGCTGGGTCGAAACGGGCTGTTCGGGGGCTGGCTGGAATCGATCGGTATCGTGGTCGCATTCCGCTGGACCGGCGCAGTCATCGCTGCGGCGCTGATGGGCTTTCCGCTGCTGACACTGTCGGCACGGGTGGCTTTCGACAATGTCGACCAACGCCTGGAATCGGCAGCCGAAACGCTGGGTGCCGGCCCCTGGCGGCGCTTTCTCACGATTGTGTTGCCGCTGTCGGCCGGTGGCATTGCAGCCGGCTGCGTGCTGGCATTTGCACGGGCGTTCGGAGAATTCGGTGCCACGATCAGTTTCGTCTCGAACATCCCCGGTGAAACCCGCACGTTGCCTATTGCCATCTACGAACTGATGAACGTGCCGGGCGGCGATGCAGGCGTCGTTCGACTCAGCGTGCTGTCGCTGGTCGTCGCGTTCGCAGCCACGCTGGTCGCGGCTGTACTCGGCGGTCGCCTGTGGGGAAGCCGCCGACGTGCTTGAAGTCTCCATCCGACACCGCTACGAAGACGCTCGCCTTGATATTTCGTTCAATAGCGAAGCGCAAAGTATCGCCCTCTTCGGCGACTCCGGCGCCGGCAAGACCAGCGTGCTCGACGCCATCGCGGGGTTGCTGAAACCGGACGCGGGGCGCATCGCACTGGATGGCCGAATCTGGTTCGATAGCGCGCTGTCGTTATCGGTTCCGGTGCGTGAGCGTGCCGTCGGCTACGTATTCCAGGACGGCCGCCTGTTTCCGCACATGAGCGTCCTCGCCAACCTTCTGTACGGTCCGCGCAGTCGCGGTGGCAATCACAGTCTCGATCACCACGGCCTCGATGAAATTGTCGATCTACTGGCGCTGGCTTCGCTGTTGACGCGTCGCCCAGCCACGCTTTCCGGTGGCGAGCGCCAACGCGTCGCCATCGGTCGCGCGTTGCTTGCCGAACCGCGCATCCTGCTGCTCGACGAGCCGATGACCGGCTTGCACCACGAGGCGCGACTGGACGTGTTGGAGCACTTGCAGCGCCTGCGTGAGCGCCGCCTGGTGACTATGCTGCTGGTTTCACACCAGGCTCTGGAAGTTGCCGCGCTGGCCGACGAGGTGATCTTGCTCGGCGACGGCCTGGTCAGTGGCCAATGCGAAGTTGATCTTTTCGCACGCGATCGATCACAAACCAACCCGGCGATGGCTCGCGCGAATCGCTGATCTGGCGTGTTGCGCTGCGTTGCGCCTTGCCCTGACCGCTCCGGCGTGTTGGAATTTGGTCGCATCGTATTGGGGTGGCGCGTCGCCTTCCGTTTTCCGCGACTGCGATCTCTCATCGAAACCCAGAGGAAGTGGCATGAATCCGAGCAATGACAAGCCTTGGCTTTCGAGCTATCCCGAAGGCGTCCCCGCCGAAATCGACGTCAACACCTACTCGTCCATCAATTCGCTGGTTCATGAAAGTTTCCTGAAATTCCATGATCGGCCGGCCTTCATCTGCATGGATGCGACGCTGACCTACGGCGAGCTCGACGCGCAAAGCCGCCGTTTCGCGAACTTCCTGTTGAGCGACCTCAATCTGGACAAGGGCGATCGCGTCGCGATCATGTTGCCGAACGTGCTGCAGTATCCGATCGCGATGCTCGGCATATTGCGCGCCGGCATGGTGGTGGTGAACACCAACCCCATGTACACCGGGCGCGAGCTGAAGCATCAGTTGGTCGACTCCGGCGCCAAGGCGATCGTGGTCCTCGACAATTTCGCGCACACCGTCGCCGAGGTGATCGACGACACCGAATGCAAGACCGTGCTGACGACGGGCTTGGGCGATCTGCTCAACTTCCCGAAGTCGTTGCTGGTCAATTTTGTCGTCAAGTACGTAAAGCGACTGGTTCCCGCTTTCGACCTGCCCGATGCGAGGCGCTTCAAGGCCGTGCTCGACCAGGCAAGCGACGCCGCACTGCCGAAGATCGACGTCACCCACGACGACATCGCCTTT
>JBBSLA010000084.1:0-11783 GCA_038255665.1 Lysobacterales bacterium | reverse complement strand
GACGCCGTTGGATGGGCTTCCGATGGCGACTCGCTGCGGCAGCCTTGATCCCGGTGTGGTTCTTCACTTGCTGCGAGGCGAGAAATATTCAGTCTCGTCACTGGATTTCGAACTGAACCAGAACAGCGGGCTGCTGGGACTTTCGGGCACGACAGGTGACATGCAGCGCCTGCTGGCGACGGACACAACCGAAGCGCGATTGGCGGTATCCATATTTGTTCACCGCGTGGCCCAGGCAATCGTATCCATGGCGACTACGCTTGGCGGTATCGACGACCTGGTGTTCTCCGGAGGAATCGGAACGCATTCGCCGCAGATACGCGCAGCGGTCGTTGACCAGTTGCAATGGATTGGATTGAAACTTGACCCTGAAGCGAACAACGCCCAGCGCCAAAACGTAAGCGCCAAAACGAGCGCCGCAAAAATTCTGGTACTGGATGCACACGAAGACCGCGAACTGGCCGCCGCCTCACTCGTCGCGCCGTGAACGACCTCATGCGCAGACTTCGAATGTTTCATTTCACGTCGCCACGACGCCGTCATTTCCGTGGCGACTTCGGCAAAGAATCGGATCGTTTGCCCGTCGCTTGCATTACCCGCGTCAAGCAGAATCGCGATCGGCGATGAAGGCCATCGTTGAGAAAGTCACCCAAGGGTCTTCATCTGGATCAAGTCTCGCGCGGATGCCCCACTTCAGAATAACCAAGCTAATTTGCACGGCCATGATGCGAGCATCGGGCCGCACTCACGAGGAGACCATTTGATGGCAAACAGCAATGCGGTGACGGCCGAGGCATCAGGGCAGAAAGTCGCAGCGATATTTTCGACCGAGGCGCGTGCGCGCGAAGTAGCAGCGCTGATACGCAGTGAGTTGGCATTGGGCGATCCGCAGGTACGCGTGGTTACACCAAACGATCGCAGACCTGGCCGCAAGCTGGAGCCGGAAAGCCAGGGAATCTTCCGCACGATGATTCTCGCGCACGCTCGTTTGGGTGCACTTGGTGCCGTGATTGGAGCGGTGGCGTTCGGCGCTTTCTGGTTGGGCGGCGTCGGCATGGTGGTCAACGCCGCTGCGCCGGCTGCATTCGCGATGACCGTCATTGGCGGTTTTTTCGGCTTGATGGCGGGCGGCCTGGTGACGCTGCGGCCCGATCAAGACATCTACATCAACCGCGTGTTCGAAGCGATTGGCGAAGGCCAATGCGCCGTTGTGGTGCATGCGCTGTCGACCGAGCAAGTCGAGGCTGCGCAGGACAAGCTCAAGGTCGCGGGTGGTGAAGTCGTATCCACCTTGGGCGCGTGAGCGGTCAGCAACGCACAATTGATCCAGATCAAGTCCCGCAATCGCCCCAGCCACGATAATTTCCCGACAAACTCAAGGTCCAACGCATGAGCGCGCACGCCCTACCCATCGCCCCCGCGGCGGGAGCACCGGTTCCCGCAGGCAATCGCGGTTACTACAACGACAAGGTGGTCCGCCAGTTCTCGGTGATGACCGTGGTCTGGGGCATCGTCGGCATGCTGGTTGGCGTTTACATCGCCGCCGAACTTTACTGGCCACAGCTGAGCTTCGACCTGCCTTGGCTCAGTTATGGCCGTCTTCGTCCTTTGCATACGAATGCCGTGATCTTCGCATTCGGCGGATCGGCGCTGTTCGCGACCAGCCTGCACGTTGTGCAACGCACCTGTCACGTGCGGTTGCTGTCGGACAAGCTCGCGTCATTCGTGTTCTGGGGATGGCAGGCGGTGATCGTTGCCGCGGCCATCACCCTGCCGCTGGGACTGAGCCAGGGCAAGGAATACGCCGAGCTGATCTGGCCGATCGACATCCTGATCGCAGTTGTGTGGATTTCATACGCCGTGCTGTTCTTTGGCACCTTGGCAATTCGTCGCGTCAAGCACATTTACGTCGCCAACTGGTTCTTCGGCTCTTACATCATCGCGATTGCGTTGCTGCACATTGTCAGCAACCTGGCGATTCCCGCCAGCTGGACGGTGTCTTATCCGATTTACAGCGGTGCCGTCGATGCGATGGTGCAGTGGTGGTACGGCCACAACGCGGTCGGCTTCCTGCTGACGGCGGGCTTCCTCGGCATGATGTACTACTTCGTGCCCAAGCAGGCCGAGCGGCCGATCTATTCGTACCGTTTGTCGATCGTGCATTTCTGGGCACTGATCGCCGTCTACATGTGGGCCGGCCCACATCATTTGCACTACACCGCATTGCCGGATTGGGCGCAGTCGGTCGGCATGGTGTTTTCGCTGATCCTGCTCGCACCCAGTTGGGGCGGCGCGATCAACGGAATCATGACGCTGTCGGGGGTGTGGCACAAACTGCGCACCGACCCGATCCTGAAGTTCCTGATCGTCTCGCTGTCTTTCTACATGATGGCCACGTTCGAGGGGCCGATGATGTCCATCAAGACGGTCAACTCACTCTCGCACTACACTGACTGGAACATCGGCCACGTGCATTCGGGGGCGCTGGGCTGGGTGGCGATGATCTCGATCGGTTCGATCTACGCGTTGTATCCGCGCATGCTCGGCCTGAAGGAAATGTATTCGGTGAAGTGGATCGATACCCACTTCTGGATCCACACGATCGGCGTGGTTTTCTACATCGCCTCGATGTGGATTGCCGGCGTGATGCAGGGCCTGATGTGGCGTGCCACCAACGCCGACGGCACGCTCACCTACACCTTCGTCGAGAGCCTGATCGCCACCTATCCGTATTACCTGGGTCGTCTCATCGGCGGCGTCATCGTGCTGTTGGGCATGCTGCTGATGGGCTGGAACATGTTCCGAACCTCACAGCAGGTTCGCGTGGTGGTGCCGCAGCCGCTGTTGCCGCCGCATCCTGCCGAAGCGCGCGCCTGAGGCCATGACCATGAGCAAGAACGACGTGAGCAAGCATCGCAACGACCACCAAGGCACCAACGAGCAGGAATCCAATCCGCACGAGAAGATCGAGAAGAACGTCGGACTGCTCGCCGTGCTGATCGCGGTGGCGGTGTCGTTTGGCGGTCTCGCGGAAATCATCCCGCTGATGTACCAGGCCGAAGCCATCCAGCCCTTGCCCGGCGTGAAACCATACCCAGCGCTGGAGCTGGCCGGGCGGGATATCTACATCCGCGAAGGTTGCTACAACTGCCATTCGCAAATGGTGCGCACGCTGCGTTTTGAAACCGAGCGCTACGGGCACTATTCGATGGCGGGCGAATCGGTATACGACCGGCCGTTCCAGTGGGGCAGCAAGCGCACCGGGCCCGACCTCGCACGCATCGGTGGACGCTACTCCGACGAGTGGCATCGCGTGCACCTGATGAATCCGCGCGACGTGGTGCCGGAATCGAACATGCCGTCGATGCCCTGGCTGGCCGAGGGCAAGGTCGATGGCGCGACGATTGCGAAACACATGAAGGCGTTGCAGCGCCTCGGCGATCCTTATACCGATGAGGAAATCGCACGGGCGCCAACCGATGTGGACGGCAAGACCGAACTCGATGCCGTGGTGGCCTATCTGCAAGGCCTCGGCAAAAACGCACCGCGGGGGCAATGACATGCTGTCTGGAATCACTACCGCGATCCTTCTGGTCCTGTTCGTTGGTGGATGGGTTTGGGCCTGGAGCCCGCGTCGCAAGGAAGATTTCGACGCGGCCGCGCGGCTGCCGCTGGACGACACCGATGTGGAGGACCGGCCATGAGCACAATCTGGTCGTGGTACGTCATCGCTCTCGTAGCCAGCAACATCCTCGGCTGCGTGGCACTGCTCTGGTGGACATCGCGCCCGCGCAAGGGCGACGCACGTCCGGACGACACCAGCCACGTCTGGGATGGCGACATCACCGAGTACAACAAGCCATTGCCACGCTGGTGGATCAATCTGTTCTACCTGACCATCATTTATTCGGTCGGCTACCTGTTCTGGTATGGAGGTTGGGGTAGCTACGAAGGTTTCAGCGGATGGTCTTCGGTCGGCGAACTCAAGCAAGACCAAGCCGTCGAAGACGCCAAGCTTGAAGTAACGTTTGCGCCGTTCAAGGACCAGCCGATCGACGAGATCGCGAACAATCCCGATGGCGTCAAACTGGGTCAGGCGATTTTCGCCAATACCTGCGCGACCTGCCACGGCTCGTCGGCGCAGGGTGCAATCGGCTTTCCGAACCTGCGCGACGACGTATGGAAATGGGGCAACACGCCGGACGACGTGCTGACCGCTGTCCTGCAAGGTCGCGAAGGCGTGATGCCGCCGTGGGGCGAGGTATTGATCAGCATGGGCGGCGACGGTGCCGTGGCAGAAGTGGTGAAATATGTGCAGTCACTTTCCGATCCATCGCTCGCGGCAGACCCACTCGCGGTGAAAGGCAGCGCCTTGTACGCGGGCGTCTGCATTGCCTGCCACGGCGTCGACGGCAAAGGCAACCAGGCATTGGGAGCATCCAATCTCACCGACGACTATTCGCTCTACGGCAACAGCACCGAGCAGATCACCGAGACCATCGTCAACGGTCGTCATGGCGTGATGCCGGCGCAGGGACCGATCCTGGGCGACACACGATCGCGGCTGGTCGCGGCCTATGTCTGGTCGCTCACCCACGCGCCCAACGGCGCGGGAGAGCCCGATGCTTCGCAGCAGGCGGATAGTCCCGCGCAATGAGCGTTGTCGAACCACCGCGCGATCATCCGCCGAGCCCACTCGCACAGCGCATCGGCGCGGTGTTGTGGCCCAGCTTCTTCGCGGCGGGCGTGTCGACAATGGTGTTCTTCGCCCTCGTCGATCCGCTGGTGCTGCGCGACATCACCGTTCCACAACTCCCGATGACGCGCGGACTCGGCTACAGCATCGGCTTCTTCGTGTTCTGGGGCGCCACCGCGTCGTCCAGCCTGTTCACCTGGATATTGCTGCGACCGCCGAGTCGCTTCAACCAACCGTTGCCGCCGGAATGATGTGGCGACTGTAAGCGGCGTGAAGTGGACCAACTGACGTGAGCAAGCACATCGACATCGAAGTGGTCGACAGCGGCGGTGCCGCCTACGTCAGCGAACGCAAGGTATACCCGCGTGAAGTGGCCGGTCCGCTGAATCGTTGGCGCGTGGTATTCGTGTTCGTCCTGCTCGGCATCTACTACGCCTTTCCGTGGCTGCAATGGAATGGTCGCCAGGCCGTGCTGTTCGACCTGCCGGCGCGCAAGTTCCACATCTTCGCGGTCACCTTCTGGCCGCAGGATTTCATCTTCCTGGCGATGCTGCTGATCATCTGCGCGCTGGGATTGTTCTTTGTCACCGCGCTGGCGGGTCGCGTCTGGTGCGGTTACGCCTGCCCGCAAACCGTGTGGACCGAAGTGTTCCTGTGGATGGAGCGTTGGACCGAAGGCGGCCGCCTGCAACAGATGAAACTGGACGCCGCGCCGTGGTCGCGTGACAAGGTGTTGCGCAAGAGCGCCAAGCATTCGCTGTGGTTGTTGTTTGCGCTGTGGACCGGGTTCACCTTCGTCGGCTTCTTCACGCCGATCGCCGATCTCGCCGCACGCATCTGGCCATTCCAGTGGAGTGGCTGGGAAACTTTCTGGGTGTTGTTCTATGGTCTCGCGACCTGGGGCAATGCCGGCTTCCTGCGCGAGCAGGTTTGCAAGTACATGTGCCCTTACGCGCGCTTCCAGAGCGCGATGTTCGACAGCAACACGCTGATCATTGCTTACGATCCGATGCGCGGCGAGCCGCGTGGCCCGCGCAGGCGTGGCCTCGGCGACGTGATGGAACGCGCACGCGGCCTGCTTGATCTGAAAGCGGCCTACGACTATGTGTTTCGCGCCAGCCAGCATCCCAGCGCTGCCGCGAAAGCCGCGCAGGCGCACGGCACCATCACTCTTGCCGGTGCGGGCGTCACGTCCGAACCCTTGCCGAAGTTCGCGCCCGAAGCGCTCGGCGACTGTATCGATTGCACGCTGTGCGTGCAGGTCTGCCCGACCGGCATCGATATCCGCAATGGCCTGCAATACGAATGCATCGCCTGCGGTGCCTGCATCGATGCCTGCAATGCGGTGATGGACAAGATGGACTTTGCGAAGGGCCTGATCCGCTACTCGACACAGAACGCCATCGACGGCAAACCGACGCGCGTGATGCGACCGAGGGTCTGGGTCTACGGCATTCTGTTGCTCGCGTTGGCTGCGGGGTGGGCTTGGGGCGTTGCGGCACGCAGTCCGTTGATCGTCGACGTGCAACGCGATCGCAACGCGCTGTACCGGATCAACGCCGGTGGCGAGATCGAGAACGGCTACACGCTCAAGCTGGTCAACAAGATTGATCGTGGTGGCGATTTCACCGTCACGATTGAATCATCAACGCCAGGCATCGTTCTGCGCGAGCCCGGCGCCACCATCCACGCTGATGCCGAAGAAGTGCTGTCGCTGCCGCTCATCCTTTCGGGACCTTCGTCATTGCATGGTCGCCACGACGTGAAAGTGGTCATCAACAATGCCGACGGCAGTGTGCGAAAGTCGGTCGACAGCAGTTTCTTCGGTCCGATGTGATGGCAGCAAAACGTTCCGGTTGGCGCGAACCCATGGTCTGGCTGGTTGCCGGCTTACCGCTCGCCGCCGTGATTGGCAGCCTGTGGCTGGTCTATGAAGCCGTGCGCAGCGGTAACGATGACGCGGTCTACGACCAGGTGCAGCGCACCGGCCAGGCCCAGGTTGCCGATCTCGACGCCGACGCGCGCGCGGCGGAACTCAAGCTCGGTGCCGTGGTGCAGATCGACGACGCCACGCTGCATGTGTTTCCCGCTGGCGGTGCCTTCGTGCGTAGCGAGCCTTTGCAGATGACCTTGTTGCATCCGCAGCACCAGGCGTCGGATCGCAGCGTCTACCTGCAGCCCGATCCGACCGGCTGGCATGCGGATCTTGACCTCGACGATAGCCACGACTGGATCGTCCACGTCACCGACGAAAAGACCACGTGGCGATTGCGCGGACGCCTTCCGAAAGGCCAGCGCGCGGCGCACCTTGGGCCGTCGCTGCAGATCCAGTGAACGCCCTACCGATCCGCCCGTCGCCGGCGGACTGCTTCCATTGCGGCGAAGCGCTGCCAATCACGCCAGCGCGACTCGTGCTGGATGGCGAATTGCGCGCGTTCTGCTGCGATGGCTGCGCCGGTGCCGCGCAGTGGATTCGCGATGCCCGCCTCGGCGACTACTACCGCTTGCGCAGCGAAACCGCCGGCAGGGTCGATATCGATGGTATCGACTTTTCCCTCTGGGATCGCGATGACCTGATGCGCGATCATGTTCGCGATATCGAAGGCAACTGCGAAATCACCGTGCTCAGCGAAGGCATGCGCTGTGCCGCTTGCGCGTGGCTGATTGATCGCGCGCTGTGTCGTGAAGCGGGTGTGATCGATGCGGGTGCCAACGCGGTGACCGGGCGCATCCGCATTCGCTGGAATCCGGCGAGCACACAACTATCGGCCCTGCTTCGGCGCGTCGCAGCGCTTGGCTATCGCCCATTCCTCAGCGGCGGCGAAGCGCGCGAAGAAGCGCGTCGTGCCGAACGCAATCGCTGGTTGATCAGGCTTGGCGTGGCTGGTCTCGGCGCCATGCAGGCGATGATGTTTGCCGAAGCGCTGTACCTCGACACGCGCGGCGAGATGTCATTGGCCACGCGTGATTTTTTCCGCTGGGTCACCGTGCTGGTGTCATCACCTGTAGTGTTCTATTCCGGTTGGCCTTTCATCAGCGGCATGCTTCGCGAACTGCGCGGGCGCCACTTGGGAATGGATACGCTGATCGCCAGCGCCACCTTGCTCGCCTACGGCGCCAGCATCGTCGAAACCATTCGCGGCGGGCCACACGTGTGGTTCGATGCGGCGGTGATGTTCGTGTTCCTGTTGCTGGCGGCGCGAATGCTTGAACAGCGAGCGCGTAACATCGCCAGTGCGCAGGTGGATGCGTTGGCGCGGGCGCGGCCTGCGCTGGCCACGCGCGAACTCGCCGATGGCAGTCGCGAGGCGGTGCCGTTGGCAGCACTGGATGTCGGCGACGTTGCTTGCTTGGCCGCCGGCGACGCGGTGCCCGCTGATGGTGTACTGCTGCATACCGAGGCCAGTTTCGAAGAGGCCTTGCTGACCGGTGAATCCAGACCGGTCCGAAAACAAGCTGGTGACGACGTGTTCGCAGGTACGATCTGTCGCGAGCGACCGGCGCGAATCAAGCTGCGCGCCGTTGGCGCCAACACACGACTGTCGCAACTCGCGCGCCTGGTCGAGCAGGCACAGGCGCATCGACCGCCCCTGGCACGGTTGGCGGATCGTATCGCGAGCCATTTTGTCGCTGTGCTGGCGCTGATCGCCGTCGTCGTTTACGTTGCTTGGCGAGTCATTGATCCCTCACGCGCATTCGAGGTAACGCTGGCCCTGCTGGTGGTCAGTTGTCCGTGCGCGCTGTCGCTGGCCATTCCGGCGGCACTCGCTGCCGCACACGGAGCGCTGGCGAAATTGGGCGTGTTGGCATTGCGTCCGGATGCACTGGAAACGCTGGCCGCAGTGACCGATGTGGTTTTCGACAAGACAGGCACGTTGAGCGATGGCCGCCCGGCACTGGCTGACGTCGAAACCTTTGATGGATTTGATCGAACACACGCGCTGCGTATCGCCGCCGCACTGGAACGTGACAGCGGCCATCCACTGGCACGCGCGTTCGAGGGCATCGAGGCTGCGCCCAACGCAACCGACGTGCGTAGCGTGGCGGGATTCGGAATCGAAGGAGTTGTCGATGGCGACCGCTGGCGCCTCGGCCGGGCCGCCTTCGTCGGCGCGGATGGGCGTGACGATCAAAGCGAGCTTTGGCTCGGTGATGGCACGCGCACGATCGCCCGGCTGGGCATTCGCGAATCTGCACGCGGCAACGCGCACGATGCTGTGGCCGCGCTGCACGGACTTGGTCTACGCCTGCACCTGTCCAGTGGCGATGCTGCCGATGCGGTGGCGCGAATCGCCAGCGAGTTGGGCATCGACGATATGCATTCGCGGCAGACGCCCGAACAGAAACTGGCCTTCGTGCGCAACCTGCAAAACGATGGGCGGCGCGTGGCGATGGTCGGCGATGGCCTCAACGATGCGCCCGTTCTGGCCGGCGCCGATGTCTCCTTCGCACTGGCAGATGGCGCTGCATTGGCACAGCGCGCGGCAGACCTTGTGATCACTCACCCTTCGCTGCAACGCATTCCTGAAGCCATTGTGCTCGCCCGGCGCACGCGTCGCGTGATTCGCCAAAACCTCGGCTGGGCGCTGGGCTACAACCTGCTTGCCCTGCCGCTGGCAGCAGCCGGTTTGGTGACGCCGTGGATGGCAGCACTGGGCATGGCCGCGTCATCTCTCACCGTAACGCTCAATGCGCTGCGCCTGACCCGACAACAACACGTCGAGCCTGCTCGCGCTGCCAATACGACGGTGGCGAAACCGATAGCCACGCCCCCATGAGCAAGCTGGCAGAAGGATGGTCTAATCAACTCCACGCGGTGTGGGGCTGATCAGAGCATCCTAGAGACCATGGCAATCCTGTTGTTCCTGATACCGGTCAGCGTGGCCCTGCTTGGCGTCGCAATCTGGGCCTTCATCTCGGCGGTGCGCGGCGGCCAGTTCGACGATCTCGATACACCGCCGCTCGACATCTTGCGCGATGACGACGCAGACGATCCACCGCGACGCGACGACCATGCCGATTGATTGGCTGACCCTGCTCGCGGCCGTGCTCGCCGGACTCACCGGTGGTGTGCATTGCGCGGCCATGTGCGGCGGCATCGCAACCGGCTTCTCGTCGATGGGTCCGCGCGACTTGCGCTACGTGATCGAGCCGAACCTCGGTCGTGTGCTCGGTTACGTGATTGCCGGCGCGATCGCTGGTGGTATCGGCGGAAGCATTCTCATCGTTGCTCGCAGCCAGTGGCTGATGTTTGGATTGCGCATGGCAGTTGGCCTCGTGCTGGTTATCGTGGCCCTGAGGCTGCTCGACCGGCGCGGTCGTCTCGCCTTTCTGACGCGAACCGGCGGCGGCATCTGGGCACGCCTGAGACCACTGCAGCGTCGCCTGCTGCCGGCGGACACACACGCCAAACGCCTCGCACTGGGCGTGCTATGGGGCTGGTTGCCGTGCGGACTCAGCGGCACGATGCTGACGGCCGCCTGGTTGCAAGCGGATGCGGTCAACGGCGCACTGACCATGGCCGCATTTGGCCTGGGCACCCTGCCGGTGATGTTGCCGTTGTCATGGGCAGGCGTGCGATTGCGATTGTGGTTGCAGGAGAGCGGTTGGCGCGTCGCTGCCGCCGTGGTGATTCTTCTCGCCGGACTGCTGACGATGGCTGCACCGTGGCTGATGCAGTTGCCGACGCTGCATCCCTGGCTGAGCGCGCTGGGCTGCATGCCGGTTTCGGCCGACATTCCCTGACCCCAGTCAGGCGCTGCGGCGCGGACTGATCAACGCTTCGCCGCCGTGCGCCAAACGCCTTAGCGCGGCGGGAGACAGGATTTCGACCCGCCGCCCGGTCACGGCAATGAGGCCATCGTCGCGGAGTCGGGTGAAACCGCGACTCACCGTTTCCACTGCCAGACCGAGAAAATTCGCGATGTCCTCGCGACTCATTGGCAAGGTGAACCGGCTGTCGGACTGGCCAATGTTGCGATAGCGCTCGCCTAGCCCATGCAGGAATATGGCGATACGCTCGCCTGCATGGCGCCGTACCAGTACCGCAGCGTGATCCTGGTCACGCCCAAGGCTTTGCCCGATCACCCGCAACAACTGTTTCTGCAATCCGGGAACCTGCGCCGCGACGCTAGACAACTCCTCGAACGGTACTTCGCAGACATTGGCAATGGTCAACGCGACGCCTTCGCAGCGATGCTCGCCACTGCCCAGCGCGTCGAGCCCGATGAGTTCGCCGGGCAGGTGGAAGCCAAGTACCTGCTCCTGTCCGTCCTCGTCCAGACTGACCGTCTTGAACGCGCCCGTGCGCGCGACAAACAGTTCCGCAAGTGGGTCGCCTATCCGGAACAACCGCGCGCCGCGTGCCACCGGCCGACGCCGCCGGACGATCCGGTCCAGTCGCCGCAGGTCTTGCGCACCGATGCCGGCCGGCAGGCAAAGCTCCTGCAGCGAGCACTGCGCACAACCACTGCGCAAACTTTCAATTTCCAGGATCGCCATGCCTTCCATCGGATCATTCTGCCACTGCACGCCGGACGGCGGCTCCCGGCCCGAAGCGCACGCCACTCAAGCGTGCGCTTCGGATGCAACATTTCGTTGCAGCAACGCATGGTAGAGCAGCGGAATCACGAGCAGCGTCAGCACCGTGCTGACCAGGATGCCGACAATCAAGGACACGGCAAGCCCGTTGAAGATCGGATCGTCGAGGATGAAGACGCCCCGACCACGGCCGCCACACAGGTCAGGGCAATGGGTTTCGCCCGCACCGCGCAGGCATCGATCGCCGCGTCAACGAGTGGTCGGCCCTGCGCCAGCATCAAGAATCCGCTTGATATAATATCAGCGATACCTTATATTAGAGGCAAGTGATATAGTTCCGTTCGTCCCAGGAGTACTGACATGACCAAGACCGCCGCAGACTTCGTGGCCGAGGCGCGTTCCGAAATCCGCGAGATCGCGCCAGGCGACTACGCCCAACACCGCAAACGCGTGCTGATCGACGTACGCGAACCAGCCGAGTTCGCGACTGGCCATATCGACGGCGCCATCAACATTCCGCGCGGCGTGCTGGAATTCGAGGTCGATG
>JBBSLA010000083.1:0-11790 GCA_038255665.1 Lysobacterales bacterium | reverse complement strand
CATGACCCAAAGATGCGCCCGTGGCGGGTCGGTCGTGCGGAGAAGCCGCACGACTACGCAAGCTGGCTACGGGGTTCGCTGAAGGCGCATCCCTGCACCTGCAGCGAACTGGCCGAATCCATTCGGCCACCCTTCGGGCTTTCCTGCGCCAACTCGCCTCCCCGAATCGGGAGGTAGGTCAAAGGCACGCAGCGTTGCTGCGTTGTCCGCCGCTTCGCGGCGGATGCTGTTGATGTTGCTTTTGATCCACCCGCCCGTTCCTGTCGGCAAGTGCTGGACGGAAAAGCCGCATCGCGGGACGCGCGATGGATCGCGCGGATTCGGTCGCCGGCACAGGATGTGCCTTCGACCGAACCCGGCCAGTGCTTGCGAAGTCGTGCGGCTTCACCGCACGACCGACAGGCTATCGGGCCCCACCTTCGGGTTACTTTTCTCTGCGCGAGAAAAAGCCTGCCACGGACTTGATCCGGGGTGACTCGCGCGCCGGCAGGCGCGAGAAACGCTTGACCAGTCTGGCGACAGCCGACAAGTAAGAAGCGACTGGCCGCAGCCCGGCGAAACGCTTGACCAAACGGGCGAAAGCCGAGATAGGCGTCTAACCGGTAAAACGGCGAAAGAGACAAACCGCGCGAGAAAGCCCTCTCCCGGGAAGAGGGGAGAAAATCGGATCAGTCTGCCATCACGATGTCGGGGGTCATCGGCAGCTGGCGGACGCGCTTTCCCGTCGCGTGGTAGATGGCGTTGCAGACTGCTGCGGCGACGCCTACCAAGCCGATCTCGCCGACTCCCTTGGCACCGAGTTGGCTGACGATGCGGTCGTCTTCGTCAACAAAAATCACGTCGATGTCGGGTGTATCCCGGTTCGATGCGACATGGTAGTCGGCGAGACTGCGGGTCATGAACCGGCCCAGGCGATGGTCGCACTGGGTTTCCTCGAAGAGTGCCTGGCTGATTCCCCAGACCACGCCACCGGTGATCTGGCTGGTGGCGGCCTTGGGATTCATGATTTGTCCGGCCGCGATTGCGCTGACAACCCGTGTGACGCGTACGGTTCCGAGCAATTCATCCACCTTCACTTCGCAGAACACTGCGGAATGGGCGGCGCGTGAAAATTTGCGTTGTTTCAACACGTTTGGCAGTAGCAGGTACTTGACGCTGACCGACGATTCCTTCGACGCAGCCAGAAGGTCTGCCAGCGACCACGACGTTGCAGGTTGTGATCGCAGGCGAATCGTGCCTTCGGCAAACTCGACCGATTCAAATGACGCGCTCTTGAACGCCTTGTCATTTTTTCCAGCCAGCGTATGCAACGCCTTCTGCAACTTCTCGCACGCGCCGGCGATGGCCGAACCCACCGTCGCTACGTGTGACGAGCCACCTTGCACCGGTGCCGTCGGCAAGGTGGAATCGCCCATGTGGAAGGTCACACGTTCCAGTGGAAGGCCGAACGTGTCGGCCGCGATCTGGGTCATCACCGTATAGGTACCGGTGCCGATATCGGTTGCCGCGGAACTGACGACGAGCTGGCCATCCGCGCGCAATTCGGCCTTGGCCCGCGCGAACATCTGCAAGGCATCCCAGATTCCGGTGGCCATACCCCAACCGGTCCATTCGTGCCTGTCGCGCATTGATCGCGGCGCCTGCGGTCGACGCGACCAGCCGAACTTCTCGGCGCCCTGCGCGTAGCAGGCACGCAGTTCCTTCGACGAATAGGGAAGCCCGCTGATTGGATCAACCTCGGCGTAATTCTGCAGGCGCAGCGCCAGCGGATCTTTTTGCAGTTCGTACGACAATTCATCCATGGCAACTTCAAGTGCGAATACGCCCTGGGCACCACCCGGCGCGCGCATCTCGATCGGCGAGTAGTGATCGAGACTCACCAACTCGTAGCCAAGCTTGATGTTCTCGCAGCCGTAGAGCTGGCCAGACCAGTTGACGACATTCTCGACGTAGTCCTCGTGCTGCGAGGTCTCGGCCACTGCATCGTGCTGGATGGAAAGCAACTGACCGGTCTCCGTAGCGGCAAGGCGCACGTGTTGGATGGTTGCGGGCCGATGGCCGATCGTCACCATCTGTTCGCGCGTCATTGCCACGCGAACCGAGCGTTCCAGTTGCAGCGCCGCCATCACCGCAAGCGGCAACTGGTATTGCGGTCGCAGTGCCGCGCCGAATGCGCCGCCCACGAACGGGTTGCGAACTGTCACCCTGGAACGCGACAGCCCGAACACGCGCGACACATACCAGCGACTGTTCTGCGAACTCTGGGTCTTGTCGTAAATGGTCAGGTGTCCGTCGCTGGAGCGGATCACCGTCGTTGCGAACGGCTCCATCGGATGATGGTGTTCGATGTGGGTGTCGAACGAGACGTCAACCTTGACCGACGCATCCGCGAACGCGCGCTTGGCGTCGCCTTTCTCGTCCGGTGGCGGCGCGTAGCCGGCCTTGAACCGGCTTGGCGTGTGGGCGCAATCGCGATTCGCTGCCAGTTTGGTTTCGTGCGGCTCGCGCTCGTAACGGACATCGAGAAGACTGGCGGCGTATCGCGCTGCTTCGAACGTTTCCGCCACGACCAATGCGACCGGCTGGCCGCTGAAAGCGATGCGGTCATCGTGCAGGGGACGGAAAGGCTTTCCGCCAGGCGCGATCATGTCCTTGTAGAACAATCGCCACGAACGAACGTGCGGCCTGTTCAAATGACTGATGACACCTAGTGCGCCAGCGACAGCGAGCGTCGCCGTGGCATCGATGGAGGTGATGCGGCCCTTCGCGATCGTCGCGTTGACGATGACGCCAACGCAGAGGTCCGGTGCGCCATGCTCAGCTGCGAATTGCGCCGTACCCGTCACCTTCGCAGGGCCGTCGATTCGTGACGCGGGTTGTCCGAGCGGAATCTCGCCAGTGCCCGGCGCGGCTTGCGGCGGAACGAGGGTGTCGTCGAGCTGTGTCATTCGCGCGCTGCCAGGTCGGGTCGTCCGGGATTTGCCGTGTCGATTCGAGTGCCGGCGGCGGCGGTTTGCAAGGCTCTGACGATTGCCCGTAGGGCCATGGAAATCTTGAAGTCGTTTTGTCCCTGGCCAACTGCGCCTTCCAGCAATCGCGCGGCACAGCGTTCGTAGGCTTCGTCGTTGGGCATTTCTCGCTGAAGCAACTCTTCTGCCGCTTCGATGCGCCAGGGTTTGTGCGCGACACCACCCAGGGCTACTCGTGCCGACTCGATGCGACCGTCGTCGCCGATATCCAATCCGGCCGCTACCGACACCAGCGCGAATGCATATGACGCGCGATCCCGAATCTTGATGTACGCAGAATGGTTTGCGAAACGCGCGGAATTGGCTGGCAGTTCGATGGCGACGATCAATTCGTCGGAAGCGATCGTCGTGTCCATATGCGGCCTGTCGCCGGGCAATCGATGCACATCGGCGAACGCGACTCGACGCTCCTCGCCTGCCGACTGGACGACAACGGTTGCGTCCAGCGCGGCCAGCGCCACACAGAAATCGGAGGGGTGCACGGCGATGCAACCGGGGCTTGCACCAAGGATGGCGTGGTAACGGTTCAATCCGCCGATCGCCGGGCAACCGGAACCGGGTTCGCGCTTGTTGCAGGCGACCGCGACATCGTAGAAATACTGGCAGCGAGTTCGCTGCAGAACGTTTCCGCCATTGCTGGCCATGTTGCGCAACTGTGGCGAAGCGCCCGACAGGATGGCCGCGCTGACCAGCGGATAGGACTGGCGTACGTCCGGGTGATAGGCCGTTTCGCTGTTGCGCGCGAGTGCGCCCAGGCGCAATCCGCCGTCCACCATCGGCTCGATCGCGGCCATTGGTAAGGCGTTGATGTCGACCAGCCGCGTCGGATGCATCACGCCCTGTTTCATCAGGTCGATGAGGTTTGTGCCGCCGGCAATCATGCATGCCGTTCCGCCGCCTTCGTTCGCGGCCAACGCTGCAATGGCCGAGCCGGGCTCCTTCGCCGCGACGTACGAGAAAGGATTCATGCGTCGTCTCTCTGTACGGCGACATCGCTGGATGACCGCTCGCGGCGAGCTGCAAGTTCACCATCCAGCACATTGGCAATCGCTTGCACGATCTGCGGATAGGCTCCGCAGCGGCAAAGGTTGCCGCTCATCAATTCGTGGATGTCGTCGATGCTGCGCGCTTGTCCCTCGCTGATCAGCCCGATGGCGGAACAAAGCTGCCCTGGCGTGCAGTAGCCGCACTGGAAGGCATCGCGGTCGATGAAGGCCTGCTGCAGAGGATGCAGCCGCGGCCCTTCTGCCAATCCCTCCACGGTGACGATGCTCTTGTGAGTTTGCATCACCGCCATGGTCAAACAGGAATTGATGCGCTGCCCGTCGACAAGCACGGTGCAGGCACCACACTGGCCGTGGTCACAACCCTTTTTCGTTCCGGTCAGTCCCAGACGATTACGCAGGAAGTCGAGCAGGCTTGTCCATGCTTCAACGTCGACCTGATGTTTCGATCCATTGACGGTGAGCGTGATCAGATAGCGCGGGCAGGGCGACTCTTTGTCACGGCGACTGGATACGCTCGCACGCATGGCTTGCTCCTGGCTGAGAACGAAACCTAACACGGGGTTTCGGACATTCCGATGAACTGAGCGCGGCTCAATGGCAGCAGCGCAACGGCGCCGACTCGCATCAGCGCATCAGCGCATCAGCGCATCCACATGCGCTTGCGTCGAGTCACGCAACGCGGCGAGGCTGTAGCCGCCTTCGAGGCTGGATACGATGCGTCCACCGCAATGTCGATCAGCGAGCGCGACCAGTTGCCCGGTGACCCAGCGATAGTCATCGGCTTCGAGGTTCAGGTTGGCGAGCGGATCGAGCCGATGCGCGTCGAAGCCCGCGGAAATGATGAGCAACTCTGGCGCGAATGCATTCAGCGCCGGCAACACGATCAGTTCGATTGCATTTCGAAATTCGGCGAAACCGGCACCCGGTGGCAGTGGCGCGTTGACAATGTTGCCGGTGCGGCCGTGCTCGTCGGTGCGACCGGTATCGGGATACAGCGGCGACTGGTGCGTGGATGCGTAAAGGACGCGCGCGTCGGACCAGAAAATGTCCTGGCTGCCGTTGCCGTGGTGGACATCGAAATCCATGATTGCCACACGCGACAGGCCATGCGCAGCGATCGCATGCGCTGCCCCGACGGCGACGCTGTTGAACAGGCAGAAGCCCATCGCGGTGTCGGCGGTGGCGTGATGTCCGGGTGGCCTCACCGCGCAGAATGCTCGGCAAATGTCGCCCGTCATCACCTGGTCGATCGCCGCACAGACTGCGCCGGCGGCACGCATCGCGGCTTCGGCCGAACCGCTCGTCATCGCCGTATCAGGATCGATTTGCCGGTAAGGCAAGTCGGGGCCGTCGAGCACGTCCGCGATAAGGTCTGCGTGGTGCACGCGCGCCAGTTGCTCGCGGGTGGCCAGCGGCGCGTCGACTCGCAGCAGCGCGGCGTAGCGTTCGTGATCGAGCGCGGCCAGCACGGCGCGCAACCGATCCGGCGATTCGGGATGGCCCGGCAACAACTGGTGCTCCAGGCACGCCGGATGGGAGTAGATGGCGACCGTCATGGAAGGATTCGTTCGCTCGACTGCCAGTTCGTCAATTTTCGTAGCGATAGTTGAATCCGGCACGGCTGCCCTTGGTCGAATTCTCGGTTTCAAAATTCCAGCGCGGACTGAAGATGTAACGCAACGTGACGACTTCGCCCGGATCGAAGATGCCGACGCCGTAGCTGAGGTACAACTTCGGCGACAGGTATTTGCCAACCGTGAATGCCGCGCCACCAAGTGATTCGCTGTCGGCCACGCCGATGTCGTCGACGCCCAGCTTGGAGCCGATATTCTTGGCGAGCAGATCACCGCCCGCCGTGCCGAGCGCTCGCGCGGCCGATCCGAGCAAGTCGCCTTCGCCGCTGTTCAAACCCGACAACGGTTTGCCGGTGAGCAGGTAGGACAGCGCTTCGGATTGCTCCAGCACCGGGTCGGAGAACACCGTCAGCACCGGAATCTTCGCGGTGCCGCGCACGTTGAGGCCGACCGTGATGTTTTCGCCGCGAATCTCGCGCACAGCACGAACATCGATGCCGGGGTTGTCGATCTGGGTGCCGGCGAAAAGAATGCGGCCACGCTCGATTTTCAGGTCCTGTCCGTACGCCTTGTAGGTTCCGCCGACATTGAGCGTGCCGGTTCCAACGGTGGTACGGCCGGGAATATCGGTCACGGAAAGCTGCCCCTTGACGGTCCCGTCGAAGCCAAGCCCGACCAGTTTGACGTTGTCGCCAAAGGACACCGTGACGCGCGCCGTGATTGGCAGCGCGGTGGCGCTGTCCGAGGTTTCCTCATCGACGATGACCACGTCGGCCGAACGTGCGTTGCCGGTCGGGCCACCACCGGGAAGTTTTTCCAGATCGACGTCGGCACTTGGAACGTCGACCCTGCCCGTGACGAGCAGGCCATCCGCGCTGCGCTCAATAACGAGATCGGGCGACACGACTACCTTCGCAGCCGGAATGTTGGCAGCCGTCACGTCGGTGCCCTTGATAGTGACCCTGATCGGCGCGTCGCTGGCGAGTCCACCAGTGCCGCCGAATTGCAGCGTGCCCTTGCCGGACTTGATCGAACCCTCGACGACAAATTGCTGTGCATCCAGCGCACGCACGTTGATGTCGCCGTTGCTCAGCTTGAGGCCGGCTATCGGCACTTCGGACGCGAAGTCGCGCAGGCGCAGCGCGCCATTCAACTCAGGCTGGCCCAAGGTTCCGGCGATGCTGTAGTTGGCTTCGACGGTGCCCTTCACGTTCGCGATTTCACTGGTAAAGAGTTCGATGAATTCGAGGCTGTTGAGCTTCATGCGCAACTGGCCAGACAGGCCCGAACTTGCTTCCAGTGGACCATTGATTACGATTCGCCCGTCGATGTTGCCCTGATGATCCAGATTGGCCTTTACCGTTGCCGTGGTCGAGTTGGTGCCGAGGTCCGCGTTGATCGCGAACGCGGTATAGCTCAGCATCTCGCGTGGCTCGGCACCGTCGGAACCAACCCAGTCGATGCGACCGCTGGCCGAATTGATATTCGCATTGCCGCTCAAGGCTCCCTTGGCGGTGCGCTGGATGCTGCCGTTGCCGTCGATCGTCCCGATCGCGCGGATCGGTGCATCGCTGGCGGCGAGTTTGGTGATCAAGGCCAGCGGCAATTGCTCCAGTCGGTAGCGTGCATCAATGCTGCCGTCGGCATCGCCGCCACCCGCTATGCACAGCCGCGTCGTATCGCCGACCAGGCACGACTCGCTGGCAGTGAACCTCTTGCCGTCCCATGCCAGCTGCGCTGGCGCGGCGAGGTTGAACGTCGGTACGTCCTTGGCTGCCAACATCAATTGCTTCAGCGTGCCGCTCCACAAATCGCCCTGGCTGCTGCCATCCAGTTGCAGGCTTAGGTTGGCTGGTGCGCCGGTCGCGCGAAGGGTCAGCTTGTGTGACGCCTGGCTGCCTTCGGCTTGCAGGTTGATCGATTCATAACTGGCGCTGCCA
This sequence comes from Lysobacterales bacterium, assembly GCA_038255665.1. Taxonomy (GTDB): domain Bacteria; phylum Pseudomonadota; class Gammaproteobacteria; order Xanthomonadales; family Rhodanobacteraceae; genus Dokdonella. The sequence goes on along the minus strand of JBBSLA010000083.1, from coordinate 4,240 downwards.
CTGGTCAAACCGGCTGCCTTCACGTCGAGTTTGCCGGACGGCTTGTCGAGGTTGTTGATGCCGGCGATCACATCGAGCGCGGCGACGCGCGTATCGCCGAATCGAAGTGCACTACCGTTGGCTACCCCGTTCACATCCAGGCTTGGCCACTTGCCTTGCACGCGGAAATCGCCATTCAGCTCACCCGACGCATCGGGCATCCAGTCCCCTAGGTCGCCAATCGCGAGCTTGACGTTTGCGTCGGTCTGGTTGCCGCCGCGACCGACAATGCCGACCGAGCTCTTGCCGGAACGCAGGTCGAGCGTGCCGTCGACAATAAATTCAGGCTTGATCGTCAGGTCGGCTTGGCCCGACACCGGGCGTTGCCGCAACGTACCGCCGAGGCGATTGAGTTTTATCGTCGCCGTCGGGCCGTTGTCACCAATGCTGCCGCTGGTAGCGAGGTCGAAATCGAGCGCGCCTTTCCAATCCTTCGCGAACGCGCCGGGATCAAGCTTGTTTGCGTTCGCCTTGATGTCCCAAGCCACCTGCGGTTGCAGGGTGACCGTGCCGCTGGCGTCGAGGCCGCCATTGGCTTGCTTCAAGGCCAACGTGTCGAGAAGTATCTGTTTGGGCGTACCGCTGAGTTTGATGGCGAGATCGGACAAATTGCCGGGCGGTCCGACCGAGATCGTGCCTTCGGCGTGATAAGCGTCCGCGCTGCCGCCGGCACTGATCTTTCCGTGGCTGGCGATTACCTGGCCGGCCAGGTCCTCGGGTATGACCAGGTCGTTCCAGTCCAACACCAGTTCGGCGGAAACCGGTTCCGCCTTCAATTCCACTTTGCCGCTTGCGTTGATCACGCCAGCGACATCGGGCGATTTCAGCGTCAGCACCTCGATCGTCAACACATCGTCGGCGAGACCGTAACGCAGCGGCTCGATCTGGACGCGGCGACCATCGACGGAAATGACGCCATTGATCGTGCCTTGCTTGAGATCGCCCGAGCCCTGCAACGATGCAGACATCGTCGTGATGCCACTGCCGGCGATCAGTTTGTCCGCGTTGAACTCGGGCGCGTCCAGTTGCAACGACCATGGCAGGTCATCGTTCTGGACGATCGTGCCGTTGATGGTCGCGGCAATGGGCTGCTGCAATGCGAAGTCGATATTGCCTTTATCACCGTCGCTGTCAGCGTTGAGTGCCCCGGCGTACGTCGTATCGCCCACTTGCCATGAGAAGGTTGCCTTGCCCTTGCCGCCATAACCTGAAGCAGTGGTCAGTGTGCCATCGACATCGACCGAGCCATCGGGCGAACGCAGGGCAAGTTCGTTGATGGCGATGCCATCGCTGGTCCAGGCAACGCCGGTCTGGAACAAATCGACCGCGACCACCGGTTTGCCGTCCTGGCTGATTTTGGCGTCGTTGATGCGCAAACGATCGATCACGATATCGATCGGTGGCTTCAGCGTGATGGGATCGGACGGTTCGACCGGATCTGGGGCGACCTTCGTCAGTTGCAGGTCGATGTCATTGATCGTCACGTCGTCGATCTGTACGCGGCCGGAGAACAGCCGGCTGAGCGAAACCTTGACCTCGGCGCTTGCGACCTGTGCATCGACGCCTTTCACGGGGTCGTGATAGCGGATGCCTTCCAGTCGCAGGGGACTTGAGAGTGTCCCGGTAGCCTTCTCGTAACTGAGCTTGCCTTCCAGAGACCCGACGGCGCGCTCCAGCGCAAACCTTGCGCCGGACTGGGTAAACAACACCCATGACACTATCAGGACGATGATCAGGACCAGGCTCGCCAACACGATGCCGATCCACTTCAACCATTGCATGCCGCGCGAGCCGCTCACAGGTCCGGCCCAATCACTAAATGCAACTGGATGCGCGAATCATCCGGGCCTCGGCCGCGTACCGGCGTGCCGAGATCGACGCGCACCATGCCGACCGGCGAGCGCCAGCGCAGGCCGAGTCCGGCTCCGACCTTCGCTTTGAATCCCGTCCCGCTGAACGCATCGCCGGCATCAATGAAGCCCGCCATGCCCCAGGTCGGCGTGAAGTAATGCTCGTACTCGGCGCTGCCGACCAGCAGCGTTTCGCCACCGATCACTTTTCCATCGGCATTGAGCGGCCCAACCGACTGGTAGCCGAAGCCACGAATGGATCGATCACCACCGGCGAAGAAGCGCAGTTCCGGCGGCAAGGCGTTGAAATCGCCGACCTGCGTATAGCCAAACGACCCGCGCGCGATGAACCGGTCGTCGTCACCGACACCGGTGATCCACTTGCCGTGAGCCACGAACTGGGCGAAGTTTGTATCGGACAAGATGCCTTCGGCACCAGCGCGCGTGGCGAACGTCAGCGACCAGCCGTCACGCGGGAAAATGGGGTTGTCCGCATACTTCTTCGCCAGCGACACTTCCGGATAGAGCAGCGTTGTCTTGCCCTTGACGTCCGCGACCTCAAAGTTGCCGGTAAGAAATTGCAAACCGTAGGTGCGCGTCCAACCACGCCAGATGCGCGAATCGGTGGCGGCAAGGCGCAGGGTTTTCGACGTGCTTGTGTCGGTATTTTCGTCGCGATAGGTCGCGCCAAGGTTCCAGCTGTGGTTGTCCTTGCCGGGTTTCGGAATGGTGTACAGGCCCGTCACTGTTTTCAGGCGCTGCGCGACCAGGGCTTCGAATTTCAGCTTGTGGCCCTGCCGGTTCACCCAACGACGCTCGACGCCACCGCGCACGCCGACGCCCGTGTCGGTACCGACAAAAACGCCGCCGGTGTAGACATTACGTTTGGCGGGCGCGAGCAGCACATTGATTGGCACCACGCCATCAATGGCCTTTTCGGAGTCGGGCTGGACCTGGACGACCGAAAAATAGTTTGCATCGATCAAGCCCTGTTGCAGCTTCAGCAACTGCTCCTGCGAGTACCAGTCGCCTTCCTCGTAGGGGACGTAGCGATCCAGGAAATGTGCGTCGAACTGGCTTTCGTCGAACATGGTCTCGCCGAACTTGTAGCGCGGACCGGCCTTCCAATAGAGATCGATCGCCGCACTGTTGGCGTCGCGAGTCACCTCGACACGATGACGTTCCAGCAGCGCATCCAGATAGCCGGCACTGAACAGTGCGCCGGTGATCGCCGTTTTGCTGCGCTCGTAAATGGCGTGGTCGAGTACTTCTCCCTCCTTGGGATGGAATTCGCCGACCGCCTTCTTGACCCGGGCGCGATCCATCGCGTCGCCGTCGACGAGCACTTTCGACTCGGCAATGGTCACCGGTTCGCCATGATCGACGACCAGATCGGACACGAAGTTCTCGCCGACCTTTCGCAGCTTGCCTTCGACCTTCACGTGGTAGTAGCCATACGCTTCCAGCGCCGTCTTTATCTGGGCTTCTGCGCGGTCATGCAGACGCTGCGCCTGCGCGGCGGATACATCGCGGTCGGCATACTGAGTGACTTCGACCGCAGCGACGGCAGCCTCGTCGAGGGGAGGCGCGAGTCCGCTGACATCAACCGTTATTTTCGCGGCCAACGCGGATTCCGCCAGCCACGCCGGACCGGCAAGAAACAACAGCGCGGCGAGCGGAATGCGTTTACGCATGCGTTCGTTCGTCGAGGGGTGTGACACCTATTTATACCAGCTTGACCCTGACCGGCGAAGGCCAACGTGGCTCATTCGCGCGGATTCGCTTGTTAACTTCGTCGAATTTGATCGGCATGGATCGCGTCTCGTCGCTGTCCTCTCTGGCTGTCGCCGCGCTGGTCAATCGTATGCCGCGGCTGCCGTGGCATTTCTCCCTTCTCCCACCGGGACAAGCGGCGGGATTATGGGTCCGGTGCTTTTTCCCCTCTCCCGTCGGGAGTGGGTGCCCGGAGGGCGGGTGAGGGTCCGGACCTTGTACACCGTTCCATTTCATTAGGCGGGTTGGCCGTCCAGACGGCCATGCGCTGCTGTCACCATATGCTTCGGCTGCCGCCGCTGCGCTCCATCTGGACGCTTGCGATTGTCAGTCTGGTCAAGCGTTTCGCCGGGCTGCCGCCCGGCGAAACGCTTGATCAGTCTGGCTAAAGCCAACAACAAGGGCGAAGCGGCAGGCGCGAGAAACGCTTGACCCGTCTGGCGACAGCCAACGAGAGAGAAGCGGCGGGCAGCAGCCCGGCGAAACGCTTGACCAGTCTGGCGACAATCAAGCCATGGACGTCTAGACGTCTAGACGTCCAACCCGAAGGCAAGGTCGCACAAGAGCCGGACCCTCAT
>JBBSLA010000082.1:0-11843 GCA_038255665.1 Lysobacterales bacterium | reverse complement strand
CCTGCTGCCGCGCGCCTTCGTACGCAGTTCACGCCAGTTCGCCTACCTCGATCTTGCCCAGGGCTGGATCGTCATCGACACCGCCAGCCGCAAGAATGCCGAGGAAGCCGTCAGCCAGATCCGCGACGCGGTCGGTCGTTTCCCGGCGACGCCACTCGCACCGGAAGAATCGCCGCGCGCCCTGCTCACCCAATGGCTGGCCAGCGGCAAGCTGCCGGCCAATCTGGTGCTGGGCGACGAGTGCGAATTGCGCGATCCGGCGGAATCCGGCGCGATCGTGCGCTGCCGCCGCCAGGATCTGGAACTGGACGAGATCAAGGAGCATCTGAAATCCGGCAAACAAGTGTTCCAGCTGGGGCTGACATTCGACGACCGCATCGATTTCGTGCTCGGCGAAGATCTTGTCATCCGCAAGCTGCGATTCCTTGATATCGTGCTCGACGAGATCGATGAAAGTTCGCTGGAATCGGCTCGGGCCGAACTGGACGCGACGTTCCTGCTGATGACCGGCGAAATCCGTCGTCTGCTGGAAGCGCTGGAGTCCTGGTTCAAAATCAAGCGTCCAACTGACCAAGCCTGAGCGGCATCGCCCGGGCAGGAAACCGCATCCTTAAAAGATCATGGCAACGCCCGCCGAAGAAGACTATCTGGAACTCGCAACCGCCGACGGCGCGACCATTCGCGTGCGTCGTCGCCTGCATCCGCGCGCGCGACGCCTGCGCCTGACCGTAACCGCAGCAGGCGCGCAGGTGACCTGCCCGAAAGGTGTGCGGATGCCACAGGTGCTCGCCTTCATCAGCGAGCATGGTGAATGGTTGCAGCGCAAGCTCGGCGAGTTGCATCTGGACTTGCCGGTCTCGCCGCTCAAGGTGGGTCGCGACACCACCATCACGCTGCGCGGCGAAGTGCTTGATTTGCTGTGGCTCGACGGCGAATGGCCGAAGATCGAACGCGTCGAAGACCAGTTGCAGATCACCGTTCCGGTGCGCAGTCGCCGCTCATCCCAAACGACCGCGCGTGGTTTGCTGCGCTCGCATCTGGAAGCACAGATGCGACGCGATATCGCGCGATGGCTGGGCCAGTATTGCCCGCTGCTGGGTGCTGCGCCGAGCGGGTTCCGCATCCGCCCGCTGAAAAGTCTTTGGGGCAGCCTGGACACGCGCAACACGGTCAGCCTTGATCTGGCCCTCGCATTGGCTCCGCCATCAACGCTGCGCTACGTGCTGATCCACGAGCTGTGCCATTTGAAGGTGCGCAACCATTCGCCACGCTTCTGGCGGCAAGTCGAAGCGCTCTATCCCAATTGGCACGAACAGCGCGACTGGCTGCGCTTGAATGGCCAGGCCATCAAAGCCGAACTGATGCGCCTGGTCAACGCTGACGTTTAATCGCAACGTTTCAAAAACGCGTTGATCGCCGCCGCTACCGGTTGCGGATTTTCCAGATGCAGGTGATGGTTGCCGGGCAGGCGAATGCATTCGATGCGTGCCACCCGTTCCAGCCGCGTTTGCATGGCAGCGGTTCGCGCGTACGGGTGCGCGGGATCGGCGAGTATCAACAACGTCGGCGCGGTGATGGCGTCGAGTATCGCCAATGCCTGCTCTTCGCTGTAGCGCTGCAGGCTGGGCAACAACAGGCGTGGATCGCTGGACCAGCGATAGCCACTGACCGCTGGTGCGTCGACTTTTGCCAGCCCGCGCGCGACGAGGGTCATCGCTGCCGCATGGCTGAGATCGTTGGCGCGCATTCGTGCCTGCGCTGCGTGTTCCACGTCGGCGAATACGCGCAACGCCGACGGGGCAAATGCCGCTCGCGCCGCGATTCCCTTGCGCAGTTGCGGAACGGTTTGCTCGATGGGCAGCGCCAGTGGACCCAGCGCTTCAATCAATAGCAGGCGCTGCACGCGCTCAGGAAACGCAGCGGCAAAAGTGCTCGCCAAGGTGCCGCCCAGCGAGTGCCCAAGCAAGTCCGCATTGCTCCATCCAAAGTGATGGAACACCTGATCGATGTCGTCCAGGTAGTCGAGCCAATAATCCGGAGCGGAGGCGCTGCGCCAATCCGAGCGACCGTGGCCGGCCATGTCAAGGGCGACGACATGGCGGGTTTCAAGCAATGGCGCGAGGCCGTCGAAGCTGGCGGCGTTGTCGAGCCAGCCGTGCAAGGCCAGCAGCGGCGGCAATGCCGGGTCGCCCCAGGCTTTAGCGGCCAAGTTCAAGTGGCGCAGAGGCAGCCCCAATTCGGTTGCGATGCGACTCACGATTGGGAGGACGCCGAGTCCTTGATCCAGCCGCTGCCATTTCGAGCAATCAACTCGGCCATCAGGCCAACCTGTGCGGCACTGTCGTTGAGGCACGCAATGTACTCGTAGCGCTCCCCACCGGCATCCTCGAAAACTTCGCGATTGGTGATCGCAATTTCTTCCAGGGTTTCCAGGCAATCGATCGCGAAACCGGGGCACATCACCTGGATCGAATGCACGCCTTGGCTGGGCAAGTCAGCCAAGGTCAGGTCGGTGTACGGCATCAGCCAGGGCTCGCGTCCGACACGGGACTGATAGCAAAGCATCAGGTGCTTGTCGTCCAGCTCCAGTTTGGTGCGCAACGCTGCCGCCGTCGCTTCGCACTGGGCCTGGTAGGGATCGCCATTGCGCACGTAGCGCTGTGGGATCCCGTGGAACGACAGCATCAACCGGTCCGCGCGTCCGTGCGTTGCCCAGTGCGCTTGCACACTCGCCGCGAGCGCATCGATGTAGGCCGGTTCGAGGTGGTAGTCGGCGACGAATCGGAATTCCGGCACCCGACGCCACTGCTGCAACTTGTTGGTGACCGCATCGAACACCGACGCCGATGTGGTCGCCGAGTACTGCGGGAAGAGCGGGATCACCAACAACCGGCGCAGATCGAGCGCGGCCAGTTCCTCAAGCACGGCATCGATTCCCGGATTGCCGTAACGCATTGCGTCGCGAACGATCCAGTCCGACCCAACGTGGGCTGCAACCGCTTGGGCGAGGTCAGCCGTTCCGGTCGCCAATGGAGAGCCGCGTTCGGTCCAGACCGCGCGATACAAGCGTGCCGAACGGGCCGGGCGAATCCGCAGGATCACCCCGTGCAGGATCGGCCACCACAGCCAACGCGGCAGGTCGACGACCCGCCGATCACCGAGAAATTTGGCCAGATAGCGCCGAACGGCACCTGCCGTCGGTGCGTCCGGCGTGCCCAGATTCACCAACAACACCGCATTCGTCATGGCGCGACCACAGCATCTGGTGTCAATGACGATGACCGGACACAGCCGGTGCTGGCATGCTGGCGGCAGCGCTGAAACTCACGCAAGGCTTTGTTCATACAGGAAATACTGCTAGAGTGAGGGCACATGCGCGTTCAGCGCAGGATGAAACAAGATACCACCGCCCCATGCTTTCGTTCGCCAGACTGACAGTGCTGCTGGTCCTTGCTGTCGCCGCAATTCCCTGCGGCGCCCAAGTTGTGGGCAATCGGGGCGTGGGCAACAACAAGCCAGATGCAACGACGCGTGTCGCGTTTGGCGTTGCTTTCACTGACTTGTATCGGATCAACCTCGATAGCCGGATCGCGAGCTACGTTGGATTTTCCGGCTTTTCGAACGGACAGTTGATCGGCCAAATCCGCGGCCTCAACCTTTTGCCAAACGGCGACCTGATAGGCGTGTCGGGCAACTTGCGCGCGCTGCTGCGGATCAACAAGAGTACGGGTGCCGCGACCTTGACCGGCAACTTGAACCTGGACGGAAGCGGCCAGTTTGGCACCACGCTCGATCTCAGCATGACGGTCGGTTGCGACGGCAATTACTGGTTGGCATCGGCCGTGACGGGCCAATTGTGGAAGGTCGACCCGGCAACCGCGCAGCCAACCCTGATTGGCTCGATGGGCCACAAGATCACGGGGGTCGTCGCGTACGGCGACACCTTGTACGGCGCTGGCGGTCAGGGCGATACCGGGTTCTACCGGATCAATATGGAGACCGCCGCCACCACTTCGATCGGCAGCTACGGTCCGGCGCTGCCATGGGTGAACGTCGTCGCGATGAGCTTCGACGAAGATGGCACCTTGTACGCCTCGCTCAGCTACAACCCGGGCCCGCCTGGCAGCTCAGTTCTGGTCGACTGGAGCGACCTGGCCACGATCAACACCAGCACGGGCGTGGTTACCAATCTCGGCAACATCACTGGCCCGAGTGCCCTGCGCCGGCAATCGATGAACGCGTTCGTGATCGCGCCGACGCAGTGTCCAGTCGTGGTCCCGCCTCCGCCGCCGCCGCCTCCTCCGCCGCCGCCCGAGCCGGTTGGCGATCCTGGCGTGCCGGTGCCGGTAGATTCTGCGTTCGCCTTGATCCTTCTTTCGCTATCGATGATCACGCTCGCGTACGTCGCTCGCCGCCGTCACCGTAGCTGAACCGTTCATCGCGTAGTCAGTCCGGCGACCTATCGTGGCCGCTTTTCCGATGGAGTTTGCGATGCCCGTTTCGACCCGAATTGCCGCCGTCCTCGCTACCTTTCTCGTGTTCGTGGGCGCCGCGCAAGCCGGCGAGCGCGAAGTGAAGATCGCGGAAAACGCGATCCGCGTGCTGCGCGAAGTGATGCAGGCACCCGACAAGGCCATTCCGCGCGAACTACTCGACGGTGCCTACGCCGTTGCCGTGGTGCCCGATGTGGTCAAGGCTGGTTTCATCATTGGCGGTCGGCGCGGGACGGGCCTGCTGTCGGTGAAAACGAACGGCGTCTGGTCGAACCCCAGTTTCGTCGCCATCACCGGCGGCAGCATCGGTTTCCAGGCAGGCGTCCAATCGTCCGACATCGTGCTGGTCTTCAGCAGCCAGCGTGGCGTCGATTCGATCGTCCACGGCAAGTTCACGCTGGGTGCCGATGCATCGGTCGCCGCCGGCCCGGTCGGTCGCAACGCCTCAGCGGCAACCGATGGCGCACTGAAGGCCGAAATCTACTCGTACTCGCGGGCTCGTGGTCTGTTCGCAGGCGTGGCTCTGGATGGCTCGGTAATCTCGATCGACAACAAGTCCAACCAGCGTGTCTATGGGCGGGGCGTTACGCCTCGGCGCATCCTGGAGAACGGCGTGACCGACGTGCCGACCGGCATTGTCGAATTTCGCGACCGCCTCGAAGAGTATTCGGCGCGCTAGTCGGCGCTCGATTCGCGCAGCGCGGGCGCCAAGCTGACGTCCGCTTCACAATCCAGCGGTGCGTGCTCGCGCTACACTGGACGCCATTCACTCACTCGGGACACCGTCATGGGTAGTTTCAGCATCTGGCATTGGCTCATCGTTCTGGTCATCGTCGCGCTGGTGTTCGGCACCAAGAAATTGCGCAACATGGGCGAGGACGTCGGCAGTGCCGTCAAGAGTTTCCGCAAGGGCATGGCCGACGAAGAAGAATCCACGCGCCTGAAGGCCGACCCGCCGATCGTCGAGCCGGCAGATCCTGTCGATGCCATGCGCAACAGCGAGCACGATCGCGTCGACAGGTAGGACCGTTCGATGTTCGATATCGGTTTCGGCAAGCTCGCCCTGATTGCCGTGGTCGCGTTGCTGGTGCTCGGTCCCGAGCGCCTGCCGCGCGTAGCGCGTACGGCGGGTGCCCTTATCCGGCGTGCCCGCAACAGCTGGGCGTCGGTGCGTTCCGAGATCGAGCGTGAACTCGCCACCGACGATATCAAGCGCAGCATTCGCGAAGCGGCCGAAGCGGTCGATATCCGCGCCGACGTGAACGCGGCAGCGAACAGCATCCACGATGCCGTTCGCAAGCCGATGGCGGATAAGCCGCCGGCGCATTCATCTGCACCGGTAGAGACCGAGCTCGCATCCGAGTCGGAATCGATGAAGGCAACTTCCGACAGCGCCGCCGAGCCTACTGAGCCAGCGTCATCACCGTCCGATCCTGATTCGAGCCCGCATGAGCGAAGCTGAAAAAGACGGCGAGGAACTCCCCTTCCTCAGCCATCTGATTGAACTGCGTTCGCGCCTGCTCAAGGCGGTCGCGGCGATCCTGGTGCTGCTGGTCTTGCTGCTGCCGTTCTCCAAAAAATTGTATGGCTGGCTCGCTGAGCCGATGGTCGCAAGCCTGCCTGTCGGCGGGCAAATGATCGCGACCGAAGTGGCGTCGCCATTCCTGGTTCCGCTGAAGCTGGCGTTTTTCGTCGCCGTGTTCCTGGCGATGCCGGTGGTGCTGTATCAGTTGTGGGCCTTCGTTTCGCCGGGCCTGTACCAGCGCGAGAAACGCCTCGCCGTTCCATTGCTGGTGTCATCGGTTGTGCTGTTCTACGCCGGCTGCGCATTCGCGCACTACATCGTGCTGCCGGCGGTATTCCACTTCATGACCAGCGTCGCACCGGATGGCGTGGCGGTGATGCCTGACATCACCCGCTTCCTGGATTTCGCGCTGGTTCTATTTCTGTCATTTGGACTTTGCTTCGAGGTGCCGGTCGCGCTGGTGATCCTGGTCGCGATCGGCGCAGTGACGCCAAAGCAGCTCTCCGATAACCGTCCATACGCCATCGTCGGCGCATTCGTGATTTCGGCCATCGTCACGCCACCGGACGTCCTGTCGATGCTGATGCTGGCGATCCCGATGTGCCTGCTCTACGAGGCAGGCATCGTCGCGGCGCGAATGACCATCCGCTCTCGCTCAGCACCCGCGCAAGCCAGCGCGGACTGAGGGACGCCCAGATCAACCCCGCACAGGCGTGGGTTTAATCAGAACACCCCTGCAACTCAGTCGCCGGGCGGCAATACCTTCATCACTTCGCTGATCGTCGTCACGCCGCGCGCCACCTGCGCGGCGGCCGACACGCGCAAGGGCCTCATTCCCGCCGCGTGCGTGGCTTCCGCCATCCGCAGCGATTCAATGTTCGGCTGGATCAGCGCACGCACGGCCGGCGTTACCTGCAACATTTCATAGATTCCGGTGCGGCCAAGGAAACCGGTCTTGCGGCACTCCAGGCAGCCGACCGGTTCGCACACGCGCTGCGGCGGCGGCAGGCGCCAGCGGCCAATCAGCGCGGCCCAGGCATCGGCATCGACTTGCCCCGGTTGTTTGCAATGCGGGCATAGCGTGCGCACCAGTCGCTGCGCGACGATGCCACTCAGGGTCGATTGCAGCAGGTAACTGGGCAGTCCCAGATCGAGCAATCGCGTGAACGCACTGGGCGCGTCGTTGGTGTGCAAGGTCGACAACACCAGATGGCCGGTCAGCGATGCCTGCACCGCCATCCGCGCGGTTTCCAGATCTCGGATTTCGCCGACCATGATGATGTCAGGGTCCTGCCGCATCAGCGTGCGCACGCCCGCCGCGAAGTCGAGATCGATCGCCGGGTTCACCTGCATCTGGTTGAACTCGGGCGAGACCATCTCGATCGGGTCCTCGACCGTGCACAGGTTGATTTCAGGCTGGGCCAGCACCTTCATCGTCGAGTACAGCGTGGTCGTCTTGCCCGAACCGGTGGGGCCAGTCACCAGCACGATGCCGTGCGGGCGTTCCACCATCGCACGCCACGATGCTTCTTCCGTTTTCGAAAACCCTAGCTGGGCAAATTCCTTGACCACGATGTCCGGGTCGAAGATGCGCATGACGATCTTTTCACCGAATGCGGTCGGCATGCTCGACACGCGCAGTTCCACCTCGCGGCCACCGGGGGAGCGCGTCTTGACGCGGCCATCCTGCGGTCGGCGCTTTTCGGCAACGTCCATCCGCGCCAGCACTTTCACCCGCGACGTCACCGCCATCATCACCGGTGGCGGCAGTTCGTAAACCTTGTGCATGACGCCGTCGATGCGGAAACGAACAATGCCGGCATCGCGACGGGGTTCCAGATGAATGTCCGACGCACGCTGCTCGAACGCGTATTGCAGCAACCAGTCGACGATGTGGACGACGTGGCGATCGTCCACGCCAACTTCGCCGCCCTTGCCCAGTTCGACCAGTTGTTCGAAATTCAGCAGGCCGCGGCTGTCCTCGTTGTCCATCTTGGCGTCGCGGGCACGCTGGATCGAACGCTGCACACCCCACCATTCGGTCAGGTAACGGCTGACATCGAGTGGATTGGCGACGACACGGCGGATCTCGCGCCGGGCAAGGTGGCGGATGTCATCCAGCCAGCGAACATCGAACGGCTCCGACGTGGCGATGGTCACGCTGCTTTCATCCACAGCCACCGGCAGGATGCGATAGCGCTGCGCATAGGCGTGGCTGACGATCTGGGTAACCGCTGGCACGTCGATCTTCATCGGGTCGATGCGCAGGTATGGCAGGTTCGCCCGGTCGGCCAGCCAGCGTGTGAGCACTTCCAGGCTGAGTGGTTTGACCGGCATGCGCTGGTCGGAGATTTTCAGGTTGGCGATCAGCACCAATGGGTGCAGTTCCAGCCGACCGCGTGGACTGCGGGCGTCGTTGCGAATGCGCTCCAGGTCTTCCCCGCTGACCAGGCCATCACTGGCTAGCGCTTCCAGCGTGCCATCCAGATCCAGACGGCCGAATTGACCGACCCGGAGTTCGACCAGGCCGGTTGGCTGGTGTGGTTGGTCGTCGTGCTCCGACAGGGCAGGCTGGAAAGGTTTGCTCGCCATTGCGTTGTGATCCCCACTGGAATGATCCATTGCAGACGTCATCGCGGATCGCATTGCGCGCCGCCGGCCTGCCCCGCCAATCGTGCCCGTTATACTAGCCTGCTTTCCCAGACACACTGCTCATTCGCAATGGCCGGACTCAGTTTCCAGGACGTCATCCAGACCTTGAATCGCTATTGGGCGGAGCAAGGCTGCGTGCTGATCCAGCCACTCGATACCGAAGTGGGTGCCGGGACTTTTCATCCGGCGACTTTCCTGCGTGCGCTCGGCCCGGAGCCGTGGTCGGCGGCTTACGTGCAGCCGTCGCGTCGCCCGACCGATGGTCGTTATGGCGACAACCCCAATCGTCTGCAGCACTACTACCAATACCAGGTGGTGCTGAAGCCCAATCCCGACGACATCGTCGAGCTCTATATCGGCTCGCTCAAAGCGCTCGGCATCGACCCGCTGGTGCACGACCTGCGCTTCGTCGAGGACAACTGGGAATCGCCAACGCTCGGCGCCTGGGGGCTGGGCTGGGAAGTCTGGTTGAACGGGATGGAAGTTACCCAGTTCACATATTTCCAGCAGGCCGGTGGTCTGGAATGCCGGCCGGTGACTGGCGAAATAACCTACGGACTGGAACGATTGACGATGTACCTGCAGAGCGTCGACAACGTCTACGACCTGGTCTGGACCGACGGACCACGCGGCGTGGTCAGCTACGGCGATGTGTTCCACCAGAACGAAGTGGAACAAAGCACCTACAACTTCGAGCACGCCAACGTCGAGAAACTGTTTGGCTGGTTCGACACCTGCGAAGCGGAAGCGCAATCGCTGATTGCGGCCGGCCTCCCGCTGCCTGCGTACGAGCAGGTCACCAAGGCCAGCCACACGTTCAACCTGCTCGACGCGCGCCGCGCGATCAGCGTCACCGAGCGCCAGCGCTACATCCTGCGCGTGCGTGCACTCTCGCGCGCCATAGCCGAGGCGTACTACGCGCAGCGCGAGAAGCTGGGCTTTCCGGGATTGAAACGCCGCAAGGAAGCCGCCTGATGGTCGCTGCGTCGGGCAAGCCGTTGCTGATTGAACTCGGCACGGAGGAGCTGCCGCCGAAGGCGCTGGTCCATCTCGCTGAAACGTTTGCTGCTGAAGTCGCCAATGGATTGCAGGACGCCGGCGTACTCGAAGATCTTGATGGCGTTCGCACGCTGTGCACGCCGCGTCGCCTCGCCGTATTCTTCCCGAACGTCTCCGCGATGCAGCCCGAGCAACATCAGGAACGACGCGGTCCCGCACTTGCCGCCGCGCTCGACAAGGACGGCAACCCGACGCGTGCACTGAGCGGTTTCGCCGCCAGTTGCGGCATCGCGGTCGATGCGCTCGAAAAACTCGAAACCGACAAGGGAAGCTGGTTCGTCTATCGCGCCACCGCGCCCGGCAAGGCAATCGCGGAACTGCTGCCTGGCATCGTCAACGAGGCGGTAGCCGCGATGCCGATCCCCAAGCCGATGCGTTGGGGCGATCACGACTACGCGTTCGTGCGGCCGGCGCACTGGCTGGTGATGCTGCACGGCGCTGATCTGATTGATGGCGAAGTGCTCGGCATTCGCTCCGGTCGCGCTACGCGTGGCCATCGCTTTCATCATCCCGAGCCGGTCGAGATCGCCGACGCCACACAGTGGCTGGAGCGCTTGCGCGAAGTGAAAGTGCTGGCCGATCAAGACGAACGTCGCCAGCGCGTGCGCGACGAAGTCGCCAAGGTCACGCCACAAGGCATGACGGCCCGGCTCGGCGACGATCTGCTCGATGAAATCGCCAACCTCACCGAATGGCCAGTCGCGATCGCCTGCGCTTTCGATGCGGAGTTCCTCGACGTTCCGCATGAAGCGTTGGTCCTGACGATGGAGACCAACCAGAAGTTCGTGCCAGTGTTTTCAACCGATGGCCAGTTGACCGAACACTTCATCGGCGTCGCCAATATCGAATCGAAGGATCCGACGGAAATCCGCAAGGGTTATGAGCGCGTGATTCGTCCGCGCTTTGCCGATGCGAAATTCTTCTACGACGAAGATCGCAAGGTTCCGCTGGAGGCGTATCAGGCGGCGCTGAAAGCGGTGACCTACCAGCAGCAACTGGGATCGGTCTGGGACAAGACTGTGCGTGTTGCAGAACTGGCCCGGGTGATCGCGAACAGGGTCGGCGTGGATGCCGGCGCTGCCACGCGGGCGGCTGCGCTGGCGAAGTGCGATCTGGTCACGCGCATGGTCGGCGAATTTCCCGAGCTGCAGGGCGTGATGGGTCGCAACTACGCGAGCCATGGCGAAAAACCGGAAGCAGCTGACGTGGCCGCCGCGCTCGACGAGTTTTACCAACCGCGATTCGCTGGCGACGCCGTCGCTGCCGGCACGGTCGGACAGGTCCTCGCGATTGCCGAACGCATCGACACGTTGGTTGGAATTTTCGCGGTCGGCATGAAGCCGTCCGGCAACAAGGACCCGTTTGCCTTGCGCCGCGCTGCATTGGGATTGGCGCGAACGCTGATCGAAGGCAGGCTCGATCTGGACCTTCATGCGCAATTACTCGAAGCGAGCGAAGCGGTTCTTGCCGCCCTGCCTGCAGTATTCCCATCGAAGGCAAGCAAGTCTCCGCCCAGCTCCAGCGAACTCGCTGACGATGTTTTCAGTTTCGTCCTCGACCGCATGCGCGGCTACTACGCCGACCAAGGCATTGGCAGCGAAACCTTTGACGCAGTGCGTGCGACCAATCCGCACTCGCTGCTCGATTTTGACCGCCGCATACATGCCGTGCATGAATTCGCCGCGCTGCCGGAAGCGAAGGCGCTCGCATCGGCAAACAAGCGAATCGGCAACGTGCTGCGCCAGTCCGACCAAGTCGCTGTTGCACAGATCAATCGCGAATTACTTGAAGCGGGCGCGGAAACCGTTCTTGCCGATGAACTCGAACGCATCGGCAGCAACGCCACCAAACGGATCGAGACACGCGACTACGTCGGCTTGCTACGTCTGCTGGCCGGCTTGCGTGAACCGGTTGATGCATATTTCGATGCGGTCATGGTGATGGCCGACGATCCAGCATTGCGCGCCAACCGGCTCGCGCTGCTCGGCCGCTTGCGCAACCTGTTCCTGCACGTCGCCGACATTTCGATGCTGCCAAACAAGTAAGACGTTGCACCGGATCGGCCGGTTCGCGGCGGTGCAGGTCCAACAAAAAGGCCGCAATCAATGCGGCCT
>JBBSLA010000081.1:0-11914 GCA_038255665.1 Lysobacterales bacterium | reverse complement strand
TACGCCGTTATCTCCACCAGTAGCAGCAATGTGCTTCGGAAACTGGACGCGCTCACGGGCGCGGCTTTGTGGACATATCCAGCGACTGGCGATGACTTTCGTGTCGGCGGCATTCTCGACAACGATGGCGGCGAAATCTTGCTTCGAGGTTGGGATGCGGTATACGCGCCTGCCTTGCAACGCGTCAATGCTTCGACCGGATCGCTGCTTTGGGCGCACATACCGGCCGGCTACGTCGCTGACGCCGTCAGTACTGGCAGTGATGTGATTATCGGCGGCACCACAGGATCGAGCTTTGATATCGATCAGGCACGCGGCTTCATCGAGCGAATCAGCCTCGCCACTGGTGTCCCTTCATGGCAGACAACGCTGACTGCGCCGCAGGGCGGAGGCGCAACGCTCAGCGGCGTTGCCATCCAGGGAAATCAAGCTGTGGCGATTGGTGCCGGTTGCCCTCTTGCAACCTACGGCCGCGCTCGGTGCGACGCCACGTTGTGGCGGAATGCGCTTGCAAGCGGAGCATCAGTTGAGGCGGCGGCGATCAAGGTTCGAACTGGAAATTCGCAGGTCGGCGTTCTTGAATCACCGCCGACCCAGCCGATCATCGCGACGCTCGAAATGGGAAGCGCGGGTCCGCAACTGCATATCCGCAGGTTTGCAGTCAGTGATGGTGCGACGACGCTGGACGTCGTCACGCCCATACAGATGACGTTTCCGTGGCGTCTGCCGGAATTTGCGAGGGTCATCCAGACGGGCGACGGCAATTTCGCCGCGCTGGTTACGATTGAATATCGCGATTCGCTTGAGTCGGATGCGATTGTGATGAAGATCGATGGGGCAAGCGGTGCCGTGCTTTGGCGCAGATCGCTCATGGATTATTCGCAGGGACCGCAGGACATCAACGTGCTCCAGATCGAGTCGGACAGCGCTGGAAGCGTGTTCTTCGACGCTGGCTACAAGTCTCCAGCGGCGGGCACGAGCGAGTTGCTCACCAAGCTGGATTCGGCAACAGGAAATGTTGCGTGGCAGGTAACGCAGCCGTCCTCGAGTTCCTATCTGCTGCAGGCCGGCAGTTTCGAGATGTTGGGAAACGATCTGCTGCTCTACTCCCAACCTCAACTCGCTGGCGGAATCGGCTGGCAGCGCCGGCGCGGCAGCGACGGAAGCATCGTATGGAGCAGCACATCGTTGCCCGTTTTTCCGAACGTTGTCGACGATGGATATATCTACGGCACCAGCTTCGTTGGGGGCGTTTTGACCGTAGGACGAATCGATCCCGAGACAGGCGCAACGATGTGCACGGGAACCCATATAAGCAATGGCGATGCCTTGAGTTCCAGTTACGCCCCATTGCGTGGAAGCGACGGCGAAATCTACGTCGTCGCTCGACGCAAGACGGGACCAGTCTTCAAGGCCATCGTGGTCAAATTCTCGGGATCGACCTGCGCGCCACAATGGGCCAACCGTTTCGATGAAACGACATCGCCAAACGCGCAATTCTACCCACGATTCGTTGATGGTGGCGTGTTCTACCTGAGCGGACGCCCTGCGTCTTTCGACCAGGCGTCGGCCAATATCCTCACCATGGTTTCGAGTGCAACCGGTAACTTGATTGGCAGTCAGGTGATGTATCTGGGTGGTTGGCGCGATCCATCGTCGGTTCGTGCTTCAGGATTTCCGTTCGGGTTGGACTCCGATGGAGCATTGATCCTGATGGCCTCGTCGCGCGAACCCGGCCAGCCAACGCGAACCGTGGTCGAGAAACGCGCGGCACCATCCAGTGCAGTAACAGGTGCTCTCCACATCGCAGCGAACATGGTTGCTGCGCCGTCGCCCGCCAGCGCAGGCTTCGATTTCGTCATCACCGTCGTCAACGATGGCGCTACCGTTGCGCCGGACGTTCGAACCGTGGCGAACTTCGGGATAGACGTGCGGCTGGAAAACGTCACGTGTTTGGTCGCCGGATCGCCATGCCAGGCATCCATCGTGGGTAGCACGATTCGTTCCACGTCCAACTTGGCGGTCGGAACGACGTTGACATTGACCGGCCGCGCCAGCGTGCCAGTCGCTTCCACCGCTCAGATCAGCCTGACCGGTTCCGCGTTCTCACCGTACGGTTTCGCCGAGTTCAACCTCGCCGACAACATCCTTCCGGTGATGCCGCCGTTCCGCGACTACATTTTCCGCAATGGGGTTGAGTCGACGCCTTAGCACGTATCTGGGCAGCGCGGTGATTGCCGCGCTTCATGACGCTCGTCGAGCGTGCTGATGTAGTCGCAGGAACGGAGCGCGCAATCGGAATGCTATCCTGCGCGGCCAATTTTGATCGACCCAACGACCATGATCGAGACCAATCCGATCCTAGCGCGCATTGCCGACCTGTCCGAGCGGGTGGCGTCGTTACGGGGGTATCTTTGACTACGATGCCAAGTCCGAACGCCTCGAGGAAGTAACCCGCGAACTGGAGAGCCCTACCGTCTGGGACGATCCGCAACGGGCACAGGACCTGGGCCGCGAACGCGCATCGCTGGAGCGCGTCGTCAACGGTATCCGTACGCTGGGTGAAGGTTTTCAAGAAGCCAGTGAGCTGGTCGAGCTGGCGGCAACCGAGGAAGACGAGGCCACCGCACTGGCGGTCGTCGCGGATACGGACCGGCTTGAAAAGCACGTCGAGAAACTCGAGTTCGAGCGCATGTTCTCCGGTCAGATGGACAGTGCAAACGCCTTCGTCGATGTGCAGGCGGGTGCGGGCGGTACCGAAGCGCAGGACTGGGCCGAAATGCTGTTGCGCATGTACCTGCGCTGGTGCGAAACCAAGGGCTGGAAGGCCGAAATCCAGGAAGCATCATCGGGTGAAGTGGCCGGTATCAAGTCGGCAACGTTTCGCGTTGAGGGCGAGTACGCGTACGGATGGCTGAAGACCGAAATCGGCGTGCACCGACTGGTGCGCAAGTCGCCATTCGATTCCGACAACCGCCGCCATACCAGTTTCACATCGGTGTTCGTGTCGCCCGAAGTCGATGACGACATCGAGATCGACATCAATCCGGCTGACTTGCGAACCGATGTCTATCGCTCGTCCGGTGCTGGTGGCCAGCACGTCAACAAAACCGAATCAGCGGTGCGCATCACGCATATTCCAACGAACACCGTGGTCGCGTGCCAGACCGGCCGTTCGCAACATGCCAATCGCGACACCGCGATGAAGATGCTGCGCGCCAAGTTGTACGAACTCGAAGTACAAAAGCGCAATGTCGAGAAAGATGCGTTGGAGGCGACCAAGTCCGATATCGGCTGGGGCAGCCAGATTCGCAACTACGTGCTCGACCAGAGCCGAATCAAGGATCTGCGTACCGGCATCGAGCGCACCGATACGCAGAAAGTGCTTGATGGCGATCTGGACGAATTCATCGAGGCCAGTCTGAAATCCGGGCTTGAAGCAGGTGCGAAGCGGATTGATGCCTGACCTGATTTGATAACCGCGGCTCGCGGCCAACGAAAAACGCCTCCCGCTTTCGAGGGAGGCGTGTCGATACAGTGGAATGCGGACGTGCTTACTTCTGTGTCGACAGGTCCGGGCGATACTCGTAAACGGAGTAGGTGGATCCTTCAACCGAGCTGCTGAACTGCTTCATCGTGGCTTTTGCCGCATCTTCCGATCCCAGCGACGTCGCGAGAATTTTCGCCAACGATGGGTTTGGATCGGCCATGTCTGCATAACTCTTGTAGCCGACAACCACCGTCATAGTGTCTGCGCCGCCGATGACATAGTTGATTGAGTATCCGTAGGGCCACTTGGCGTCCGTAACGGCCTTGTGGATCTTCTTGATGGCATCTTCGCGGTCGGCACCTGTTCCCGATTTCGGGGTGTACTTGGTTACGCCGAAGTAGCGATAGTCGTCGCTCTCGATCCAGTGGCTGTCCTTGAGGTCGGTTTCCTCGAAGTAATGCTCGGCGCGGTCTACGAATGGCCCAACATCGCGACCAAAGGCTTCGTCCGCCTTGGCGCTCTTGTGCCACGCCGCGTTGGCGTCGAAATCCTTCCAGTGGTGATTGCCGCTGCGGATGACGTAGTAGCCCAGATCCTTGCCAACGATTGGCTGGTACATGTGCCAATCCATGCCTTCGCCAGCCGACTTGCGCCAGGCAGCGTGCTGCTTGAGCGCGCTCTCGAACTTCATCTCATCGCCGGCCTTCGGCCAGATCAGCCACATGGTCGAGATGCTGCCCATCTTTTCCATGCCGGCGTCTTTCTTGTCGGCCGCAGAAGTGGACGTTATGGTAAACGCGAACAGCGCCAGCAACAGCGCGATCAGTGTGTTTTTCAATCTGAAAATTTTCATGTAACCCCCTACATGTGGAAAACGTGACAGATGTACCCGCAACGCGGCGAACCATTGCACTTACCGGGGTGTTGCCCTCGTCGACTGAGGTCTTGCTCGCGTCGCAGCAGCGCGGACGCGTTCGGGCCCGCCGACTATACTACCGATCCCGCGCAGCGCCGGATTCCACGAAAAAATCGTTTGGAACAGGTGACCCTGGCCTGTGCCCAGACCCATTGAGCGCAATGATCCACACCACAACCGAACACGGCCAGTCAAGGCAGGACGACGCGGATTCCGCATCGCCGCCGATCGACGAGAACCGGTTGATCGCCGAGCGCCGCGAGAAGCTCGCCGCCGTTCGCGCGCATGGCATCGCGTTTCCGAACGATCATCGTATCGATGCCTTCGCGGGTGACCTGCAGGACGAATTCACCTGCAAGGACCACTGGAATGCCGATGCCATCCAGGCACTTAATCGGCGCGTCGCGGTCGCCGGACGCATCGTGCTCAAGCGCGTGCAGGGCAAGGTCAGTTTCGTGCAGATCCAGGATGGCAGTGGACGGCTGCAACTTTTCATCCACCAGGGAACGCTTGGCGAGCCGAACTACGATGCGTTCAAGGGCTGGGATGTCGGCGACATCGTTGGCGCGCAAGGCGTGCTGATGCGGACCAAGACCGGTGAGTTGTCGGTGAAGGTTGATGTGCTGCGCCTGTTGACCAAGTCGCTGCGGCCGTTGCCTGACAAGTTCCACGGTCTGTCCGATGTCGAGCAGCGCTATCGCCAGCGTTACGTGGACCTGATCGTCAACGAAGAAGCGCGCAATACCTTCCTTCTGCGTTCGCGGATCATCGGTTTCCTGCGCAAGTGGCTTGAAGCTTCACCGCGTCGCTTCATCGAAGTCGAAACGCCGATGATGCACATCATCCCCGGCGGGGCGACGGCACGACCGTTCACCACCCACCACAATGCGCTCGATCTGCAGTTGTACTTGCGCGTTGCGCCCGAGCTTTACCTCAAGCGCCTCGTCGTCGGGGGCATGGACCGTGTCTACGAGATCAACCGCAATTTCCGCAACGAAGGTGTCTCGACGCGGCACAACCCCGAATTCACCATGCTGGAGTTGTACCAGGCCTACGTGGGCTATGAAGAGGTGATGGAGCTCACCGAATCAATGATCCGCGACACCGCACAGGCGACCTTGGGTACGACCAATCTCATGTGGGAAAGCCGTTCCATCGATCTCGCGCCGGCGTTCCGACGCTGGACGATGGAAGACGCAGTGCTCGAACACAACCCGGAAATCACCCGCGAAGAATTGCGTGATCGCGCAGCGCTGGTTCGCCATTGCGAGCGCTTGAAGGTTTCGGTGAAGCCTGGTTACGGCTGGGGCAAGTTGTTGCTGGAAATTTTCGAGAAAACCGTCGAAACAGGACTGATACAGCCAACTTTCATCACTCGGCATCCCACCGAAGTCTCACCGTTGGCGCGCGCTTGCGACGACGATCCAGGCCTGACCGATCGCTTCGAGCTGTTCGTTGGCGGCAAGGAAATCGCCAATGGTTTTTCCGAGCTCAACGATCCGGAGGACCAGGCAGCGCGCTTCAAGGCGCAGGTCGATGCGCTGGACGCCGGCGACAACGAGGCGATGCACTTCGATGCCGATTACATCAGGGCACTGGAGTACGGCTTGCCCCCAACCGGTGGCCTCGGCGTCGGCATCGATCGCCTGGTGATGTTTTTGACCAATTCCGCATCGATCCGCGACGTTCTGTTGTTTCCCTATATGCGGCCGGAGGCTTGATGTTGCGGTCAGCCGAGCAGTTCGCCGCATCCTTGCAAATGGAACATCCGTACTTGCTGGCACTGTGCTAACTTTGCCAATGAACTCGCATCGCCGTTGGAAACGGTTATCGCCCGCCGGGCGATCGAGTGGTTTCCGGAACTGCCCGGACTACACCCGCGTCACACGGATGCCATCGCCGGGTGTCATACGGAGAGCATCGTGAACGTTCTGATTGTCGACGACCAGAGTTCTGCCCGCACCATGCTGCGGCATGTCGTCGAGGGCATTGATAAAGGCATTACGGTCACCGATTTTGCCGATCCGCTTGCGGCCTTGGCCTGGTCAGTCGAGCACGTGCCCGACCTTTTGCTGCTCGACTACCGCATGCCGGGGATGGATGGCCTGGAATTCGCGGAGAAATTCCGGCAGGGCGCCTCCAATCGCGATGTCCCCATCGTGCTGATTACGGCCGTCGACGATGAGCCGGTTCGACAGGCCGCACTCGACGTGGGTGTGCTAGATTTCCTGATCAAGCCGGTCAGGCCGCTGGAGCTGCGCTCGCGGTGTCGCAACCTGCTGGACTTGCGCCAGCAGGGTGAGTCGGTGAAGGAGCGGGCGCGCGACCTGGAATCCCAGGTCAATGCCGGACTGGCCGAAATCGAACAACGTGAGCGGGAAATGCTGTTCCGTATGGCCAGGCTGGTCGAATACCGCGACCAGGGCACCGGCAAGCACCTGCTTCGGATGGCGCGCTACGCGGAAATGATCGCTGAGGAGCTGGGGCTCTCGGAGGAAGAAGTCGGCATCATCGCAGCGGCTGCCCCGATGCACGACATCGGCAAGATAGGCATCCCGGACTCCATCCTGCTCAAACCCGGCAAGCTCACCGACGAAGAGATGGCGATTATGCGAACTCATCCACAGATCGGATACGACGTGATGAGCAATAGTCAAAGCCGCTTCATCCAGATGAGTGCGGTCATTTCGCTGGGCCACCACGAGCGCTGGGACGGCAGCGGCTACCCGAACGGTTTGGTCGGGGAAGAAATCCCTCTGCCGGCGCGAATCGTGGCACTTGCCGACGTTTTTGACGCACTGTTGTCAGAACGTTCCTACAAACGTGCCTGGAGCTACGACGAAGTCGCGGCATACCTGAACGAAAACAGTGGCACGCTTTTTGATCCTGTCTGTGTGAAAGCGGTTCTGGCCCACCCCGAACGGGTGCGAGAAATCCAGAACGCCACATTGGTGCCGTCGACCTGGGGGATGTGATTTCCCGCTCCTGGGCTGGCGACCCGGGAGAGCGTGATGTCAGGTTTTTTCAGCTACGTACGGCAGCAACTATCAGATCGACCCGATACCGAACACGAGCAGGCCATCATTCGGCTGCTGGTGCTTGGCGCTGCAACGCTGTATGCGACTGGCGTCACGATCTTCTCGCATTGGGAAGGATCGCAAAACCCATCGCTGCCGTTCTTCGTTGAGTTTGTGGTTGGTTTGGGCTTGTTGGGCTCAATCGTTGTGAATCCCGGCGTCTCGTACGTCCGGCGAGGTCTAGGCATGCTGATCGACTACAGCATGCTGACGATCAGCATGGTGATGGTTGGCGAACCGATGGCTGGCCTGATCGTTGTCATGTTGTGGGTCACGGTGGGAAATGGTCTTCGCTACGGCGTCAAATTCCTTCATGCCGCCGTCGTGTTGGGCATCTTCGCATTCGGGATCGTCCTCGCCGCGACAGAGTACTGGCACAAGAACCTGACGCTGGGGATCGCGCTTCTTGTTGGATTAGTCGCCATTCCGATGTATCTGAATTCGCTACTACGCGCCTTGACCACCGCGCGAGACGAAGCTCGCCGCGCAAACGCTGCCAAGAGTCGCTTTATCGCCACCATGAGCCACGAGTTCCGTACCCCTCTGAACGGACTCGTTGGGATGTCACAAGTGCTGGCCACGACGCCGTTGAATTCCGAGCAACGCGAATGTGCGCAAATCATCGATGCGTCGGTCCATACGTTGCTGTCGCTCGTAGACGATGTGCTGGACATTTCCGCCATTGAAGCGGGCAAGCTCCAGCGTTCGGACGTCGACTTCCGGGTGCTTGATTTGCTCCACGGTATCGAGCTGATTCTGCAGCCACTTGCCAGCGAGAAACGTTTGGAACTCACGGTGCGCGTCGAAGATGGCGTGCCTGCCGCCCTGACTGGCGACCGAGACCACCTCCGCCAGATTGTGCTCAATCTCGCGACCAACGCGGTCAAGTTCACGGAAAAAGGGACGGTACGAATCGACGTCAGCCCAGTCGAGGGGAAGACGGAAGACACGCCAATGTTGCGATTCTCGGTTCGAGATACGGGCATTGGAATTCCCCACGCTGACCAATCACGCATCTTTCAGGCGTTCGAACAAGTGGACAACGGCCTTGCCCGGCGGTTTGGTGGGACCGGTTTGGGCACAACGATCGCAAAGGCCTTGGTCGAGTTGATGGGAGGCACGATTGATTTCAGGAGCAATCCTGGTGAGGGATCGCATTTTTGGGTCGATATTCCGTTTGTCGCGGCCAAAGCAGCCGTCGATCCAGAGGTGGTCGCACTCCCAGGAGACAACGTTATCGCTTTCGACGGCCCGTTCGTTCGCCATCGCAAGCGCGCGAAGCCGCTCAATTTGCTGATCGCAGACGACCAACCAACCAATTTGATGGTGCTACGCCGAATTCTGGGCAA
This sequence comes from Lysobacterales bacterium, assembly GCA_038255665.1. Taxonomy (GTDB): domain Bacteria; phylum Pseudomonadota; class Gammaproteobacteria; order Xanthomonadales; family Rhodanobacteraceae; genus Dokdonella. The sequence goes on along the minus strand of JBBSLA010000081.1, from coordinate 3,082 downwards.
GGCGGGACACCAGGTTCGATCTGCCGCCAACGGCGACGAAGTTCTTGCTGCGCTCGAACAGGACAGTTTCGATGCCGTGATTCTTGATTTGCACATGCCAGGGATGAGCGGCATCGAGGTAATTCAGCAAGCGCGGTTCATGGAAGCAGGACGGCGCAGCACGCCGATCGTCGTGCTGAGCGCTGACGCCACTTCGGAAACCGCTCGTGAATGCGAGCGCGCGGGTGCCTTTGCGTATCTGACCAAACCTATTTCCGTCAACCGCTTGCTCGACGTTTTGGCCGATCTCTCACAACGAACAAATGTTGAGCGTACGACTGGACATGAGAGCGCCGAGCCTGACGACGAAATTTCGGTTATCGAGCGTTCTGTCCTGGATCAGTTGGCGGGTCTGAAGTTGGGTGATGGATTCGTCGGAATGTTCGTTCAGGAGTGCCTTCGCGATGCGAACAGCGCTCTAACCGAAGTCGAGCGCACCGCGCAGTTGGGACTTTGGGCGGAGTATCGAGACCATTGCCATGCATTGAAGGGAGTTGCTGCCAACATGGGCGCCACCCGACTCGCCGCAACCGCCGAGGCGGCAATGCGCACAGCTTCTACATCGATTGGGTCGGACTGGAAGCGCCAGATACGCCTGCTTCGCACCGAATATGACCTTGCCAGGAAGGCATTGAGTGCACCGCTGTCGATGCCGGCAGCCTAGAAAAGCCCGCCAAAAGGTCACTCCCGCGCACGACGCAGTACCCCTATGTCTCGTGTATTAAGACATCAAAGTGAAGCGACCTGTGCTCAACCGACCCGAGAGAGGGTGGTGACGTTGCTGGCAACGCTAGCCGCAGTTTGGCGTTGTTGAGCACGTACCAGCCGTTCCATCATGCGCAGCGACTTGTCTCCAAGTTGAAGTGCCGTGTCGACCCAAAGATCGGTTACTCGGAGCATCTCGGAATGCGTTACCGGTGCGCAGATGTGCTGGACCCGATTAAGCGCTAGCCGAGCGTGGGGAATTCGCTGATTGCGTCGTATCAGGTCTCGGGTGGCCTGGACCCCTTCGCCCTTCGGGACCAGTACGTCCACGACGCCCATCTTGTGCATTTCGTCACTGCTGTAGATGTTCCCGCTGAGCATCAGGTCTTCCGCCAGACGAGGAGATATCCGATGGCGAAGGAACGAAAACGCTCCCATGCCGGGGAACAGTCCGAAGAGCACTTCCGGGAAGCCCATTCCCACGCCACTTTCTGCAACGATCGTGCGGCACGACAACGCGCATTCCAGGCCTCCGCCAAGCGCATCACCCTGGATCAGTGCGATCGTGTGGAGATTGGATTCGTGGGAAAGCCGATACCACTCGTAGATCGCGTCAATACACGCATGGGCGTAGCTGGCAAGGTCAGTACGATTCCGTTGGCGAATCAATCGGGAGAACAGGTCGAGATCGCCCCCCAGATTGAAAACTTCCCCGTCCGAAGCAATTACACCGTGCTCTATCCCGCCAACGGGTGCGCTGTGCAATGGTCGAAGGCTATCGCCAACACGATTGAAGAAATTATGCATTTCCCGCATCAACGGCGGCGAGAAACACGCACGATAGCCCGGTGTCTCAGCAATTCGACGACAGTGCATGAACAGCCAACGTGTCCTGTTGGCTGTGTCAATGTCGGTTCGCAGAAAGGAATATTCGGGTACCGAATTGAAAACCTGGTGTATTGCCATCCCGCTCACGCTCCCCAGTTGCAGACGAATCCACGTCCTCTTGCAGACGCCACGCCTCCCTGTGGCGACACCAACTTTACGCGATGGTAACAGCGAACAAACAAAATTCCACCATTTTGTGATGGCTGCACTTGACTTCAGATCGAAAATTCGATCGACCGACACCGAGCCTGCTTGCTATATAGGTCTACGGTTTAGCGTCTTCGCGAAGTTCGCGACGCAGAATCTTGCCGACATTGGTTTTCGGGAGGGAGTCGCGGAATTCGATGATCTTGGGCTGCTTGTAGCCTGTGAGTTCGTGTTTGCAGCAGGCACGAATGTCTTCTTCGGTCAGCGCAGGGTCCTTGCGAACGACAACCAGCTTGACGGCTTCGCCAGATTTTTCGTCAGGAACGCCCACAGCGGCGGCTTCAAGCACACCAGGGCAGAAGCGCGTGACCACATCCTCGATCTCGTTCGGGTACACGTTGAACCCGGACACCAGGATCATGTCCTTCTTGCGGTCGACGATGTAGAAATAGCCCTGCTCGTCCATCCTGGCGATATCGCCCGTACGCAGCCAACCGTCGGGAGACAACACCTTTTCCGTCTCGTCCGGACGCTGCCAGTAGCCTTTCATCACCTGCGGTCCCCGGATGCACAACTCACCAATGTCGCCGGTCGGGAGGAGCTTTCCATCGTCGTCCTGGATCGATGCTTCGGTCGACGAAATTGGCAGTCCGATAGCGCCGTTGTATGCGTCGTTGGTGACAGGATTGATACACGCAGCCGGCGAAGTCTCCGTAAGTCCATAGGCCTCCGTCAGCACGGAGCCGGTCACTTCCTTCCACCGCTCGGCAACGGCGCGTTGCACCGCCATGCCGCCACCCAAGGTAAGCCGAAGGTGAGAGAAATCCACCTCGGCAAATCCAGGCGTGTTCAGCAAACCATTGAAAAGCGTATTGACGCCGGGCAATGCCGTAAACGGATACTTGCGCAACTCGGCGACGAATCCCTTCATGTCGCGCGGATTGGGAATAAGTACATTGACGCCGCCCATTCGCATGAAAGACAGACAATTCGCCGTCAACGCGAAGATGTGATAAAGCGGTAGCGCCGCGATAACGATGCCACCTTGATCTCTCACGCCGAGAGTGACCCAGGTCGAAGACTGCAACACGTTCGCGACCATGTTGCGGTGGGTCAGCATGGCTCCCTTCGCTACGCCGGTGGTGCCGCCGGTGTATTGCAAAAAGGCGATGTCGTCGTGGGTGACGTCGATCTTCGGCAGTGCGGCGTCGCTTGCCTGGTCGAGCACGGCCTTGAAGCGCCTCGCATCGGGCAGGTCGAAAGCGGGAACCAGTCGCTTTACGTACTTGACGACAAAATTGAC
>JBBSLA010000080.1:0-12005 GCA_038255665.1 Lysobacterales bacterium | reverse complement strand
CGATCCGCTTCGCCTTGCGCATAGCTGACCGCCGTTTCGCCGCTGTCGTTCTCCTGGCTCTCAATCGGTGCGTACAGCGAATCGCGCAAGAACGCTATGTCGCGATACAGCGTCGCCCGCGAGCAGGCGAGTTCCTCCTTCAACCGCGCCATCGGCACTGCATAACGCGCATTCTTCAGGATGCGATGCAAAGTCAGGATGCGTTCGTAGCGGTCCATGGTTCGGTGCGATGCGGGGTTGCTGGCAGTTTCGCACAGGGGCTGGTTGCGGGTCGCGAATGGATCGGAACGCCGGAACCATTGCGTCGCGACACAGGTCTACGGCGCATTTCGATAGCCAACCGTTCCGTCCAAATCCGCCACCACGCCAAGGAGTTGTCAGGTGACCAGCAGTACGAAACGTAATCTCATCTTCATCGGTATCGTCGTGGCAGTCGGACTTGCCCTGTTCTGGTGGCGAGCTCCGACTCACCTTGAAACAGCTTTCAGCTCGCACGAATCGCCTGGTCCGGCCGAGAGTTCATTGCCAGTCTCCGCATCGACCGCGACGAACATCGACTCGCCGGAATCTCCAGCTTCAAACCCATCGGTACCTATTTCGCCACGGATGAACACACCGGTGATCGTCACGAAAGCCGCCGTCGTGCCCACCGTGCGCACGGCATCAGACACGGACGCCGTGCCGCCTTCGCCACCCGCGCAACTGCCGGCAGAAGCGGGCCTGGTCACCGCTGGCGGGATTTCCATGAAGGCGATCCAAACCTTGATGAAGGACGACGACTTCGACAGCCGCGTCGAGCGCCTGTCCGAGCAATCGCTGCAAGAACCGCTCGCCATCGACCTGACCGCGCTGCACGCCTCGGCCGCCGCAGATGCCAGCCAGAACGTGACTGGCGTCGAAGTGAAACGCATGGCTTGCGGCATGCAGGTTTGCATGGCTACGCTTTCCGCGCCGTCGCTGGACGCGTTTCAAAAATGGATAGCGTGGTTTATGTCAAACCCTTCCGTGCACGTCCGCTCAGTGAGCACGGGCACCTCGACGCTCGGCGACGGATCAACCGAATACCGATTCTTTTTCTCGACCGACTCGTCAGTCAAACGTGCGTTTACGGGTTCGGGCGGATAGCGCGGCAGCAACCTTCTCTATTGCAGCCGTGCGATCTGGTTAACGCGCAGTTCGTCAGCAGCGCGGCAACATCGTATCGCCCACGACTCCACGGAGTGCCGCTGTGAGGAAAGACGCGAGACAAGTGCTGATGCTGATTGGCTTGGTGGGCTCCATCGCCGCGATCGTGCTGTGGTGGCGAAGTCCGACCAACCTGGCAGGCACCGTTTCTGCTGGTCAACCCGCAGGCGGAACGAACGACACGCCATCGGCTGCTGTAACCGCCATCGCTGGCAATGAGTCGGCGGACAGCCAGCCAGACAGTAAAGGCATCCAAACGGCGAACATCGAACAAGACGACGCCGATAACGCGAACGGATTTCGCGACGCACCCCGTTCCCCTGTTCAAACTGCGTTCGAGGCTGAGGTGCGTATGCTGGGCCCCGATGGACGCGGACTTGATATCAACAGCAGTTCAGCGGTTCTGACCAACAAACGCTTTGAGCGCTACATGGACGCACTGGCGGCGCAAGCTTCGCGCGAGCCATTGGCGGCCGATTTGACCAAGCTGTACAGCGGCAGCGCGACCGACGGGGCGCGTTCGGTTGAAGGCGTTTCCGTTCGACGGGTCGTGTGTGGCTTGAAGGTCTGCCTCGCTTCGGGAACTGCGAAATCGAACGAGATGCTCAAGCCTTGGCAGACGAGCTTCGAATCCAATAGCTCGGCGCCGACCTATGACTCCATGGCAGTCCAGCTCCGTCAACCTGATGGCAGCGTCGAGTTCCGAATGGTGTTCTCCACCGATCCGGCAAGTCTGCCTGTCTATCCAAATTCGGGCAGCCCAGCCCGCCACTAGGACGCGTAGTCCACTCGGTCACAGTTTGGATCACTGCGGCCAGCCGTCCACTCAAACCACGCCATACACCGATTCGATCAGGTCTTCACCGCGCTCGGGGAGTTTGCGACGCAAGTTTCCGACGTGCCTGTCGACGGTGCGGTCGCTGACCACACGGTAGTCGTCGTAGTGCGATTCGATTGACTGGCTACGCGAAAACACACGGCCCGGCGGTGCCGACAGCTTTCGCAGCAGGCGCGGAACTAGAGTTGTTGCCACGCCGCGAATCCCGTGCAGAGTCTCCACGAACCGCCGCGCTGAACAGCAGCCTGTTGGGCGCTGAATCTAGTGCGACCGACCGACCGCGAATCGGCGGGCAAAGCCTTGCCGCCACCGCTGCGGCACGGAACACTGCGTCGATGCCGGCCCCGCGCAAAAAAGCCCTGATTGCCGCAATCGCCGACGCTGATCCGCAGGCGATCGCCAGCGCACGCCGCGCTGGACTGGTCTATGTCAGCGACGATCAACCGGGCATACGCCGGCGCAAGGCCGGCAAGGGTTTCAGCTATGTTGATGCACGTGGACAAAAGATCGCCAACAAGGACGAATTGCAACGGCTGCGTTCGCTGGCGGTGCCGCCGGCCTACACCGATGTGTGGATTTGCGGCGAGCCGATGGGTCACCTGCAGGCGACCGGCCGGGATGCGCGCCTGCGCAAGCAGTATCGCTATCACCCGGAATGGCGAACGTCGCGCGACACAGGCAAGTTTGGCCGGCTTGCGGAATTTGGCGCGGCATTGCCGGCTCTTCGACGCCGATTGAAACGCGATCTTGCGCTGCCGGGGCTGCCGGAAGCCAAGGTGCTGGCGGCAGTGATCAGCCTGCTGGAGGAAACGCTGGTGCGGGTCGGCAATACGCAATACGCCCGTGACAATCGCTCGTACGGCCTGACCACGTTGCGCTCGCGACATGCGGCGATCAAGCGCGGTGGACGAATCAGTTTTCGCTTTCGCGGCAAGGGAGGCATCGACCACGATGTCAGCATCGCCGACGCGCGGCTGGCGCGCATCGTGCGGCAGTGCCAGCAACTGCCGGGCCAGAACCTGTTCCAGTATCTCGACGACGACGGCGATCATCGGCCGGTCGATTCGGGCATGGTCAACGATTACCTGGACGAAGCCATGGGCGAGACATTCACGGCAAAAGACTTTCGTACCTGGGGGGGAACCTCGCGGGCGATCGCTGCTCTCGCCCGCACGCCCGTCCCGGACGACGCCAGCGAACGCGAGATCGCCGCCATCCTCGCCGAGGTGGTGCGAACGGTCGCGACCGAACTGCGCAACACGCCGACGGTGTGCCGCAAATCGTACATCGACCCCCGCGTATTCGACGCTTGGCGCGACGGAAGCTTGCAACGCCTGCTTCCGCCGAGCGGCCGACTTGCGCCGCGTCAACTGGAAACCTTGGCACTGCGCCTGCTGAAACGAGAAAAGCGCAGCCAGCGGTAGCTCGCCGGCCGTCGCGGACCAGCGCCCTTTCCGGGCAAGGTCAAACGCGGGATGGGCCCACTGTCACACGATTGCCGCAGTCCGTACACAGACTAGGTGATTGGCCCGCCCGATGGCGGCCACTCCCTACTCCACCGATTTCCTGCAATGAACGTATCCACAAACCCGCGCCGCCGCGCGTTGGCCGTCGCCATCGCGACCTCCCTGTTGATGGTTTCCGTCGTCGCGATCGCTGCGCCTGAGCCCGAACCTGGCCCTGATCCGGAAGCGGCGGCCGATGCCGGCGCGGTTGACCGTTTGCAGGGCATCGAAGTGACCAGCCAGGCACCGACCGGAGCCGAGTTGTATCTGGATGAAAAGCGAACGTCGTCGGTGGTCGTCGAAGGCCTGGGTGCCCAGCAGATCGCCCGCACCGGCGACTCCAACGTCGCCACTACGCTGAAACGCATCACCGGTCTTAGCCTGATCGGCGGCAAGTATGTGTACGTGCGCGGCCTGGGCGAGCGCTACTCCAGCGTACTGCTCAACGGCGCCAGCGTGCCCAGCCCGGATTACACGCGGCGCGTGGTGCCGCTCGACCTGTTCCCGAATGACGTGCTGTCCGGCGTGATCGTGCAGAAGTCGTACTCACCCGACATGCCGGGCGAGTTCGGCGGCGGTACGGTGCAGTTGCGTACCCGCGACGTGCCGACCAAATTCTTCTTCAAGATGAGCGGCGGCTTGGGCTACATCGACGGGACTACGGGCGAAGACGGCGACCGCTACGCTGGCGGCGCGCGCGACTGGACCGGCTATGACGACGGCAGCCGCGAATTGCCCGAATCACTTGCCGCGGCGACGGCCAACGGCGCGTACTTGCGCGCGCGCACTTCGTTCAATCCCGGCGGTGCCAGCCCGCAGCAATTGCAGGACCTGGGCCGCGACTTGGCCGGCGTGGGCTACGGCGTTTACGACAAGAAGATTGGCCCCGACACAAGCTTTTCCGCCAGCATCGGCAATGGCTGGAAGATTGGCGAAGACGTGCGCCTGGGCGTAGTCGGTGCGTTTCGCTACAGCCAAAGCTGGGAAAGGAACGAGGAACAGCGCAACACCTACGCCGCCAGCAGTGCGGGCCTGGACCGGATCGGCAACCTTGACGTTGATGTGACCGAGCGCTCGATCGATGCCAGCGGCTTCGTCAACGTGGGCCTGGATATCGGCAACCAGCATCGCATCGGCTTGACCAGCCTGCTGCTGCGACAGACCAACGACCGCGTCAAGATCAGCGACGGCACTGTCGACAGCGTCGATTCGCGCTTCACCGAACTCAAATGGACCGAGAACCAGTTGCGCACGAACCAGTTGTTCGGCCATCACGTTTTTCCGGCGGCGAATTACCTGGAACTGGACTGGCAGTATTCCAGGGCGAGCGCCGGCCGTGACGAACCCAACACACGCCAGTACCGATATGACTATCTGACGCCTACCATCAGCGAATACTCGTCGCGTTCGGATGGCAATGCGCAGACGTTTGGCCGTCTGGCCGATGACCAGGATGACTACGGCTTCAAGGCGATGCTGCCGTTCGACTGGGGCGATGCTTCGCGACTGGCGCTGAGCGCTGGCGCTGGCCGACTGACTCGCGATCGCGAATCATCATTCCGCCGCTACACCTTCCTGTTGACGCCGGGGACGCCGTTGCTCGGGACGCCGGGTTTCCTGCAACAGCCGATCGACCTGATCCTCGCACCTGGAAACATTCGGCCGGATGGTTTCATCCTGCGCGAAACCACCCGTGCGACGGACAACTACAGCGCCGAGCAGACCTTGAAGTCGGGTTTCTTCAACGCCGATCTCGACCTGGAAGGAAAATTGCGATTCGCGTTGGGCGCGCGCCGCGAGAAGAACGATCAGCAAGTAACCACCTTCAGCATCATCAATGCGACGGCGCCGCCGATCGTGGCGACCGATCGCGGCAGCGTCTGGCTGCCGGCGGCGTCCAGCACTTGGCGTTACAGCGACAGTGCCCAGCTTCGCGCCGGTTTCAGCCGCACCCTTTCGCGACCGGATTTCCGTGAACTGGCGCGCGCGCCCTTCACCGATCCGGAACTGGATATCGAAACACTCGGCAACCCGGACCTGGAAACCACTCGCATCCGCAACCTGGATCTTCGTTGGGAGTACTACTGGTCGGACATGGATTCGCTGTCGATCGGCGCGTTCCACAAGGAGTTCGACAACCCGATCGAAAAGCTGCGCGTGCCGGGTTCGTCTCCGTTGCTGGAACTAGCCAACGCGCAAAGCGCGACCGTGTATGGGCTGGAGTTCGATGCGACGCGCAACCTGGGTTTCCTCAACGACAACGGCTGGATCAAGACCGATCTCACTGCCTGGCAAGTTGGCTTCAATTTCACCCGACTGCGCTCAACCGTGCAGCTTGATCCAGCAAACGCCAGTTTCCAGACCAATCTGTCGCGACCGCTGCAAGGACAATCGCCGTACATCGGCAACTTCCAGGTCGGCTACACCGATGTCGACGCGGGTCGCGAGGCGACCTTGCTGTTCAATCGTTTCGGCCGGCGTATCTCAGAGGTCGGCGTGCAGAGCCAGCCGGACATCTACGAAGAATCGTTCAACGCGCTGGACCTGAGCCTCAAGCAACGCTTCGCGACCGACTGGCGACTCAACCTGCGCCTGCGCAACCTGCTCGATCCGTCGGTCAAGTACACGCAGGGCGGCTTGAGTACGCGTACCTACAAGAAGGGGCGCGAGTTTTTGCTAAGCGTGGAATGGCGTCCAGGGTCGGGCGAATAACCGGACTTTCACGGGACTGTCGGCGTTCTGTCACACGCTGGTTACCTGCGTGCAACGAACGTTCGATAGCGTGGAGGGCGCGCTGCGGTGAGATGCGCCGCACCACGTTCCCTTCGTCCACGAGAGCCCTGCCATGAAAGTCAAACACGTAAAACTAGCGCTGGCGATGTCGATTGCCGGCGTACTCGCTGCACCGGCCGCCCAAGCTGCCGTCCGCTTTTCCGACGCAATGGATGGTCTATGGTCGAACACCGATCCCCAGGCCGTCGGCCTGCGCGGCTGGAACTTCGACTACCTGACCCGCGACCAGGGTCTGGCTTCGGTCTTCATGTACGCCAACACCTTCGACGCGAACGGCAATGGCGTCACCGTCACCACCAACTTTGAAGCGGCAGAATTCGAGTACGAGCAGAACGGCCTGCAGGTTGCCGCGCTGAAGATCATCAACAGCGTGCCGACCTTCGTCGTGATCGGAAATCTGGATGTGCGCATGGAGAGCTGCGCGCGCATGACGATCAACTTCACCCCGCTCGATGCGAACGACCCGATCGCCAACGCAATCCCGCGCACCCAGAACATGATTCCGGCGCAGTTCATCGCGTCGGGTACGCCGCCCAAAAGCTGCGTTGTCGAGCGTGAATTCACAGCCTGCCCGGCCGGCACTGCGGCTGGCCCGGTGGCGCGTTCTTGCGTGCTCAGCGGCAACATCACCAGCAACCTCACCCTCACCAACGAAACCACCTGGCTGCTCAATGGCCTGGTCACTGTCGGCGGCGACAACGTCAACAAGACCACGCTGTCGATCGAGCCGGGCACGCTAATTACCGGCATTGGCGACACCGCCGACTACCTGTACGTCAACCCGGGTTCCAAGCTGATCGCGGACGGCACGCCGAAGGCGCCGATCATCTTCACCAGTCCTGAAGACGGCAAGCGCGGCGCCACGCCGCGACCGAAGGATTGGGGTGGCGTGGTGTTGTCGGGCAATGCGCCGAACAACAAGTGCGTCGCCGCACCCTACGATTGCCGCAGCGAATTCAATCCCGCCTTGCGTTACGGCGGCAACGACCCGCACGACAACTCGGGCGTCATGCGCTACGTCCAGGTTCGCTATGCAGGCTACATCTTCACGGAAGGCCGCGAGGTGAACTCCTTCACCTTCCAGTCGGTCGGCGATGGCACGGTGCTCGAGCACCTGCAGTCTTATCGTGGTGGCGACGATGCCTTCGAGTGGTTCGGCGGCACGGTCAACGCCAAGTACCTGGTCGCAACGGAAGGCGGCGACGATGCGTTCGATTGGGACGAAGGCTTCAGCGGCAAGATCCAGTTCGGACTTGTGCAGAACGGCAGCGGCCTGGGCGAGGACAACGGCATCGAAGGTGCCAACCAGGCCCAGAACCTGGACGCCATGCCACGCGCCATTCCGCGCGTTGCGAATATCACCATGATGGGCAACGGCACCGGCGGCCACGGTATCCAGGTCAAGGAAGGCAGCGGAGGCCGCATCATCAATGCGCTGGTCACCGGTTACAACAGGGCCGGCAAGGCCTGCCTTAACGTTGCCAACCTGCCCACGTCGCTGTTGATTGGAACGCCAAACCTCACCATCGATCACAGCCTGATCCAGTGCGCGACCAACTTCATCGACAGCAGCGGCGCGACGGCCGGTTCGGCCGCCAACCTGTTCGGTGCCAGCGGCGCAGGTAACCTGGTGGCCAATCCGCTATTGATCAACGGCTTCCTGCCGATGATGGGGTCACCGGCCCTGACGGGTGGTCGCCTGGTCACCGAAGACGTATTCTTCAGCGGCGCGCCATACATCGGTGCGTTTCGCAACGTCAACGACGACTGGACCAAGGACTGGACCTACCGCGTCAACCGCAACTGATCGGGGCGTAGCGGTACGCGACACTACGGTGTCGCATCAAGGGGCGGCTGCGGAAACGCAGTCGCCCTTTTTCATGGCTGCCCGTCGAACCGTGGAACGATCACTTCCCGCTTTGTATTTAACCGCCGACCTCTGCATCATCGCGAGTACGGCGGCGAGGTCGCCACAGGTGACGGGAATCGCTAGATCACCCACCACGCCCGGGAGTGCCATGAAAGTCGAACAAACCGAAGTCCTCATCGTCGGTGCCGGCCCCTCCGGCGCGGTCGCGACCGGCCTGCTGCGCAAGCTGTCGTGCGCCGGCCTCTCGGCGTCGGCGATCAACTACATCAACTTGCACGGCGCTGCGACTCCGCGGAATGACGCGATGGCAGCCAAGGCGGTCGCTGCCGTTTTAGGCGAGTCGACGCCGGTCAGTTCCACCAAACCATTGCCCGGCCATACCCTCGGCGCGGCGTCATCGATCAAGGGGGCGACTGCCTGGGCGGCGCTGGCCGACAATCCCGATGGCCAACTGCCAGCGAATTATTGGGGCGGCGCTTTCGATCCGCCAAAACGGTCTGGCATCGAACCAGGGAGTCGACGTGGTCGTCCTTTGCAACACGTCCCGAGCAGTTCGTGCGCCTTCGCTGGCAGCAATGCCAGCCTGATCCTCGGAGCCGATTGATGCGCGATGCGAGCACCTATCCGATTGAAGAACTCGTGCCGCACAGGGGGCCGATGTGCCTGCTCGACCGGGTCATCGATGCCGGTGACGAGCACCTCGTCGCCGAAGTAACCGTGCGTAACGGCGGTCTCTTCGACGACGGCTACGGCGTCGGCGCCTGGGTTGGCATTGAGTACATGGCGCAGGCCATTGCAGCATGGGCGGGCTGTCGCGCGAGAGCGCGAGGCGGTGTGCCTAAAATTGGCCTGCTGCTTGGGACGAGGAATTACACCAGCGCCGTCTCCCGTTTTACGTCGGGCATGTGCCTGACAGTCGCGATTCGCCGCGAGTTTCTCGCCGATAATGGCATGGGCCAGTTCAACTGCACGATCAGCAATGGCGATCAGGAATTGGTCAAGGTCGCGCTGAACGTGTTCGAGCCGGATGATCCCACCGAGTTCCTGCGACTGTGATTTACCAAGACAACAAGGAACGCACTTGCTAGCCGACAACACCATATTGGTCACCGGGTCCAGTCGCGGTATCGGTCGCGCCATCGCGCTGCGGCTGGCCCGCGACGGCTATGACTTGGTGCTTCATTGTCGTGAGCGCGTCGACGACGCAAATGCCGTTGCGGCATCGATTCGCGAGCTGGGGCGCTCCGCTCGGCTACTGGTTTTCGATGTCGCCGATCGCGCCGAATCCGCACGGGTGTTGCTGGCCGACATTGACGAACACGGCTGTCCCTACGGCGTGGTTTGCAACGCAGGTATCACCAGAGACTATGCTTTTCCGGCGATGCGGGGCGAAGATTGGGACGCCGTCGTGCATACGAACCTGGATGCGTTCTACAACGTGCTGCATCCGTTGACGATGCCGCTGGTGCGTCGACGCAAGCCCGGTCGTATCGTCACCATGGCGTCGGTCTCGGGGCTGGTTGGCAATCGTGGCCAGGTCAATTACAGCGCGGCGAAGGCTGGCATCATCGGCGCCACCAAGGCGCTGGCTGTCGAGTTGGCAAGCCGGGCGATCACGGTCAACTGTGTCGCGCCGGGCTTGATCGAGACCGACATGGTCGAGGATCACGTTCGTGAGCATGCGCTGGCGATGATTCCTGTCCGCCGACTCGGTCAACCTGACGAGGTCGCCGCGGCGGTCAGTTTTCTGGTTGGAGCGGACGCGGCCTACATCACCCGTCAGGTAATTTCGGTAAATGGGGGTATGTTCGGATGACGGAAGCGGGGGAACGTAGTGACGCTCGACGAGCGCGAGACCTTAAACGCGTAGTTGTGACCGGCACGGGTGCGATCAGCCCTCTCGGCCATGACTGGCCGACCGTCGAGGCGCACTTGCGCTCGGGCCGCAACGCGGTCAGCCGGATCGACGACTGGGCCCAGTACGATGGGCTTAATACCCAGGTCGGAGCCCGTGCTGCCCCATTCGAGTTGCCCGCCGATCGCTACAACCGAAAGACAACGCGCAGCATGGGTCGCGTCGCGCTCATGGCGACCCGGGCCAGCGAACTGGCTTTGATCGACGCAGGGCTTGTTGGGGATCCGCTACTTTCCAGTGGAAAGATGGGCGTGTCGTACGGATCGTCGTCAGGCTCTCCAAATGCCTTGGCCGAATTCGGTCGAATGTTGATCGACAAGACAACCGAGGGTGTCAATGGGACGACCTATTTGCGAATGATGTCGCATACCGCAGCGGTCAACATCGGCGTATTCCACGCGATCAATGGACGCATCATCACCACATCGAGCGCGTGCACGTCGGGCAGCCAGGGCATTGGCTATGCTTACGAAGCGATCCAGTCCGGCCGCCAGATTGCCATGCTCGCTGGTGGCGCGGAGGAGCTCGACGTCACCCAGGCGGCGGTGTTCGACACCTTGTTCGCGACCAGCGCCCAGCACAACGACCAACCCGAGATGACACCGCGACCGTTCGATGCCGAACGCGACGGACTGGTGCTGGGTGAAGGCGCCTGCACACTGGTACTGGAAGAACTGGAACATGCGCGCGCGCGCGGCGCGAATATCCTGGCCGAATTGGTCGGCTTTGGTACGAACAGCGATGGTCGCCACGTGACCCAGCCGCAAGCAGCCACGATGGCACAGGCAATGCGACTGGCACTGGACGAGGCCGGGCTTGCGTCGTCAGACATTGGCTACGTGAATGCACATGGCACCGCGACCGAGCATGGCGATGTCGCCGAATCGCAAGCAACGCATGCCGTTTTTGGCGAACGTATTCCGATCTCGTCACTTAAAAGCTACATGGGCCACACGCTTGGCGCCTGTGGCGCGCTGGAGGCGTGGATGAGCATCGAGATGATGAATGGTGGATGGTTTGCACCTACCGCCAACCTTCGTACGATCGATCCACGCTGCGGGGAAGTCGACTACATCCGGGGTGAAGGACGATCCCTGCAAACCGAGTTTGTGATGAGCAACAACTTCGCGTTCGGCGGCATCAACACCTCGCTGGTGTTCCAGCGTTGGCGCGATTGAAACGATCAAGAGTGAATCAAACTTTCCGCGGGATCGCCCGCATCGGCAGGGATGCGATGGGCATCCCACTATCCAAAGGAGGTTCCCGTGAAATACTCGATCGGCGCCGCATGCGCCATGACCCTGTTCCTGAGCGCACCGCTGCTTGCCCGCGAAACCGTGCAGCACTATCCGCTGCGTGACGTGATCGACATGCCCGAGGCAAAGGGCCAGCTCGACGGATCGGTCAAGTTCTACCTGGCCGGCCAGAAGACCCCGAAAATCCTGAAGCGAATGAGTTCGGATGTCTCCAACAAGAAAACCAACAGCGTCGGCAAGAGCGATGAGTTCGGCTGTCGCTGGGCGGCACTGTCGGCGCTGGTGTCGCTCCAGGAATCGGCCAAGCGACTCGGCGCGAATGCCGTCGTCGACATCGTCAGCTATTACAAGAAAGTCGAATCAAAGAGCCCGACCGACTACGAGTGCCGCTCCGGCAACATTATCGTGGGCGTGACATTGAAAGGTACCTACGCGAAGGTTCCATAGTTTGTCCGCAAACACATACCAATTGAGGATGGAACGGCACCTGATCCTCCGCAAATGCCCAAACGTCGCACAACAAAAACCCCCCGAGTTTGACTCGGGGGGTTTTGCTTTGAGGCCCTTGGCGATGACCTACTCTTGCATGGATGAGACCACACTACCATCGGCGCAGGTGCGTTTCACTTCCGAGTTCGGGATG